>CAIMXQ010000071.1 GCA_903845465.1 uncultured Actinomycetes bacterium
ACCAGCGATCGATGGAATATCCGGGAACAGTTTTAGGAAGACCTGCAAGAAGAGTTGCGCTACGACCGATATTCATTCCTTGATCGCCGGTCTGGGTTGCAGCAGCAATCGCAACATCATCAATCGATGCGGGATCAACCTTGGGATTGCGCTCGAGCAACCCGCGCATTGCACGAACCATGAGGTCATCTGCGCGAGTGCCTGCATACATACTTCCAGCTTTGCCAAAAGGTGTACGAACAGCATCGACGAGGACAACGGATCGAATCTGCGAAGTCATAGTGCTTCCTTCTCTACGGAGTATGTTTCAAGGTTACCCGTGAGTAGGAAAAAGCGCTACGCGTTGGAGAGGGTTTTTACCTTTACAGGGGGTCTCAGGTATGAGGTGATGGTCAAAGTCAGATATGCACCCCAAATAATGAGTTGCAACCAAGTCAGGTGCGAACTGAAGCCGATAGTTCCGTTGAGCAAGGCAGCTGGGAGAGCATCGTCATGGAGCCATGTGAAATTCCATGCATATGCGCTTTTGCCGGGAAGCCAGCCAAATGCTTGAAATTCGTGAATCCCATTTGCGAGAACTCCGGCTGCAACAACAATCAGCGCTACACCAGAGTATGTGAAGAATTTTCCTAGATTAATTTTGACCGAACGCTTGTAGAGTCCATAGCCGAGCGCAGTTGCTGCAAGTAATCCAAGGATCAGACCAACGCTCGGCGCAGAGAAAGGTCCAACCGTTTTAAAGTTTGTATAGAGAAAGAGTGAAGTTTCTAGTCCTTCCCGAGAAACCGCGGCAAAGGCAGCAACCGCTAGCGCAAGGGGACCACCAAGAAGTGCGTTCTCTGCCTTGCCATGAAGTTCATCTCGCAATCCGCGAGCTGCAGCTTGCATCCAAAAGACCATCCAGGTTACGAGCGCCACAGCGGTGAGGGCGGTAGTTCCAGCAAAGAGTTCCTCGCCTCGAGTCGAGAGTTCGGCGGAGGTAAATGAGAGGAATGCACCAAGCCCGAGACTCAATACGATCGCAGCGAAGACGCCGCTCCAGAGGGCTCGCAGTAGGTGCTTTCGCTCAGTCTTCACGAGATAGCCGACAAGGATGCCGATAATGAGTGCGGCTTCAAGTCCCTCGCGAAGAGCGATAATGAATGTGCTGAGCATGGCTTGAGAGTAATTGACCAAACTTAATTACGCAACTCATATGTTGCGTAATTCCTCACTCTGCGGGTGCTGCCTCGGACTCGCCTTCGGGCTCAGGAAGCTCCAGTGGTTCACGCTCAGTCAGCGCCTGCTCAAGGATGGGGGATGCGATCTCGGCCTGCCAGCGTCGAGCGCCCATCGACGTGAGGGCTTCACTGACTGTAGTAGTCGGTGGTTGCCAACAGATTCGCCTGACTAGTTCGGGGCTGATCATATTTTCTAGGGGAATCGAAAGTTCTTCAGCACGAAGTTGTAAGTTAAATCGCGCATGCGAAAGCGGTGCATATTTTTCAGGGAAGCGCTCGCGCCAAATTTTAATGGGCGGCATCGCATCGCTCTTGGATCGCGCCTCTGGCCACTGATCTTCAGTCATCGCAATGGCATCGGTGATACAGCTAATCCATGTTGCAGCATTTTCTAACCAGCGCGCTCGCAAGCCCAATGGCCGCAGAATCTTTTCGAGATGTTTGCGATTTGTGATGGGATCTTTATCGGACGCAAGTGCAAGTTCGGTGATCGCAAGATCTGAAAGTAAGCGACTTGGGGAGATATCAAGCTCTTGTGCCAACTCATTGCGAGCATTCCAGAGTTCGCGGATGACAGCCATGTGATTACGCTTTTTGACCTTGTGCATTCCCGATGTCCGCCGCCAAGGATCAATGCGCGGTGGTGCAGGTGGTGCTGAAATGATCGAAGCAAAATCTTCTGCGGCCCACTCCCATTTCCGTGCATCAACAAGTAATTGATAGACCTTGCGGCGGAGTTCAATTAGCAACTCAACATCGAGAGCTGCGTAGTTGAGCCAATCCTGCGGTAGTGGCCGCTTAGACCAATCTACCGCTGAGTGTTCCTTGGCAAGTGAAACCCCCATGAGAGATTCAAGAAGTGGACCCAAGCCGACGCGAGCAAGACCTGCTATACGTCCACCGAGTTCGGTGTCGAAGAGAATTTGTGGGCTAATTCCAAGTTCGCGAAGACATGGTAAATCCTGAGTACTGGCATGCAGAATTACTTCGTGGTTTTGAATTAACTCGTTCAGTGCAATAAAGCAACGGTGGCCGGGGCCAAATGGAATGGGATCGATCAAATGCAATCCGCCGCCAGTGCGCTTTATTTGAATGAGATATGCCCGTGCACTGTATTTATAACCGGATGCACGTTCGGCATCGAATGCAAAAGGTCCGCTTCCATCTGCGAGTTCAGCGAGAGCACGATCGAAGGCAATTTCTGTATCGATAATATCTGGAACGCCCAGAGCCGGGGCTAAGAGTGGAGTTGCAACTGAGAGTGGAGCTGCTCCCTGCTCTTCTTCGGTATTAGCCACGGCGACGTGCCGCGCCAATAGATGCAACACCTTCAGGTACAGGAGGTAGTCCTGCAACTTCAGTCATGAGGTTGCACCATGCCTGAACATGAAGAAAAATATCTGCCGGTGAAGTAATTATTGGCGACCACGAAGCACGTATCTCAATTTCAGAATCATTATTACGTGGTGACAGTTTTCCAAATGATGCGCTCGATACGCGAGTTACAGTGCCGCTGGGCGCATTGCACTGCGCTCCAGTCTTTTCAAGAGAATCGAGGAGCCAATTCCAACCTACTTCAGGAAGTAGGGGATCTTCTTGCATCTCACTATCGACATCCGCGCGCATAAAAGTTACGCAGCGAAAGTCACCTTCCCAGGTATCTTGACCACCAGGTTCATGCAAAATAACAAAGCGGCCAGATGCAACTTCCGCCTCGTCATCTCCCAAAGCACCATTGGAAATGTCGGCTGTAAATGCAAATGAATGAGTCGCCAATTTTTGAGGCGCAGGAACTTCTTCCAAAATTATTTCGTCACGTGGAGTGAATGTCCGAAGAAGTTCGATTAACTCATCGAAGCTGAAAGAGGATTTCACTGCTTAATTCTAAAGTTGAAGGCAAGATTTGCGTGGGAGGCTGAGGGTCAAGACGATAGAGTCCTTCCATGGCCAGCCTCTTAGCGCTTCTATCAAGCGGACTCTGGGGTAGCGCAGATTTTCACGCAGGCAATCTCAGTAAAAAATTTCCATCCATTGCGGTTTTGGCGACGACGCAGGCAATTGGATTCTTGACAGGAATTTTTCTAGTAGCTGTCACTGGCGATTGGAAATCAGAAGCGTTTGGTTCTCACGGCTACCTGCTACCTGGCTTTCTAGCTGGATTATGTGGATATGTGGGTCTTATGAGTTTGTATGGCGGACTTTCAACTGGTCGCATGGGGGTTGTTTCTCCCATCAGTTCACTCGGTGCGCTGATTCCACTGGCATATGCGATTGTCATAAAGGGCGATCACCTTTCAACAATTCTCGCAATAGGAGTGGGCGCAGCTCTTCTTGGAGGATTCCTGGCAAGTGGACCAGAAATTTCTCAAGGTCTTCCGCTGAAACCAGTTCTCCTTGCAGTCTCTGCTGCACTTTTCTTTGGATTAGCTCTTTCATTTATGGCGATTGGTTCACAGAGCAGCGCGTTGATGACAATGACGACTATGCGTGCCACAACTCTGCTCATTGGTATTGGAATTTTTGCTAAGTACCGCAATGTCGGAGGACTTGGCCGAACTCAGCTGCCGGTACTTATCTATATCGGAGTTTCAGATTTTGCAGCTAACTTATTTCTGGGAGTAGCAACAACAAAAGGGCTCGTCTCACTCGCCATGGTTCTTGGTTCACTGTATCCAGTTGCAACAGCAATCCTTGCGTACAAGATTCTCCATGAGCGCTTACACAAAGTGCAATATGTTGGTGTGGCACTCGCGGTGATTGGCGTTTCGCTTATCTCTGCATTTTGATTATCGGCGAGCTGAGATAAATCTGGTCCCATCAACAACCTTCTCATCACTATGCGGGAAGTGCGACAGAAGTGTGTCGATATTTATGACGTCATCTCCACCAGTGATATCAGTGATACTCAGTTCAAGAAAATCAACACGATTCGCAGCTATGAGTTCATTCACAACGGATATTCCAGCTTCGACGTGAATAGTGGGACCGAAGGTTTCGATAGCACGCTCGAGCGCCTTTACTGGGGATAAATTCCAACAATGGGCCAATCGATTATCAGCTAACGGGTTGATCAAACTCCGAGAAATAACAACCACCGTCACTGGTGTTCGGTGGTATGGCTCGAGACGCGCTGTAAATCCACCAATGAGAATGCAGTCAGCGGTTCGTCTGCGTGAAAGAAATTCAGTTCTATCGGCCGAAGTAGAAACTCCGGCTGAGTTTCCGTTTTTGGAAGTGGAGCCGTCGCTTCCTACTACCAGAGTTACAGTGACAGCCATAAGAGCAAGAATATTGAATTTCTCACCCTTTTATCAGCCAAATTCCCGTTCTAAATTGAAAATCAATACTGTGGCGCGTTAGCCTTAAAACATGAGAAAACGATTGAGTGCTGGCGCTTTACTCTCGACTCTCATATGTGTGATCCCTCTCTTCTCGGCACCTACTGCTAATGCAGCTCAAACTCTTGCTCAAGTTCAAGCACAAGTTCGACAACTACAAGAAGATGCGACAACTGCAGCCGAAGGTGCGCAAGAAGCTAAGGTGAAACTTTCAGTTCTTACTCGAAGTCTCGCGGGAATTCAGGCTCAGGCAGCTCTGCAAGGTAAAACTGTTGATGCAATCTCAAAGACCCTTGGCGCCATAGCCATCGAACAATATAAATCGGGTTCTATGAGTCAGAGCTTGGAGCTCCTCTTCTCATCTAACCCTTCACTCTATCTTTCATCAGCCGGATCTCTTGAAGCAATTACACGACGGAAATCAACTCAACTGCGAAAATTTCAAACAGCCGAGCAGGCGCTCAACGCGACTTCGCTTACCGTCAGCGATCGATTGGCTCAGGTAAAAGTTCTACAGAAAACTCTTGCACAACGGAGCGCGCTTGCAACGGCCAAGCTGGCAGAAGCTGAAGCACTCCTCGCGACTCTCAAGAAAGAAGATCGTGACAGATTGGCAAAACTTGCCCTTGATCAAGAGAATGCAGATGAAGCTTCATCGCTCTTGGCAGCAAAGAGCGCTAATGGCGTTACAGGTCGAGCGGGTATCGCATTGAAGTTTGCCCTCAAGCAGATTGGCGATAAGTACATCTTTGGTGCCGCAGGCATGCAGTACTGGGATTGTTCAGGGCTAACAATGAAAGCATTCGGAGCCGCAGGCGTCTCGCTTCCACACTCAGCGGCGGCGCAAGCCCGAATGGGAAAATCAATCCCCTTTAATCAGAAGCAACCAGGAGATCTACTCTTCTTTGGTCGCCCAGTTTCACACGTCGGAATTTACCTAGGTGGAGGACGCATGGTGCATGCGCCTCACACCGGTGCACGAGTAAAGGTTGCTGAAGCATCACTTGGATCTAAACCTTTGGTTGCCGTCCGTCGGTTCTAATGACTTCTCTCAATTCATCGCAGAAGAAGATTCTCTGTATTACCAATGATTTTGGGCCACGGGCCGGTGGCATTGAAACGTTTGTTATTGGCCTCATCGAACGCATGCCCAAGAATTCAGTCATTGTCTTTACATCTTCACAAGAAGGCTCAGCACCTTTCGATGCAAAGTGGATGAGTGAATACGGTGTAGAAGTGATTCGGGATAGATCACGCATTCTCCTTCCAAGCCTTCGCATCGGAGTGAAGGTACGTGCTCTAGTAAAAGCACGAGCAATCACAACGGTTTTCTTTGGAGCTGCAGCTCCTCTGGCGCTGTTGTCGCAAGGGCTGAGAAGAGCTGGCGTAAGAAAGATTGTTGCGCTGACACATGGACATGAAGTCTGGTGGTCCAAGGTCTGGCCATTCTCCTTGATGATGCGTCGAATAGGAAATGGCGTGGATCATCTGACATACCTTGGAGAGTTCACACAACTAAATATTTCGAAGGCACTGACTCAACATGCCCGCGAGGCAATGATAAAGATTGCTCCTGGAATAGATACTGAGCATTTTGCACCTCGTTCTGATGCAACAGCGCTCCGGCGCGAACTCGGACTTGCCGAAAAGAAGGTTATTGTCAGTGTCGGCCGCCTCGTTCATCGCAAAGGACAAGATAGATTGATTGAATCTATGCCTGAGATTCTCACTCGGATTCCGCAGGCACATATTCTCTTTGTCGGCGATGGACCATATAAAGATCACTTGGTTACGCTCGCCGATAAACTTGGCGTGAACTCACACATCACCTTTATAGGTCGCATTCAGTTTGCAGATCTTCCACGATATATCTGCGTTGGGGATATCTTTGCAATGCCATCGCGATCGCGACTTGCAGGATTGGAAGTTGAAGGTCTAGGAATTGTTTATCTTGAGGCAAGTGCATGCGGACTTGCAGTAATTGGTGGCCAATCGGGGGGCGCCCCTGATGCAGTTCTCGAGGGCGAGACAGGTTTTGCGGTAGACGGAACTTCACCTGCCGCGATTGCTCAGGCAGCGATCACCTTGTTATCTCAACCTCAACTCGCAACGCGCTTAGGTGCACAAGGTCGTGAGTGGATACTTGCTCATTGGCAGTGGAGCATCTGGTCCACTCGCTTCAATCAACTACTTCAATAGTCCTGCGATTCGCGCCTTTTCGATTGCCTGCACTCTATTTCGCACCTGCAATTTCCGATAGATCGATGTCAGATGTTTTTTAAGAGTCGACTCAGCAATAAATAGGCGGGTGGACAGGTCCTTAAGCGCTGCACCATCATGTAATTGCGAGAGTATTTGTATCTCGCGCGGCGAGAGATCGAATGATTTGCTCTCTCTATCAATAATCTGAGCCATCGCTTGAGCTGAGAATGATTGTGGAGATTTCAAGGCAAGATCCATAAAGCCCAACAGGACTGGCAGCGGTTCAGATTTATTAACGTAGGCGCTAGCGCCAGCTCGCATGGCGGCAAGTACATATTCGTCTTGGTCATGCATGCTGAGAACAATTATTGCGATAGATGCAGAGATAGTACGAACCCAGACAACCAGTTCGAGACCATTGCCATCAGGAAGATTGATATCAACAAAGATTAGGTCTGGTTGCACCGACGCTATCTGGGCTACGGCTTCCTTCTGTGAAGCGGCCGCATGAATGGAGAAGCCCTTTCGAATTTCGAGCGCCCTGCGAATTCCATCTCGAACAACTGCATGATCATCAACAATCAGGGTGACGATAAGTTCGCTCATACAAGAAGCGCTATGCGAGTCCCTTCGGTACTTTCGATAGTAATGCTGCCATGAAGATTATGAACTCTCTCGGTAACTCCGCTTAGTCCAAAGTGTCCGTCTTTCACCTGCGCGCCTCCAATCCCGTTATCGCATATCTCAAGACATGTGCGATTGTTAACGGAATAGAGATTGATTGCTACATGGGTAGCCCTAGAGTGTTGGGCGATATTGCGTAGGAGTTCTGTCGTGATGGAGATGAGCTCGTCAATAAGGTACGGCGATAGAACGACATCATCAGAATTGAACTCAATCTGGATATGTGGAATCAGGGTCTGCGTTAACTCACGAATTCTTTCGGAGATTGAAACCTTTTGGGGCGCGCGCAGGTTGAGAATCTCACCTCTCACCTTGGCTATCAATGAATCTACTTCTAATCGGGTGTTACGAATGCGAATGCGCGCTGCGCTATCGAGAGAAGGTTCTGCCAGTAAAAGGTCTAGGGAGTAGCCAATCCCGACCAAATCTTGAGCGATTCCATCATGAAGCGTTCGGGCTACCGTCAGCCGTTCGCGTGAAGGAAATGCCATAAATAGCTACTTTGTGAAGAGAGCCGAAATCTCAGCTGCGTAATGTTCTGCAATCACATGGCGCTTAAGCGAAAGTTTTGCAGTCATCTCGCCATTGGCGATTGAGAAATCTTTTGGCAGGATTGTAAATTTACGGATTGATTCCGCTTTTGAGACCGCCTTATTCGCTTCATCAACCGCAGTTTGAATCACCGCATGAAGATCGGGGTCATTAACTAAAGAATCAATCGTTGCCCCAGCTTTATTGTTGGCAGCAATCCAACCTTTCAACATATCCGGATCAATAGTTATGAGGGATGCAATGAAAGGTTGGTTATCTCCAACGACCATGCACTGGCTTACAAGCGGATGTGCACGTAAGCGATCTTCAAGAACTGCGGGAGCAACATTCTTTCCTCCCGCTGTCACAATCAATTCTTTCTTGCGCCCTGTGATGTAGAGGAATCCTTCATCGTCGAGACGACCAAGATCGCCGGATTTGAACCATGGCCCATCAAAGACTTCTTGGTTGGCAGCATCGTTCTGCCAATATCCGCGCATGACGATTGGTCCCTTGATGAGAACTTCACCATCATCTGCGATCTTGATAGAAGTGCCAGGTATTGGTCTGCCGACAGAACCAACCCGTAAATTCTTGGTGATGTTCAAAGTTGCACCAGCTGTCGTTTCGGTAAGTCCATAACCTTCAAGAATCGTGATACCTGCTCCACGATAGAAATGTCCTAATCTCGAACCTAGGGGGGCTCCTCCTGAAATAGCAGCTTCAACTGCGCCGCCCATTGCTAGACGAATCTTTCCATAGACAAGTTTGTCGAAGATAGCGTGTTGCAATGTCAGGAGCGGATTAAATCCTCGCTTGTCTTGTGCTTGGCTATATGCAATAGCTACTTCTGCTGCCTTTCTAAATATCTTCCCCTTGCCAGCGGCATCTGCTCGAGCTTCTGCGCCGTTATAAATCTTTTCAAAGATGCGGGGAACTGCGAGTACAAATGTTGGCTTGAAGGATGCCAGGTCTGGTTGTAGTCGACCTACGGGATCACTGCAGTGTGCCAAGTGAAGACCTGCAGTAATTGCACCAATCTGCACCATACGACCAAACACGTGCGCGACTGGGAGAAAGAGGAGAGTAGAACCGCCGGGCTTGAGAAATAGATCGTTTGCCGCTTCAACTACATTGCCACACTCTGCAAGGAAGTTTGCATGTGTGAGTTGCACACCCTTTGGACGTCCAGTTGTTCCCGAGGTGTAAATAAGTGTCGCGAGAGTTTCGGGCAGAAGCGCGTTTCGACGTCGCTCTATTTCATCATCGGAAATTCCGGCGCCACTTGTTCGCAAGTGGTCTAAGACATCTTCAGTCATCACCCAGACATGGCGGGTATGGGAAGGAAGAATTGTGTTGACTAATTCACGATGAGTAGGCGTTTCGACGATAAGACCAACTGAACCTGAATCGTTAAGAATCCAATCCACTTGTTCTGCAGAGGATGTCTCATAAATCGGAACAACACATCCACCTGCATACCAAATTGCAAAGTCTAAAATTGTCCATTCGTATCGAGTGCGCGCCATGATTGCGACGCGATCACCAATTTGAATTCCAGTGGCCACTAAACCCTTAGCAGTAGCACGAATTTCTTCCTCAACCTGTCGAGCAGTGAGAGGTTGCCATCCATCGCCGAGTGGTTTCGACATTGTGATGCGATCTGGTTCAAACCAGCCACGTTCTGCAATGAGATTGGTGAGATTGCCCGTTGTTGCAGCAGGTATTACGGCTGGGTTGGTGATTTCGTTCATGGAGGTAACGCTACTGGGAGAGGGTTCCCAAAGGGAAGATTTGTGAGTTCAATAATTTAATTGAACTATTGGTAGCCTTGCGCCCATGTCAGATCAGAGCGTTTCCACCGTCATTATTGATGCACCCTTAGCCGATGTGGAGGCCGCACTCTTTGCGATTGATGCCTATCCCGATTGGCTTACTTCTATCAAGAAGGTCGATGTGATCGAACGCGACGACGAAGACCGGATTACAAAAGCAAAATTAGCAATCGATGCTGGAATAATGAAAGACCACGTGACTCTCGATTATGACTGGTCAGCAGCACCGTCGGTTCTTTCTTTTTCTATGGATGACGCAGATCTACTTACGCAGATGGATGGCACTTACACGCTTAAAGCAATCGATGCAGATTCCACACAAGTCACCTATGAATTAACGGTCGCTGTCTCTCTGCCGGTTCCTGCAATGATGATTACAAAGGCGCAGAAACAAACCATCGATGCAGCGCTGAAAGAATTGGCTGAGCGAGTTTCCTAAATGCCATACACAATCGGCGTCGATGTTGGCGGGACCAAAGTTCTGGGCGGCGTCGTGGATGAATTCGGAGCTGTTCTAAAAACTGCACGCCGCGACACTCCGCGCGAAGGCGGAAAGGCGCTAACGCAAGCGATTGCAGATGTAGCAAGAGAGTTAATGTCAGATTTCGCAATCGATTCGGTCGGCGTTTCCGCCGCAGGTTTTGTCTCATCTGATCGCAAGACAATGCTTGCAACCCCCAATATCGCCGGATGGAATGGCGTTGATTTAGATTCTGACCTCACTGCGCTGATTGGGCTTCCAGTAGTAATTGAAAATGATGCCAATGCTGCAGCTTGGGGTGAAGCGCGATTCGGTGCAGGTCGCGGTAAAGATCAGATGTTGATGATGACAATCGGTACTGGTATTGGTGGCGGAATTGTTGTGAATGGTGATTTGTATCGTGGGGCATTTGGTATCGCAGCCGAGATTGGACACATTCGCGTTGTTCCCGATGGCCATCTCTGCGGATGTGGAGCACGTGGATGTTTTGAGCAGTATGCCTCAGGAAATGCGCTGTTGCGACATGCGCGTGAAGCAATTGCTGCGAGCCCAGATATTGCCCGCAACTTACTTTCGCGTGGCGATGGAACGATTGATGGGCTTACTGGCAAAGCTATTACTGAGGCTGCCGGTGATGGTGATGCCGTTGCACTTGCCGCATTTAATACAACAGGGCAATGGCTCGGTGCTGGAATTGCGACACTTTCCGTAATTCTAGATCCCGAATGTGTTGTCATCGGCGGGGGAGTTATCGATGCTGGCGAAATTTTGTTGGCACCTACTCGCGCAGCGCTAGAACGCTATATGCCATTTGCCGGTAGACACCCTTATCCAGAGATCATCGCAGCATCACTTGGAAATGAAGCTGGGCTTGTTGGAGTCGCTGATTTAGCACGGGTTTAGCGCTCCGACGGATAGATCAAACCGATTTGTTTGCGAATCTCATCGAGTGATTTCATAATCGCAACAGTTTCATCGAGAGCAAGTAGTGAAGATTCCTTCTCGCCACGTTGAACCATCTCAGAGAAATAGTGTGCTTGTTCGCGTAATCCGCCACCTTCATAGACACGTGGATAGTCCGTCGTGGTGTCATCGTGCATGATTACTTTTATTGATGTGGGAGTGTAGAAAACGCTATCAATTTCGATGCGACCGAGTTCACCAGAAATTGTTGCTGTATTAGAAGTCTTTGCAGAAAGGGTTGTTGAAAGCACAGCTTGTGCATCAGATGCGTAATCAAAGATTACCGAGGTGTGCGAATCAACACCTTTATCTGTGAAGAGCGCTGTCGACGTAATCTTCTTTGGAATACCTAGAACCATATGTGCAAATGAGACCGGATAGATTCCGAGATCGAGAAGTGCTCCTCCGCCGAGCTCTGGTTCCCAATGGCGAGGGTTTGCATAATCTGCAAGGCGTTGGCCATGGTCGGCTTCGACCGCAATAATCTTTCCGATGACACCAGAGACGAGAATCTCACGCACTTTGTAGATATGTGGAAGATATCGAGTCCACATAGCCTCCATTAAGGCAACGTTATTTTTGCGTGCGGCATCGACCATTGATTGCGCCTCTTCTGTATTGAGCGCGAAGGGCTTTTCGCAGAGCACAGGCTTGCCTGCATTGAGAGCAAGAATTGTATTTTCTGCATGGAAGGTGTGTGGAGTAGCGACATAGATTGCGTCGATATTGGGATCGTTAACAAGCTCTTCATAACTGCCATAAGCCTTACATCCAGGAAATTCAATCGCCCAATCTTCGGCAGACTGAATATTGCGCGAACCTACGGCGGCGACAACGTGATTATTTAGATAGGAAAGATCGCGCGCGAAGGCAGTAGCAATTCCTCCGGTGCTCAAAATTCCCCAACGAAATTCCAAACCTGTGTAGTGCTCAGTCATAGTGCAGCTCCATCTTCTGGGTTTTCATTGAGTCTATTGTTCTTCCACCGAATTACCGATTTTTTAGCGTCGCGATATTGTTCTTTGAGACTCTTCTTTGGGGGAATTGGAGGAGTAAATTTATTTGTATCTTCAAAAGAATCTAACTCGCCAAGATATGTTGTTGGCGCAGACTCATCGAGTGAGAGACCTTCGATCATGGATTCAAATTCAGCATCGATGAGTTCGTCGTCGAAGTCACCGCTCTGATCGCGCTTGCTCATGGTTTATGTTCGCACAAAAGACCGATTTAAGGCTAAATTAGGGCTATGAACAATCTGCCCTACGGCACCCTGCGGGCATTTTTGACGCCGTTCTTAATGGTGCTCTTTCGCCCAAAGGTAAAAGGGTTACGAAATGTTCCCGCCTCAGGACCACTCATTCTGGCATCGAACCACCTTTCATTTAGCGATTCCATCTTCATGCCTCTTGTCGTACCGCGCAAAGTTACATTTCTTGCCAAGAGCGAATACTTCACATCTCCCGGGCCAAAGGGTTTTATTAAGAAGCTGACCTTTATCGCCCTAGGTCAGGTTCCAGTTGATCGTTCTGGTGGACGTCGAAGTGAAGCAGCGCTGATTACAGGGCTCGAGGTTCTCTCCGGCGGTAATTCGCTAGGAATTTATCCAGAAGGAACTCGCTCCCCAGACGGGCGCCTATATAAGGGACGTACCGGTATTGCGCGCCTTGCAATCGAATCAGGAGCACCGGTCATTCCAATAGCAATGTTTAATACCGATAAAATTCAGCCATCAGGAACAGTGATTCCCAAGATTATGCGCGTCGGTATTACCTTCGGCGAACCTATGTATTTTGAAGGCGATTCAACCGATCTTCTCTACCTACGTGAAGTTACCGATCAGATCATGAAACGTATTCAGCAACTATCAGGTCAAGAATACGTAGATACCTATGCTGTGAAGGCGAAGAAATCGGGTATTAACGTTGAAAATAACGAAGAAGATTGATTAATCAATCGCAAGTTCAACGCGCTTAGCGAGGTAAGTACAGGTATTACATTCTGCGCCAGGCAGAGGCATTCCACCTTCAATTGTTGTGATTAACTCTTCAAGGAGCGTTAAGAAAGTTTCCTTATCGCGCTCGACGGCGACATAACGCTGGTTTACTCCAAAACCGTGGGTGTTAGATGCAAGTTCGCTTGGCGCTGTTTGCGTAACTCCTGCTAATTTCCAAATCAGAAGCCCCATGGAGGAAACAGAGAACGGCTTACCCTTATCGGGGTTTTCAAGGGCATAGGCATACGCCTCAAGTTGTGGGGCATAGAAAGGGCCGTTATCGCGCTCAGAGTCAGAGACTTTGCAGTCGACAATTCCTACGGTTCCATCTTCGTAATGTCCGAGCAGATCATAGATTCCAAGAATCTTCCACCGTGTTTCAAATCCATTAAAAGAGATAGGCGCGCTCTTTACCCATTGACCCCATTGCTTCACTACTCCAGGTTTGAGCGATGGATCGAGAGATTGCATTGGTGCGCGACGGAAATGCTCTTCTTGTGAATCAGCCAGAGGCTTGACCAATGGAAATTCCTTCTTCATATCAAATTTAAACCAATACTTAAGCCAGAGACATCTCTTGCATGTAGAGAGCCCGAAAGTAAGATCCGATGGCGCAATAGTGTCGCGTGCTGGAACTTCAGGTTTGTGCATGGTGCATTCTCTCGTTATCCGGTTATTACCGCTGAAATAAGAACTGCGACACCAAGAAGAATCATGATCGTTCCACCAGTGCCGCGAAGTCGTTCTAGACGACGATTGTCAGTTGCAAGCCATGCTCTGGCAGTTCCGGCAAGTAGACCCCATGAACCATCAGAGATAAATGCAAGAACGCAGAAGACAAGGCCTAAGAAGATGAGCTGAACGGTTACATGGCCACCTTTAATATCGACAAATTGCGGAAGGACGGCTGCAAAGAAGACAATCGCCTTGGGATTTAATACTCCAACCCAAAATCCATCACGAATTGATTGACGAGTAGTGGGTGCAATGGGACCTTGATTAGTCATATCGGCGGCATGCACTGCGCGTTTACGGACTGCATCGAGGCCGAGATACATCAGATAGAGACCTCCGACCCATTGCACTGCGATGTAGGCGATATGCCACTTTTGTAGAATCGGCCCGACGCCAGTTGCAACCAGCGTCGAGAGAACAAAGGAGCCGGTGACATTTCCCGCCACGGTAAGGACTGCGATCTTTCGCCCCCACGCGACGGCGCGAGCGATGACGAAGAGGACGCTAGGACCTGGAGCGATAATGATGATGATCGCCGCCACGAGGTACTCAGGCAGGCGGGTAGGGATGGCTCCGTTGAACATAGGGCAACGCTAACCGCTGGGCGCGTCGATTTGCCACAGCCGAGCTATATCGGCTTAACTATGCACTCGATATATCGAATAGATATAACCGTTCGGAATAGCCAGTAAGGGAGGTCTCAATGCGCTCTCGCGCCGATTCACTTGAGTTCGCTCTCCTTGGGCTGCTCTCACAGAGCCCGCTTCATGGGTACGAGCTTCGCAAGCGCATGATCGCCATCTTCGGCCCATTCCGCGCGCTCTCATTCTCAGTTCTCTATCCGCAACTTCGCCGCATGGTCATTGCTGGATTTATTGAATCAAAAGAGGTCGATGTGACATCCCGTCGAACCCGAATCGTTTATTCAATCACCACAAAAGGCGCCAAGCGTTTTGAACAATTAACCGAGACGGTGACGCCAGAGTCTTGGTCTGACGAAGGCTTCGAAGTCCACTTCGCACTCTTTAGCCCAACGCCTAAGAAGAACCGCGTGAGAATTCTTGAAGGGCGCTTGCGCCGTCTTCAAGAGAAGGCCGAACTACTGCGTACGGACCTTGAAGGATCGACAGCAGGGCTCGATAAATATCTTGAGGAGTGGCGCCGCTACTCACTCGATTCGCTTCAGCGAGAAATCGCTTGGCTTGAAAGCATGATCAAAACCGAAGGGAAGACAAAGTGAATATCACTACTGGAAAAGGCGACATTCGTGTTGCAATCGTTGGAGTAGGAAACTGCGCTAACTCGTTAGTACAAGGCGTGACCTATTACAAGGATGCAGCGCGAGATCAGGAGATTCCAGGTCTTATGCACGCCGTTGTTGGTGGTTACCACATCAGCAGCGTTAAGTTTGTTGCAGCCTTCGATGTTGATGCTAAGAAGGTCGGTTTAGATCTTGCAGAGGCAATCTGGGCATCAGAGAACAACACAATAAAGTTCTCAGAAGTTGCAAAGACAGGTGTAACTGTTCAACGCGGCACAACTCTGGATGGTCTCGGTAAGTACTACAAAGAGACCATTACCGAATCAACTGCTGCACCAGTCGACATGGTTGCAGTCCTCAAGGAAGAGAAAGTAGATGTTCTTATCTGCTACCTACCTGTAGGTTCAGAAGAGGCAGCCAAGTTCTATGCAACGTGTGCAATCGAAGCGGGATGCGCATTTGTAAATGCTCTTCCAGTCTTTATCGCATCTGACCCAGTGTGGGCTAAGAAGTTTGAAGATGCTGGCCTTCCTATCGTTGGTGACGACATCAAGAGCCAGGTCGGTGCAACAATTACTCACCGCATCATGGCGAAGTTGTTCCAAGATCGTGGCGTACACCTAGACCGTACCTACCAGCTCAATGTTGGTGGAAATATGGACTTCAAGAACATGTTGGAACGCGATCGCCTCGAGTCAAAGAAGATTTCCAAAACTCAATCCGTAACTTCACAGCT
>CAIMXQ010000072.1 GCA_903845465.1 uncultured Actinomycetes bacterium
AAGTTTAAGTACCGTCAGATCTCCATCACTGGTCTGCGAGATGGAGATATCAGCGGTGTTGACTCCGACAATCTCGCTGACTCGACCACCGGATGAATAGAGAAGTTCGAGTATTGCACAATCTCGCAATGAGATTGGATCGCCTTCTCGCTTGGCAGATTCAATGAGTTTCGTGATCTCATCAACCGATAACGCTTTAGGAAGTTTGCGAGAAATCTTTCCGCTAACAATTTCTAGGGTCGGATTGGAAATTCCAAACTCCAGTTGGGCATACTTATAGAACCCCTTCACGGCAGAGAGCGTTCGATTGATGCTCGAGAGTGCGAGCTTGCGCGATTTCAGCCAGACTTCAAAGTCAGTAAGGTCCTGAGTTGATAGGTCCGCGAAGTTCCTTTTGGAATTTGTCAGAAATTCCGAAAATTTTCCAAGATCTCGTGAATATGCAGAGATTGAGTTACTTGATAACCCACGTTCAATACGCAATTGATCGAGGTAGGACGAACGCGCTGCCTCGAAATTCATGGCGCAACTCAAATTTAGTGAGCGCCCTTACGAACCAGCGCTGCTGCAATTAATCCGACAAAGAGTGGATGTGGGCGCGTAGGTCGTGAGCGAAGTTCGGGATGCGCTTGTGTGCCTACGTAATATGGATGTGCTTCCTTCGGAAGTTCGACAAATTCAACGAGATCGCGATCTTTGAACATTCCAGAGAATACAAGACCGGCCTTCGCAATCTGATCTCGGTATTGATTATTTACTTCATAGCGATGGCGATGGCGTTCCGAAATCTCGTTACTTCCATAAACACCAGCAACAATTGATCCAGGAAGGAGTGTTGCTTTGTAGAGACCAAGGCGCATTGAACCGCCCATATCTGCTCCCCCTGCAACAATCTCTTTTTGATCATCCATCGTTGCAATCACGTGTGTGCCGCTATCGGGTAAGAATTCAGCTGAATTAGCATCCTTAATTCCGGCCAAGTTGCGCGCAGCTTCAATCACCATGCATTGCAAACCTAGGCATAGACCAAGGGTTGGAATCCTATTTTCGCGAGCGTATGTAAGGGCACCAAGTTTTCCTTCAATACCGCGAATACCAAAACCACCAGGAACGCAGATTGCATCGGTGATACCAAGCGCCTTCTTTGCACCTTCGGGAGTCTCGCACTCATCGCTAGGAACCCAGACAATCTCAACCTTGGCTTCATTGGCAAAACCACCGGCACGTAAGGCTTCACTTACCGAAAGATATGCATCGGGAAGATCAATGTACTTTCCAACAAGCGCAACTTTCACAGTGTGTTTTGGTGAATGTACCTTCTTGAGTAAATCATCCCACTCGCCCCATTGAACATCGTGGCCACCAAGGGCTAAGCGACGAACAATGTAGGAATCCAAACCTTCGGTGAAGAGAACTTTCGGAATGTCATAGATTGAAGGTGCATCTACAGCAGCAACCACGGCCTCGAGGTCTACGTCGCACATCAACGAAACCTTCTTCTTAATTCCATCTGGGATTGGGCGATCACATCGCAGAACTACTGCATCCGGTGCAATACCGATGCTGCGAAGGGCAGCTATCGAATGTTGAGTGGGCTTTGTCTTTAGCTCACCTGAAGGTCCAATGTAGGGAACAAGTGAGATGTGGAGATAGAAGACATTGTCGCGTCCAACTTCTTGACGCAGCTGACGTGCCGCTTCAAGAAATGGCTGCGACTCAATATCGCCAACAGTTCCACCGATTTCAGTAATAACTACATCGACATCTGCAGAATCATTTGCCAACATACGTTCTTTTATCTCATTAGTGATATGCGGGATAACTTGTACTGTCTCGCCCAAATACTCTCCACGACGTTCGCGAGCGATTACCTTGGAGTACACCTGACCTGTTGTGACATTGGCAGATCCCGAAAGGTTTCTATCAAGGAAGCGTTCGTAGTGACCGATATCGAGATCTGTTTCAGCGCCATCATCGGTGACAAATACCTCACCGTGCTGGAAGGGATTCATGGTGCCAGGATCAACATTGAGATAGGGATCGAGCTTCTGCATCGTTACGCGAATGCCGCGAGCTACAAGTAATCGACCTAAAGAGGAAGCTGTGAGGCCTTTACCAAGACTTGAGGCGACTCCGCCAGTTACAAAAATATGTTTCGTCACATGCGCTTGGCTCATG
>CAIMXQ010000073.1 GCA_903845465.1 uncultured Actinomycetes bacterium
GATGGACCGAAGAGGCAACAGCGCCAGCGCCCACTACACCCACACGAAGAATTGGCTTGCTCGTCATTTTCTCTCCCTTAGCCGCGATATTCGCGATCTGATAATGCTATGTTACCCAATACTCACTGACAAAGTCTGAATGGATAGAAACTTTCATGAGCAATCACGAATCACAGCTCCAGGCCCCAAAAGAGGATGACTACTTGTGGTTGCTGAAGATCTGCACTGATATCCATATCAAGAATCGCCAAGTTGGCCATGCAGACTGGTGTAATGAAGACTTTGATTTCACTTGCCCTTCATCGGTCACCTATCCCTTCCAGTGGTTCTGGGATTCATGTTTCCACGCGATTGCGCTGAGCCATTTTGATATCCGCAAAGCCGAGGCTGAGATAAAGAGTTTGCTCAAGAATCAGCACTCAGATGGCTTCATCTCCCATGTCACGTTCTGGCAGAGAGATGCCTATGAGGAGATGGTCTCAACCTATGCGATCGCTTTTCGAAGCAAGTACCTGTCCGACGAAATGCAGCCTCCATTGCTTGCAGAAGCTGTTGCAGCAGTTGCGGCCCGTGGACGGGGCCCAGAGTTCATTAAGGAGGTCCTGCCTGCGGTGCGAGGCTTCTATGAGTGGCTTCACGCCGTTCGAAACCCTTACGGCGATGGTTTGATCCGCGTTGTTCAACCCGATGAGACTGGCCTTGATCACTCCCCTGTCTGGGATGAGCTCTTAGAGATTCAGGATGAAGAGCACGATAGTTGGGATCGAGGCTGGCACAAGATTTGTGATCCCTACGATGCCTTTGATCGCGACCCGAAAAAGATGATTGAAATAAATTATTTTGTTGTCGCAGATGTTATGGTCAATACGATCTATATCGAAAACTTAACGGTGCTCGCAGATCTCTGCTCACAGATCGGCGACGATACTGGGGCAGAGGAATATCTTCTGCGCGCCAAGAAAGCTCATGCCTCTCTCGAGAAACTTTGTTGGAACGAAGAAGATGGCCTCTATTACAGCGTTAACGGCAGAGAGAATAAGCAGCTGCGCGTTAACACTTGGGTTTCGCTGATGCCACTTCTTTTAGAGCAGACCGACGAAGCAAAAGTTGAACGACTCATGAAGCATCTTCTCGATCCAAAAGAGTACTGGGCCACCTATCCGATTCCTTCAACACCGTTAAATGGTCCGACCCACCGTCCAAATACAGTTGGAGGAAATCTTGTATGGCGCGGGCCTTCATGGATGAATAGCAACTGGTATCTGAGCCGTGGTCTTATTCGACATGGTCGAATTGATCTAGCTCGACATATTGCTGCTCAAAGCGTTCAATGCTTTAGAGAGAGCGGAGTACGCGAGTACTACAATCCTCAGGATGCCACTGGTTGGGGGGGCCCTGATTTCAGTTGGTCCACTATCTTGTTAGATCTAGTAGTTACGGTGCTCTAAATGAATAGCTCACAAATCGGAATCGTCCCTCTCAACTGGAAGTACAACTCTGATCGCATGGGTGAGTACCTTGACGGGATTGCAGCGTTTGGGTTCAAGGGCATCCAACTCTCTATGGATCAAGGAAACTCCCCTGACTTTGTCCAAGCTATGAAGGACCATTCGCTGAAGTTTGCAGAGATCTATGTTGCAGTACATATGACGACCGAAGGCATCGAAGCGATTTCCGAGACAGAGACAGCAGAGACCATCGCTCTTGCCGCAAGAGTTGGCGTAGAGATGGTCGTCTTTGCTGTTGATGGAACTACCGAACGAGATCTCTGCGCCACTCGCGCTGCTACTGGCCCACAGCTCACCGATCTTGCTTATTCACAATTAGCAGACCATATCAATCGCTTTGCAAAGATTGCACAAGAGCATGGAATGCAATCTTCCTTCCACCCTCACGCAGCAACTTTTATTGAGACCTTCGCTGAAACCGAGAAGTTAATGAATC
>CAIMXQ010000074.1 GCA_903845465.1 uncultured Actinomycetes bacterium
AGAAGTTGGTGGACCTAATGGTCCTTACTTGCAATCACAACGACTTGGAATTTATGCCGAATGGGCGCAGAAATTTCTTGATCAGAAAGATGCGTACTACTGCTACTGCTCACCTGATGAGTTAGAGGCTGTGCGCGAGGCGCAACGTAAAGCAAATGTTGCACCCGGATATAACGGACATTGTCGCGATTTAACTGCTGAACAAATTGCAGCATTTAAGGCGCAGGGGCGCGAAGGCGTTGTGCGTATGCGTATGCCTGATGGCACAACAACGTTCAAAGATGAGATCCGTGGCGAAGTTACCTTCGATCATAAGTTTGTACCTGACTTTGTTCTTGTGCGCGCAGATGGATCACCGTTATACACACTGGCTGTTGCAGTCGATGATGTAATGATGGAAGTAACGCATATTCTGCGTGGAGAAGATCTACTTTCCTCAACTCCTCGCCAGATTCGCGTGTATCAAGCGATGGGCGTAAAGATCGAGGATTACCCACTCTTTGCTCACTTGCCATTTGTGATGGGCCAAGATAATGCCAAGCTCTCTAAGCGCAATGGTGAAGTTTCTATCGCCTGGTATCGCGAACAAGGTTATTTGCCTGAAGCAATCTGTAATTACTTAGCTCTACTTGGTTGGTCACCCGGCGATGACCGTGAAAATATCTCGATGAAAGAGCTGACCGAGCTCTTTACCGTCGAGAAGGTTCACTCATCTCCTGCGCGCTTTGATATGAAGAAGTTAGAGGCAATCAATGGCGACAAGATTCGTGCGCTAAGCCTTGAAGATTTCGCCACATGGACGATTCCCTTCCTTACGAAGGCGAATGTCATCGAAGGTACCGATGCCGAGATTGCACTTGTGAAGAAGGCACTTCCTATTATTCAAGAGCGCATCGTCAAGCTCGATGAGGCGCCACAGTTACTCAAATTCCTCTTCGTCAAGGAATTTACTGTCGACACAGAGGCAGTTTCAAAGATCACTGATGCATCAGCTAAAGATATTTTAAAACGATCACTGGCCGATCTTGAGAAAGTTTTGACCTGGAACCACGAATCTATCGAAGCAGTGCTTCGTGCATCGCTGGTTGAAGAGCTTGGACTAAAACCGCGTATTGCATTTACTGCACTTCGCATTGCGACAACAGGTAGCACCATCTCGCCACCGCTCTTTGAATCTATGGAGTTACTTGGAAAAGATGCGTGCCTAGCCCGTATTTCGATGGCCTTGTCGCTGTAATTTTCCCTCTGAGCGTGAGGTAAACTTTCCACCGCGCCGCCAAGCGCAGATAAGGCTCGATCGAAAGGTCGGACCCAGATATTTGAGATAGTCATCGAAAATATCTGAAAAATATTGGGGTATGGGGTAATTGGCAGCCCTGCTGATTCTGGTTCAGTAAGTCTAGGTTCGAGTCCTGGTACCCCAGCGCAGTGAAGAAAAACAACTGAATATGTTCGTCCTAGTTTTACAAATGCACGGCCCCGTCGTCTAGCGGCCTAGGACTCTGGCTTCTCAAGTCAGCTACGAGGGTTCGAATCCCTTCGGGGCTACCACCTGATGTAACTTCATTGTTACATCTACTTGTTGTAATTTATTGAAGATCCCAAGAATCTGTAGAGCTTGTACCTAATGGAAGTGGCTTCTTATCCGCCGTCGCAATTGCAATGTGGTTGAGAACGCTCTTCTTATTAACAATATCTAGGGGAGTGTTTCCTGTCAGAGTGACAGTGACATTTGCTTTATGAAGCTTTCCGGCAACGCAGGTTGGTTTGCAATCGTTAATTGCATAGATGCCACGTCCGGATGCGCCTGACTTGCTCCATGAATCCCACTGAATTTGACCGACTGCTACACCGCCATCTGCGCAGTATTTAAAGAAGACCCCTGGTTTGTAATCAACAATTCCGCATGTCAATGTGTAAACGTGATTGGCTCGAGCGCTGCTGATGAAGGTGAATGCGCCAATCCCAACGCCCAATACCGTGGCTACGAGAACAAGCCATCCCTTAGATCTGCGAGGTCCTGGCTTTGGCTTTTGAGAACTCTTCATACGAGCAGTATTGCACTCAGATACTGGCCAAATTCCATACTTTCAATGGCGATTCCACAAGCAAATCTCAGCATTAGGTCCCACTATTGCACCCATGAAGAAGATACATAAACTCGGGTTTACCTTTGCAACTGTTGCCTCATTGGCTTTAATCGTGGGCACAACTAATAGCTTTGCTGCATCGGCAAAGCCAACACCAAAGGCAACAACTAAACCTATGCCGGCGGCGAAACCAAGTGGTCTTACAAATCCAACTCCAGCACCAGGTGCACAAGATGGACAAGGCGGAGGACGTGGATTCGGTGGAGGACGTGGTGGGTTATTTGCAAACCTCACTGATGCAAATCGTGCATGTCTGACAAAGAATGGTTTCACAATTCCTGTACGTCCAACTGATGCACCAACTGCACGACCAACATTTTCACCAGGTGCTCGTCCATCATTCTCACCGGGACAGGGTGGAGCAAATGGCGGCGGACGTGGATTTGGTGGAGGAAATTTCGACCCAGCGGCAATGCAGAAAGCATTTGCAGCATGCGGAATCGCAGCTCCACAATTTGGAAATCCGAATGGACAGACAAATGCGAAGCCATCGATGGCTCCAAATGGCAAGACACCTACAAAGGCTGCAACCGCACCAGTTAATCCAAAGCAAGCGGCATTTATCAAATGTATGACAGCCGCCGGAATCAAAAATTCAGGTGCAGCACTTGCATACGATCAATCAGATCCTGATACAGCTCTTGCTCTGATTAAGTGCCAGAAGTCTTCAGGTTTTACTCTTCCAAAGAAGTAATTACATAGTGCGTAGAAAAGGGAATATTTGATGTTCAAAAAGAGAAATTTGATTATCAATTCAATCTTATTGATTGTTGTGATAGTTGCGGGGTACTTTGGTTACAAGACCATCAACCCAACAGTCGCGACGACAACCCTACGCACCTCTATCGCTTCGGTCGGCAACGTCAGCACCACCGTGAGCGCATCTGGCTCTGTTCAGTCAACGAGCGATATCGGATTAACTTTCAAATCCACAGGAATCGTGACTGCAGTGAATGTAAAGGTCGGAGATAGCGTCTCTAAAGGTAAGGTCCTTGCATCGATTGATGACACACAGGCAAAGATTGCCTTGCTCCAAGCTCAATCCGCACTCAAGAGCGCAGAAATATCAATAATCCAATCAGGCAATACCAAAGATTCAGCAGCGCTTACTCTTCAGCAGGCGCAGGATGCACTGACGACTTTGACTAGCGGTGCAACTGACGCAACGAAGAAGTCCCAGGCTCAAGCTCTGCTCAATGCACAAAACTCAGTTACATCTGCGGGTCTTACCGTTGCCAATGCGCAACAAGCGCTCCTTGATCAAGAGAGCACGACAGCTGCAAATCTTCTTAATTATGACCGGGTTATTAACTTGGATTGGTACACAATGTATAACGCTTGTGGAAACAAGCTTGATACAAACTGCACTCTTTGGACTACAAATGCGACGATTCGTAACGCTGTTGCAGCATGGCAAGATGCACAAACTGCAAAAGATACTGGGATAGCAAAAGACGCGGCAGCCGAGAAGACAGCGCAGCAGAATCTTGATACAGCGATTCGAAATCAGACTGCGGCAAAGGCAGCTCTTGATTCACTCAATGCAACTCAAGCAGAGGCAAATGCAGGTCCTACAGCTACAGCGCTACAAGCTGCAAAGCTGGCAGTCGCTAACGCGCAGAACAATGTGAAGGTAGTTGATCTTCAGGGGCAGCAAGCGCTTGCTACTCAGACAAATGCGCAGGCATCGCTATTAATCGCACAGCAAAATTTTGATGGCACAAAGATCATCGCACCTGCTTCAGGAACTATTGCGGCAATCGCATCAACTGTTGGAATGAACGCGGGATCTACAAGCGCCGGCTCAAGCGGTGTAAGCGGATTTATTATTCTCACCAATCTCAACTCGCTTCAGATCAAAGCATCTGTTGCAGAAGCAGATATTGCATCCCTTGTCGTAGGACAAGCTGCGAATATAACTTTCGATGCAGTTAGCCGCTCACGTGCGACAGGTACCGTTCTTTCAATCGCACCATTGAATAATGCTTCATCAGGTTCAGGTTCAGTACAGAGCTACACAGTTCTATTTGGTTTAGATCAAACGCCAGATGGAGTGAAACCTGGCATGACTGCTCAAGTCTCCGTTACAACTGCAGAGATGCAGGGCGTATTGAGCGTTCCAGCGACAGCGCTTACACAGCGAGGACCTTTCTATACAGTTACTTTAAAGCCAGCAAAGCCAACCGATGCAGGCAAGCAAGTTCGGGTAACTGTTGGATTACAAGGCGATTCACGAGTAGAGATCAAGAGTGGAATTAAGGCTGGTGATGAAGTTGTTCTACGTACAACTACTTCATCGTCATCGACTGGCTTCCCTGCCGGCGGAATTCCAGGAGCTGGTCTCGGTGGTGCTGCAGTTGCAATCCCAGGTGGCGGTGGCGGCGGTCGTGGTGGGAACGGATAATCCACCAGATGACAACATCAGTCGTTAAAGTCAACGATCTCTCAAAGACTTACGGCGCAGGTGAAACTGCGGTGTATGCCTTAAAGAAGATTAACCTTGAGATACAACAAGGTGACTTTGTTGCAATTATGGGCGCATCAGGTTCAGGAAAATCTACCTTGATGAATATCCTCGGTTGCCTTGATGCACCCACTGCCGGTAATTACTGGATTCGCAATCTAGATGTTGCAGATCTCGATGAAGAACAGCTGGCTGTAGTTCGCTCCCAGCTCATCGGCTTTGTCTTCCAATCCTTCAACTTAATTCCACGCACCAGTGCTCTTCGCAATGTCGAACTTCCGATGGCCTATCAAGGGGTAAGTCGGGCAGAGCGTAGACGACGTGCAGCTGAAGCACTTACGGCTGTTGGCCTTGCAGATCGCATGGAGCATCAGCCGCACGAACTTTCGGGTGGACAGCAACAACGCGTTGCCATTGCGCGCGCACTCGTAACAGAACCCGCGATGGTTCTTGCGGATGAACCAACCGGTGCCCTGGACACTGCTTCTACTCATGAAATTCTTGAATTACTTCACGAACTCAATCGCAAAGGGACAACAGTGGTCGTGATTACTCACGAAGAAGAAGTTGCTCGTGCGGCACGACGTGTAATTCGCCTACGCGATGGTGAAATTATTGAGGACCGTACATGGGCAGCCTAGGGTTACGCGAAATATGGAGATTTGCCTGGAGAGGTATCTCATCAAATCGCATGCGATCATCACTCACGATTCTCGGCGTACTCATTGGTGTCTCATCAGTGATTATTTTGACAGCAGTAGGTAATGGTTCTGCTGCAGCTGTCCGTCAACAGATTGAAAAACTAGGCACAAACTCGATCACCGTCATGGGGACAGGTGGTGGCGGCGGTGGTTTCTCTCGTACTCGAAGTTCTACCGCCAAAGGGCTCACTATCGCTGATACGACAGCGCTCAATAACAAGGACAACGCACCTCATATCAAGCAGGCAGCGCCAATTCTTAACGCGACGATGACATGTACTTATGGAAATATTTCTGCGACACCGGGCAGTGCAAAAGGTACCTGGCCTTCATACTTCGAAGCTGCCAATAGCCCAGTAGATAAAGGTGGGTATTGGACTAACGACGATGTCGCCCAAAAACGTGGCGTTGCAGTTATCGGAACAACTCTTGCGAAGAATCTCTTCGATACCGATAGCCCCATCGACAAAGTAATTCGTTGTGCTGGTCAGAGCGTGACTGTCGTTGGCGTTATGAAGTCAAAGGGAACCACGGGATTCCAGGATTCCGATGATGTGATCATCATGCCGATTACATTCGTACAGCGCGCAATTGCAGGTTACGGAAATATCAGCCAAATTCAAGTGGAATCAATCGATGCTAAATCCACACAACTTGCTATGGATGAAGTAACTGCCATTATGAATTCTCAACATAAAATCAAGAGCACAGCAACTGCCGATTATCGAGTTTTGAACCAATCCACGATTCTGCAATCATCGACAGATTCCAGTAAGACGCTCACCGTATTACTTGCCGCAATTGCCGCGATTAGCTTGCTCGTTGGCGGTATCGGAATTACCAACATCATGCTTGTCTCTGTCACCGAACGCACACGTGAAATTGGAATCCTGAAAGCTATTGGAGCCCCTAAAGCTGCGATCCTCACTCAATTCCTTATCGAAGCGATGATGCTTTCTCTCTTGGGTGGAATCTCAGGAGTTTTGCTCGGTCTTGGAATCTCCCACTTCAGCATCCTCGGTGTAGTGCCAGTTGTATCTCTCTCAAGCGTCCTGACTGCCTTCATTGTCAGTGCACTTGTTGGACTTGTATTCGGGGGATGGCCAGCAAATCGCGCTGCATCTCTTCGCCCTATTGAAGCTCTGCGATACGAATAGGAAAAGGAAACAATGGAAAACTCATTTGAAAACGAGTCACGCTACAAGGATGTTGATGAACACATCATCACTCTCGTTGAAGAAGCGAAAGCTCGACCACTTCCTAAGCACACCAAAGCACTTGCATTCGTAGCAATCTTCTCAATCATCTTTACTGGCGGAATCTGGGTCGGTTATAAGAAAGCCACAACTTCAACTACTGGAACCACAGGTCTTTCGTTAGCCAACCTCAGTGGTGGCGCATCCGCTTTTGGTGGCGGTGGATTCGGCGGAGGTGGAGGTGGATTTAATCGACGTAACGCTCAAGGCGGAACCGCTACGGGTGGCGCCGCACCGAGTGCATCTGACTTCGCCCTTCCAAGTCCAGTCGCAACAACTGTTGTAGCTCTACCTAATGATGTTGCCGGCACAGTTATCTCTGTAACGAGCAAATCAATCGTGATACAAACTCTTGCAGGAGAGAAACAAACCTTTCCTGTGACAACAACAACTAAAGTAAGAGTCAGTAGTACCGCAATTCTCACAGGTGTAAAGGCCGGCGATATTGTTACCGTTAAACCTGAAACCGATAAGAGTGCAAAGACAATTACCGTAGTTAAATAATCTTTAAACTTTCTGTCTGCCAATCCGAGACATGATTCCGGCACAGAAGAGTAGAGTGATTGGAATAAGCATTCCGATCGTGAGATTTGTGGAATCTGAAATGAACCCGATTGTTGCTGGAATTACTGCAACACCGGCCATTGCAACCAGAAATGCGCGTGATAGAGCCGTCCCCATATCGATACCAGGAGTATTTCCGAGAATGGTGAGAAAGCCAGGAAAGAGTGGGCCAACACCTGCACCTGCGACAAAGTAACCAAGCAAGATTACGACATAAGCCAGTGGTTTATTAAAGTGATCTATGTTCACGCCAATAAGCATGGTTACTAGCCAAATTGTTGAACCGAACATTCCTGAAAATCTAATTACTTTGGCAGCGCCATATTTATGAATGTACTTATCGCCCATAAGTCTGCTGATAATCATGCCTATCTCAAAAGCTAAGTACGCGCCAACATAGGCAGAGCCAGAGATTGCTAAGACATCTCGAAGAAAGAGAGCAGACCAATCTGTTGCTCCAAATTCAGCGCTATTGGAGAACATCATCCCAATGCCAACTGCAATGACAATTCGACCCAAGGGACTAAACCATGGAAGGCTAACCATGGCCTTCTGTTGATCTTCAGGTTTCTTATCTTCAAGTGCACGTGAGGAGATAATCAGAACGATGAAGACAATAATTGCGAGCCCGGTTAGATGTATGGAGTAGCGAACGCGACCAATGAGAAAAGAGCCGAAGAACGCTGCAGCCAGTGTCCCTAAAGACCAGAATGCATGGAAGCCAGACAGGTATTTACGATCCTCTTTAGCTTCAATTGACTGAGTGATAATTGTAAGAGGGTTATCAAGAAACATATATCCAAGAACAAAGGCAAGAATTCCAAGGAAGACGAAGAAGGCATTGGGAGCAAAAGCTATGAGTAAATAGCCGACAGGGAAGATGAAAGTACCAAGATAGAAAACCTTCTTAGTTCCAAGCTCGCGGATTAATTTACCGATAATGCGTGAAGCGAGAAAAACGGCAAGTGATGCGCCAATGAGAGTTCTACCTAATACTGCATCGCTC
>CAIMXQ010000075.1 GCA_903845465.1 uncultured Actinomycetes bacterium
GCGAACAGATTGCCGATCTCAGTGGAATCGGAACAACATTTCTTGCAGCACGTGGTGGACATGGTGGGCTCGGAAATCTTGCGCTCTCATCTTCAAAGCGTCGTGCACCAGGTTTTGCACTCCTTGGCGAACCAGGTGAAGAACGCAGACTTACTCTCCAACTCAAATCAGTTGCAGATATAGCTCTTGTGGGATTCCCAAGTGCCGGAAAATCATCGTTGATTGCTGCCATCTCTGCTGCGCGTCCAAAGATTGCTGACTATCCATTTACAACTCTTGTCCCAAACCTTGGCGTTGTTCAAGCAGGAGATACTCGCTTTACCGTTGCCGATGTTCCAGGACTTATTCCGGGTGCATCAGAAGGAAAGGGCCTCGGTCTTCAATTCCTTCGCCACGTCGAACGCTGTGTTGCACTTGTTCACGTTCTCGATTGCGGAACTCTGGAAACAGACCGCAACCCAATCGATGATTTAGATGCAATCGAGAAAGAACTTGCACTCTACGGCGGACTTGAAGATCGCGTACGCATTGTCGCTCTCAACAAGATTGACTTACCTGATGGCAAAGCAATGGCCGATATGGTTGAAGAACAACTGAAGGAAAAGGGTTACGAGGTCTATAAAGTCTCTGCTGCTAGTCGCGAAGGTTTGCCAGAGCTGATGTATGCGATGGCACGTCTCGTTCAACGCGAAAGAGCAGAGGCTGCAAAGGAAGAACGCACTCGCATTATCTTGCGCCCTACTGCAGTCGATGATTCAGGATTTACTGTCCAGAAGAATGGTGATGATTCCTTTAGCGTGCGCGGACAGAAAGTCGTTCGCTGGGTTCGCCAGACAAACTTTAAGAATGCTGAAGCAATTGGATATCTTGCAGATCGCCTTGCACAGCTCGGTGTTGAGAAAGAACTCTTCAAGAAGGGTGCATCAGCCGGATCTGAAGTACGTATTGGTTCAGGCGATAATGAAGTTGTCTTCGAATGGGAACCAACTATCGAAGCAGGAGCAGAACAACTTGCAGGATTCTTGCATCGTCGCGGAGAAGATTCACGCCTTGAAGGCGCGTGGCAGACCGTTGAAGTAGAACGCGATCGCCTCTCTGACGATGAAGTTGCTCGTCAGTGGGAGTACAACGTTGCAGAACCTACCAACCCTGAAATTAAATTATCTCTCGATGAAATCGAAGAGAGCGAAACAGAAAGCAATGACAAGTGAACCGCAGGGCTATAACAAGCGCTAAGCGCGTAGTTATCAAGATCGGATCTTCATCGCTCACAGGTTCTGCTGGCTCTGGATTAGATCCACATGCAGTGCAAAAGATTGTCGATCTTGCATATTCACTCAAGAAGCGTGGAGCTGAGGTCGTTCTTGTTTCATCGGGTGCAATTGCGGCAGGGCTTGCACCACTGGGCTTGAAGGTTCGCCCTAAAGACTTAGCAACACAACAAGCTGCAGCATCTGTGGGTCAAGGTCTCTTGATTGCCCAGTACGGCGAGAAGTTCAATGCTCACGGAGTTATTTCTTCGCAAGTGCTGCTTACTACTGAAGATATTGTGCGCCGCTCACACTACGCAAATGCTCAACAGACTCTCACTAAGTTACTTTCACTCGGAGTCGTTCCAATCATTAACGAAAATGACACAGTAGGAACTCAAGAAATTCGATTCGGAGATAATGACCGACTTGCAGCACTTGTTGCCCTTCTTATTCAGGCCGATCTTTTGGTTCTCGTATCTGATATCGATGCTCTCTACGACGCACCACCAACACAGTCTGGCGCGCAACCAATTCGCTATGTCGCGAATATGTCAGATATCGAATCAATATCACTGGGTGGCGCAGGTTCATCTGGCGTTGGTAGTGGGGGGATGGTTACTAAAGTTGAAGCTGCACGTATTGCTACGAGTGCGGGTATTCCAATGCTTCTGACATCACTTCACGAATCA
>CAIMXQ010000076.1 GCA_903845465.1 uncultured Actinomycetes bacterium
GGCACCGAGAGCTTAACTTGTGCGCGCGAAGGGATTCGAACCCCTAACCTTCTGATCCGTAGTCAGATGCTCTATCCGTTGAGCTACGCACGCTTATTGAATTGTGTATTGCGAATGCGAATACTACAGGGTTTTAAGGTTAGTGAAAAACGGGCAAAAATCCCTGTAATTGAGTGCTTATCCCCGCCAAGAAGTGCTTAAAGGACGACCTTCTGCATAACCGGACGCGGATTGAATTCCAACAACTGCGCGCTCTGCAAATTCAGCAAGGTTATGTGCACCTGCATATGTAAAAGAAGAACGAAGTCCCGAAATGATTTCATCAATGAGGTCTTCAACTCCTGGTCGATTTGGATCAAGAAACATTCGTGAAGATGAAATTCCTTCTTCAAAGAGTGACTTACGTGCACGATCAAATGCATCTTCTTGTGAAGTACGTGCATTCACCGCGCGCTTAGATGCCATACCAAATGATTCTTTGTAGGCGCGTCCCGAACTATCGCGCATTAAATCGCCAGGTGATTCATATGTGCCTGCAAACCAAGAGCCAATCATGACTTGTGATGCACCGGCAGCGAGCGCAAGTGCGACATCGCGTGGATGACGTACTCCGCCATCGGCCCAGACATGTGCACCTAGCTTCTTTGCCTCCGCTGCACATTCGAGTACTGCAGAAAATTGTGGGCGGCCAACGCCTGTCTGCATACGTGTCGTGCACATTGCACCTGGTCCAACGCCAACTTTAATTATGTCCGCGCCGGCCTTAACAAGATCCCGCACGCCATCTGCAGTGACGACGTTTCCTGCAACGATTGGCACGCCAAGATTTAGCTTCTTAATTGCTTGAAGGGCCTCAATCATCTTCTTTTGATGACCGTGTGCAGTATCCACAACAAGCACATCGGCGCCAGCTGCAACTAACTTTGCCGCCTTATCGGCTATCTCTCCGTTAATTCCGACAGCTGCCGCGATGCGAAGTTTGCTATTTTTATCCACCGCAGGTGTATATAAAGTCGCACGAAGTGCGCCAACCTTCGTAATGATTCCTACGAGTTCGCCGTTCGCTGAAACAACTGGCGCCACCGTGCGAAGGCGTTCATTAAGAAATTCAAAAGCTTGCCGTGGGTCAAGTGAATTAGGCATTGTTGTGAGCTCTTGAGTCATGACTTGGCTGAGCTGAGTAAAGCGATCGACGCCTGCTAAATCATCTTCAGTAACGATGCCTACTGGCTTCTTGCCATCGACGATGATGATGGCGCCATGGGCTCGCTTGTGAATGAGCGATGCTGCATCTGCAACAGTCTCTTTAAGGGTCAAAGTGATGGGAGTTTCAAAGAATGTGTGACGAGCCTTTACTGATGCTATGACTTCAGCAACCACAGGAATTGGAATATCTTGCGGGATAACAACCATTCCGCCACGTCGAGCCATTGTCTCGGCCATGCGACGACCAGCAATTGCGGTCATATTTGCTACAACTAAAGGAATCGTTGTTCCGCTGCCATCATTCGATGAAAGATCAACATCCATACGACTGGTGAGTTCCGAACTGCTGGGAACCATAAATACGTCGTCGTAGGTGAGGTCATAGACCGGATCGTTAATAAATCGCACGTGCTAGAGCCTACCTAACTTCAAGAGCTCCTCGCGATCAACAGCCTTACGACGCGGTTTTCCGAGTGGCTCACCTGCAGCAACTTCGGCCATATTGATTGCCTGCCAGTGCATCTGAGTTACAACTCTATTATGTGTAATTACATCGGTGATATCGCCTAAGTTTTTAGGAGTTCCTAGATCTTCAACAAGTAACTTCATAACCTCAGCTGCATCAGATTTATTGGTACCAATCACACCTGATGGCCCGCGCTTTGCCCAACCAACTACATAAAGGCTTTCACTAACGCGTCCATCAGAATTAACAACCTTGCCCTTTTCGTAAGGAATTCCTTCAAGAGATGCTGCCTCATAACCAATAGCTGTTATAACTAATCCGCACTTGATACTAAAAGTCTCATCGCTTCCAGTCTTCTGGAAGACAACTTCTTCGACGCGACCATTGCCTTTAATCTCTGTTGGTGTTGCAAGGAACTGAAATTTCATTGTACGTTCGTGGTGTGTGGCTTCTTTTTCAGAGATCAAGAGCATCGCATCGAGATTACTCTTCACGTCTTTCTCGGGGGTATCGCCAGCACGAGCAATCGCAGCTTCGATATCAGCCTGATTAATCACAACATTGGTGTGTTCCAGCTTGGGAAGATCACGAAGTTCGGGGGAAGTAAAAGCTGCATGCTCTGGTCCACGTCTTGCGCTGACGACCACGGCGCGGACTGAACTCTTCTTAAAGGCATCAATTGCGTGGTCTGCTGTATCCGTTGGGTCGAGCTCACTTGGTTCCAGCGCCAATATTCGAGCGACATCCATTGCAACATTGCCAGCGCCGATAACCACAGCGGTGTCGCAACTTAAATCAATATTCTCATCTTTGAAATCTGGATGTGAGTTATACCAAGGGACAAAAGTGGCCGCGGACATTGATCCCAGAAGATCTTCGCCGGGTATGCCGAGCTTCTTTCCCAGCGCCATACCTGTTGCAATGACGACTGCGTCGTACTTCTCTTTCAACTGCACAATAGCGAGATCACTACCCAGTTCAACATTGGCAAATAATCTGAAGTTCGGTTCGTTTGCAACCTTTTCAAATACCTTTGAAACAGTCTTAATCTTTGGGTGATCCGGTGCAACACCACTTCGAACTAATCCCCATGGGGTTGGTAGGCGTTCAATCATGTCGATTGAGAATTTAAGTTCCTCAGTTTGAAGATTTTGCAGCGCCATTGCAGCGAAGTAGCCCGCAGGACCAGCGCCGACGATTGCTACTTTGTATTGAGGCACACAAATCCTTTGCTAAATAAATCTGGCGGAGACGAGGAGATTTGAACTCCTGAAGGCTTTTACACCTTACCTCGTTAGCAGTGAGGCGCACTCGACCGGGCTATGCGACGTCTCCAAGTGGTAGCGATATTCTACAAGGAGATTGGGGCCTCTTCGCCATGTCCGCCACAGCACTCGTGCGGAGATTCACGCTCTACGGGTGCAAAAAAACCGCCCGCAACTCTTTCAACGTACAGCTCTAGCTTGCCTTCTTGAAATATTGGACGCAAAAAATTATTGATTTGAATTTCCGCACTTGCAGGTAATTGCTCACCGATGGCAACAATCGTATCAATTGCTGATTTCTCAATTAGGGCTTCAGCTTTGATTGTTCCAGTTACATCAACTTTGATGGGCAGGACTACCGCTCGTCCCGATCTCTTTGCATTGCTCACATCTATTAATTCATTGAGCTCAGCGGCGCCGGCAAAACTTGGGAAATGGGCTCCAAGATCAGCAGCCAATTTATCGAGTTTTTTCTCATCAGAAGATGCAATGGTAAATGCAACACGTCTAGCTCCAGACGTCAGCTGGTGACTGACTAACCAATCAAGTTTCACGCCGAGTTTGGCTGCGTGATTGAGGATGGTCTCTTCCAGATGCTGTCGTGAAACAGGAGTAAGCCCTGAGTCAAATGCAACCCAAGACTTACTCCTGCTCATCAATTTAGACATTATGTCGGAAAATCTTCACTCACTACTAGATAGCGTCAATGAAGACTGGGTTGGTGTAGAACCATAGATCTTTCCATGGGTCAGCATCAGCAACCACGTCCATCGCTGGATCGACACCGTTGGCCGCAAGGATTTTTCCATCGCTTCCGCGGTAGCGGAGATAGAAGGAGCTTCCAACATTCTTATAGGTGTATGTGAGTACAACTTGACCGCTTGTCTGCGAAACTTCAAAAGTCTTCTCTACTTTTGTATTCGGTGCAAACATGGTCTGCTGATCAGTTACTGGACCTGTGATTGGACCAGAAATAAGGTCAACTTTCTTCAATAGTGGGATGAAACTTGCATAATTTGCTCGTGATGCAAGGTCGATTGTGATTGTCGCTGTGACTGTTCCACCCTTTTTCACAAACGTACGACCACCAGTTGTTACACCTTGCGCATCATCACTTGTGCTGACGCGGATATCTGCTCCATCAATGAGCCCACCATGAGTAGTCAAAATCAAACCTGATTGCAGCGCCTTCATTAACGTTACATATGACTTTGAAATTGAACTTACGATTGTGCGTGAGTAATAACCTGGCCAGTAATCACCATAGGTTGTATTTGGGATTCCCGTATCAACCGCATTTGCATACTTACCTGTTAAATTGTAAGCATTGGTATCAAGTGCACCTGCTTTATCGAGATTTCCACCAACGAAAGTCTCTTTAAACATTTGGTGTGAGTCCGAGTTAGCTGTAATCCACCAAGGCTTTCCTTCTGCCAACAATGAATCCCAGAGCCCACCAACACGAGCTGTTGCCCAGTCAAATCCACCATAAGTGCGAAGCGGGTTCTCTGTCGCATTTGCTCGGTAGCCTGCGTATGAGTACTTCTCATCAAATGCGTTGTCGTAATAACCGCGACCTGAACCTGGGCCACCGCTTGTCTTCGAGATACCTGCAGCTTGGTGTCCTGGTGCGCCTTCCCAGCCCATTGCAATTCCGGGTGCTGCATCACGCCATGCGCGAACTTCTGCAGGAGAATCAAGACCCTTACGAGTTGGGTGATTTGCGAACATAAGCGCCATTGGTACAACACCAGATTTGACTTGATCTGCAAGCCACTTCAAACCAGCAATCGCATATGGCTCACCATCTGATGCATTTGCATTTGTAATTGTCTTCGCATCGGCAAGAACTGTGCCATCAAAAAGTAACTCAAATTGTTTGAGAATTCTTGGGGTTGTGCTGTGTGGTGGCAAGATTACTGTCGCGTGCTCTGCACCAGGTACGTTCCATTCAAGGCCTTGGAAGATTGCTGTGTTGCCATAAACAC
>CAIMXQ010000077.1 GCA_903845465.1 uncultured Actinomycetes bacterium
ATCGATCCTCGTTGGGTCAAGCCACTTCCGCAATCGCTGGTGACTATGGCACAGCGATATAAGAGCGTAGTTGTACTTGAAGATGGAATTCGACATGCAGGTATTGCAAGTTCAATCTCCGAGCTATTTCGCGAGGCAGGACTCAATGTTGCAATTCATAGCATCGGTGTCCCACTTGAATTTATCGAACATTCGAAGCGCGTTGAAGTCTTAGAAGATCTTGGTATTACTGCTCAGAAGATTTCACGCGACATTGTCGAGTGGAGCTCTACTGTGGGAGAGATGCAATTCCCGGCGCATGAAAGCGCTGACCACAAACAGATTCGCTAATTCCTTCGCGATCTAAGTAAGGCAAGATTCCACCAAGGTGCATTGGCCATCCAGCGCCCATCAACATGCAGAGATCAATCTCTGCAGGGCTTGAGACAACGCCTTCATCGAGCATCATGCGAGCTTCCTCAGCAAGTGCCTTCAGTGCACGCACTCGAACTTCTTCGGCAGTCGATGGCGTTGTTCCCTTGTGAACGAGGGCAAGTGCTGCAGGATTTGACCCAAATGAACCATCTGCGTTCTTAATGTAGAAAGTTTTAACGCCCTCTTTCACCATGGCCTGCATGGTTGGTGAGATGCGATAGCGAGGTCCGAGGTTTGCATTGAGCGTTTCGGCAACGTGCAGAGCAACGCCAGGACCTACAAGGCCAAGAAGTTCAAAGGGAGACATCGGGAAACCAATTGCGCGCATTGCATTATCTGCAGTTGCAGGATCAGTACCTTCATCAACAGCATCGGTAATTTCGCCCATAAAGCGAGTAAGTAAACGGTTCACAACAAAGCCGGGCGCATCTTTACAGATAATCATGGTCTTCTTGAGTTCTTTGCCAATATTGACGGCAGTAGCAGTTGTCGCATCATCTGTCTTAGATGTGCGCGCAACTTCGAGCAGAGGCATGATGGCAACAGGATTGAAGAAGTGGAAACCAACTACTCGCTCTGGATGTTCCAGCCCTTCGCTCATACGTTCAACGGAAAGGGATGAGGTATTAGTTGCCAAAACGCATTCAGGGCCAACGATCTTCTCGAGTTTCTTGAAGAGATCTTGCTTGAGTGAGAGTTCTTCAAAGATTGCCTCGATGACAAAGTCGCAGCCTGCGAAGACTTGTTGATCTGCAGATCCGCTGATGAGAAGTGCAAGGCGTCCTGCAGACTCGGCGCTCATACGCTTCTTCTCAACCAATTTCGCTAGCTCATTCTTGACCCATGTAACGCCTTTATCGGCGCGCTCTTGATCAATATCTGTCATAACAACAGGGCATTTGAGATTACGAAGTAAGAGAAGTGCCAGTTGTGAAGCCATCAGCCCTGCACCCACAACACCCACGCGCGCTACTTTGCGACCAAGGGCTGGCTTTGGCGCACCTTCAACTTTTTTGCGCTTCTTCTGAATCAAGTTAAATGCATAGAGTGATGCACGCAGTGGATCAGACATTGTCAGATCTGCAAGGATTGCATCTTCTGCATCGAATCCTTGTCCGCGTGTATTGGACTTTGCTTGTGCAATAAGTTCGAGAGCTCGCATAGGAGAGGCAATCTCTGCTCCGCCATACTTCTTCAGCGCTGCTGCTCGTCCAGCAGCAAGAGCTGCATCCCATGCAGGGTCAGTTGAATAATCCTGACGTTCGATCTTTGTTGCACCACTCAAGATAGAGGCGGCAAATTGTACGGAATTTTCAAGGAAGTCAGATGGAGTAAAGACTGCATCAACGATTCCGAGACCAAGTGCATCCTTTGATTTCATCATGGCGTTGTTATTGAGTGCGTTACCGATGATGATCTGAACTGCACGTTCTGGGCCAATCAACTTAGGAA
>CAIMXQ010000078.1 GCA_903845465.1 uncultured Actinomycetes bacterium
AGTCCGTTCACTGGCGTTTGCACATCTTCAATCTCAACAACTGCTCCATTGGCAAGTGTTATACGACCGCCATCAGCGAGCTGGCCTCCCCCTTCAGCATAGAAAGGGGTGCGATCAAGGACGATTTCGACATCTTGGCCAGAGATTGCAGATGCAACGCTGATTCCATCGACGAGAATTCCATTGATGACGGATTCAGATTCATTGAGCGTATAGCCAACGAATGTGGATGCTCCCTTTGCATCAGCAATCTTCTTGTACTCGGATAAATCTGTATGTCCACTCTTCTTCGCCTTCGAATCTGCCTTCGCACGATCACGTTGCTCATTCATCAAGCGTCTAAAGCCTTCTTCATCAACTTCTAGGCCTTCTTCACGTGCCATCTCAAGGGTGAGATCGAAGGGGAAGCCATAAGTGTCATGTAGCTTAAATACTTCGGCACCAGGAAGCAGATTTTTCTTACTTGCCTTCAACTGTGTTGATGCCATATCGAAAATTTGTGTGCCAGATTTGAGTGTCTGCAGGAAGGATTCTTCCTCGGCTACAGATACGGCGAGAATTCGCTTCTTATCTGCAATGAGTTCGGGATACTGAGGACCCATTGCACCGATAGCGGCGATCGTGAGTTCAGACATGATGGGATCATTTACTCCCATAAGACGCATATTACGAATCGTTCTGCGCATCATGCGACGTAATACATAGCCGCGGCCTTCATTGCCTGGTGTGACACCATCACCGATTAGCATCGCCGAAGTGCGAGCGTGATCTGCTACGACGCGAAGTGAAACATCTGTGTTCTGTGATTTTCCGTACGAGACCCCAGCAAGTGCCGAAGCTTTACTAAGAATCTGCATCGTTGTATCAATCTCATAAATATTCTCAACACCTTGCAAGAGCGCTGCAGTACGTTCTAAACCTAAACCAGTATCAATGCTCTTTGCTGGTAGTTCGCCAAGAATTGGGTAGCCATCTTTACCGCCACCGGCTCCTCGCTCATTCTGCATAAAGACGAGGTTCCACACTTCCATGTAACGATTTTCATCTGCAACTGGTCCGCCTTCGACTCCGTAGCCAGGGCCGCGATCGTAATAAATCTCTGAACATGGTCCACAAGGACCTGGAACACCCATAGACCAGAAATTATCGGCCATATCTCGTCTCTGAATTCGCTCGCGCGGAATACCGATCTTCTTATGCCAAATATCTGCAGCTTCATCATCATCGAGGTAGACAGTTACCCATAGGCGTTCTTCAGGAAATCCATAACCACCATCGTTAATCGGGCGAGTTAGAAGTTCCCAGGCAAGTGCGATCGCGCCCTCTTTGAAGTAATCACCAAAAGAGAAATTTCCACACATTTGAAAGAACGATGCATGTCGTGTTGTCTTACCTACTTCATCAATATCGAGTGTGCGCACACATTTCTGAACCGATGTTGCGCGCTTATAAGGAGGCGTCACTTCGCCGAGGAAATATGGCTTAAATGGCACCATTCCAGCGTTGACTAAGAGAAGGTTGGGATCATCGGCGATAAGAGAAGCCGATGGAACAACGGTATGAGTTAAACCTTGTCGGTTCTCAGATTCAAAGAAGCGCAGCCAGCGCGAACGGATTTCGGCGGATTCCACTAGTCAGATTTTTTCTTCGACTTGCGACCCTTGCTCAGAGTTGCAGCGCTCAGGAGCGCTCCAGCTACACGACCAGTAGGACTATCCATAAAACCTGTCGTTGCTCCAGTGACTTTAGTGGTCACTTCTTCAACGTTCTTAGTGATCTTGGCGAAACTTTCAAGAGGGCTATTAATCAAAGAAAGAGTGCGGGTTGATTCAGTAAGGAGCGGAGTTGTGTCCTCTGTAAATGCTTTGAGAGAAGTCTTGGCCTCGTCGATAAATCTGCTGATTCGGATAACGGTGTAGGAGATCGCAATAGCGATCACAAGGAGTGATACCGCCGCAATAATCGTTGCAATTCCGCCTGGACCCATAGTTATTAGCCTACCTGA
>CAIMXQ010000079.1 GCA_903845465.1 uncultured Actinomycetes bacterium
CCACCGCCACCGCCAGATTAAATAATAATTTCATACGATGGATTAAGAATCACAAGTGATCCATCGCTTTCACCAACCATGCCTTCAGCACAGATAGTTGAACCAACCTCAAGTCCTGTTACTTCTCTGCGGCCAATAAACTGCAAGGAAATTCCACCTGTTTCATCCCATACTTCAATCTCTACATGCGCAGTTGAGTTAGCAGCTGCATTGCGAATTGCGGTGACGTGACCTCGTATATGAGCGCGATGGCGCCATGTTGCAGATGAAATGGGCAAGACATTTTCTGCATAGTGACTTGTTTCAGCAGGCACCACAGGCTCATCGGCTACACGACGAGTTTGTGGTTTCTTTGGTGCTGAGTCAACAGGATGGTTTTCATGTCGCAAAACAGTATGTCCGGAGATAATTCTGTCGACATCAAAAGGAATAATCGTTGCTACAACGCGTGGAAGCTGGGAGATTGGCGCTGAAATTACTTCTGCAGTGCGATCATGCAGAATTCGGCCAAGAGCGCCTGAGTAAGAACGACGAGGAAGCAAAAGTGTGAGTTCAACATCTGGCGCAGCAGTCATCCGTACTGCGTAGTCAACAGCAGCATTTGCAAGACGCCGATCTGGGCAGTCGATCATTTCAAGTGGCACATCAGCGCATGCTGGATTTTCTAGCCAGCCTTTCTTAATTTCTTCAGCTCTCTGGTCATCGATCACAAAGTGCACTGCTTCAACACTTCGTGGATTAAGTGAGCGGGCATATCTGACAGCGCCAATTGTTGCGATATCCACTGAATCCACCAGGATGGTTACATCATGACGAGAAATTGTTGATGCTCTTGAATCTGCGCGGTCAATTCTTAGTGCTTGTTGTTCATTACGGTACTGACGATTAAATCTATGCAAAGTAAAGACAAGTACTGGCGTAATCGCCAAAATAACCCAGGCACCCTCTGTGAATTTAACTACTGCAAAGATAACGATAATAAATGCAGAAACGACTCCGGATACTAAATTAATTCCAGCACGATATCGCCAACCCTTATCGCGGTTCTTTCTAGCACGTGATGCCATCCCAAAACCGACAAGTGAAAATCCGGTAAATACACCGAGGGCATAGAAAGCAACAAGGCGGTTCACCGAACCAGATGTAATAAGCACAAGTGCAATAGCACCCGTTGCTAGAACAATAATTCCATTTGAGAATGCAAGGCGGTGACCGCGCTTAGTGAGCTGTCTAGGCAAGAATCCATCGTTAGCTACAAAATTCACTAAGTAAGGGAAGCCAGAGAAAGCAGTATTTGCGCCAGTGATCAGAATTAACATTGTTGCTGCTTGAACCACATAGAACCAGATAGTTCCGAAAGTTGCCGAGCCCATTGTTGCTTTTACTATTTGTGAGATCACAGTCGGTGAACCAGAGTTATATGGTGTAGCGAAGGTGCGATGAGCAAAGTAGGAAACACCAAAGACTAAAGATCCAAGGATTGCTGACATCGCAACAAGCGTCTTTCGTGCATTAACGCCTTCAGGGCTTCTAAACAGTGAGACACCATCAGAAATTGCTTCAAGGCCAGTGAGCGATGAACCACCGTTAGCAAAGGCACGGAGCAAGATAAATATCGCCGCAAAACTGAGTAACCCTTGGGCATGTCCAATCGCAACAGATCCATGCAAAGTTGCTGGGTCATACTTAGGAAGTGTTCCGCGTGCGAGTCTGTAGGCACCTGTTGCGAACATAACGACAAGTGAGATGATAAAGAAATACGTAGGAAGAGCAAAGGCAGCGCCAGCTTCTTTTACTCCTCGCAAGTTACCAAAAGTTAAGATCGCGATAACCGCTAGCGTCATCACAACTTTATAAGGCTGCAATGAGGTAAATGTAGAAAGAATTGCATCAATACCAGCAGATGATTGGATAGCAACTGTCACTGTGTAATCGAGCATGAGGGCAACTGCTGCGATCTGAGAAAAGATTGGCCCTAAGTTATCTCTGGATACAACGTATGCACCTCCAGATTTTGTATATATCTGAACAACTTCTCTATACGAGAAAGTCACAATAACTAAGACAACCAAGACAACTACAGTCATCGGCATCAAAATATTAAATGCTGCTAACCCGAATGCAGGAAGAAGTGCCAGCAAGATCTGCTCAGAGCCATATGCTGAAGATGAAATACAGTCAGATGAAAGAATTCCTAGAGCAAATACCTTGCTCAGACGTTGATGAGAAAGTGTGTGACGGTTTAGCGGTTTACCGAGGAAGGCTTTTTTAATTCTGTATGAAAGAGGATCGCGAAGGTGCG
>CAIMXQ010000080.1 GCA_903845465.1 uncultured Actinomycetes bacterium
AGCAGAACGAATTGCTCAACAGCCACCTAAGGCGATTATGAATACAAAAGCGCTGATGAAGGCAAATAAACATGACGCCGTTGCTCATGTTATGCGCGCCGAATTCCAGCTCTTTGCGCTAGCGCTCCAATCCGAAGAGGCGGCCGACGCCTTTATGAAATTTATGGCAAAGAAGGGAAAGTAGATGTCACTTCAAGGAAAGCGCATATTTGTAACTGGAGGCTCTCGCGGGATTGGTCTCGCTATCGCATTACGTGCAGCTCGAGATGGTGCATCTGTTGCAATTGCTGCCAAGACATCAGATCCCAACCCAAAGCTACCCGGAACGATTCATACTGCCGCTGAAGAAATTCGCGCAGCCGGTGGCACGGCGCTTCCTATCCAATGTGATTTGCGAGATGAAGGTCAGATAACTGCAGCAGTAGAGCAAGCCGCCAAAGAATTCGGTGGCATCGATATTCTCATTAACAATGCCAGCGCTATCAACTTGACTCGCACCGAAGATACTCCAGCGAAGCGCTTTGACTTGATGTTCGATGTCAATGTACGAGGCACATTCTTAACTTCTCAAGCCGCGATTCCATACCTTCGCCAATCAGCCGAAGCTGGACGTAACCCACACATCTTGACCCTATCGCCGCCACTTTCAATGAAGGCAAAGTGGTTTAAAAACCATGTCGCTTACACAATGGCAAAGTACGGAATGAGCATGTGTGTGCTTGGTATGTCCGAAGAATTTAAACGCGATGGAATTGCAGTCAATGCGCTCTGGCCGCGTACTGCGATTGATACAGCAGCGCTTGCGATGATTCCAGGTGTTGATACTGCATCATGTCGAACACCAGAGATTCTCTCAGATTCTGCCTACATCATCCTCAACCGCATCTCTAAGGAGTGCTCAGGAAATTTCTTTGTAGATGATGAGGTTCTTGCATCTGAAGGTGTTACGGATCTCGAGAAGTATTCAGTTGTTCCTGGAACAAAGGATTTCTTGCTCGACTTCTTCCTAGATTAAGAGATTTTCATAGGCGTGCTCTAATCTGCACTCATGAACTTGGAACTCAATGGCACCAACGTTATTCAAGAATCTGAGCGTCAGGGAAAACCATCGTCGCTCTTCTGGCCATGGTGTGGTGCAAATGTTTCGCTGCTAGCGCTCTCATATGGATCATTCTTCTTAGGTTTTGGAATCTCATTTTGGCAAGCCACTATTGCAGCAATCCTTGGAACAGTTCTCTCCTTTCTTTTAGTCGGCGTCAGCTCACTTGCTGGTAAAAAATCTAATGCACCTACGATGGTTTTATCACGTGCAACTTTTGGCGTGAAAGGCAACCTGATTCCAGGTGCGCTTTCATATCTCATCTTTGTGGGCTGGGAAACAGTTCTTGTCTCTCTTGCCACTCTTGCAACCGGCACGGTCTTCGTCCGAGTGGGACACCTGGCTCATAACACTGCAATGATTATTGGCTTTGTGCTATCTGTCGCTCTCACCGTATCTGCTGGCGTACTTGGTTTTGATGTCATCATGAAGTTGCAGAAGTACCTCACGATCGTCACTATTTTCGCCACTGCCATCTACATTCTTTTGACGCTTTCTCACGTGAATTGGTCTCAGATAACTGCGATGAAGTCTGGCACTGCTCAAGGATTTATTGGTGCTCTTATCTTTGGAGCCACAGGTATTGGTCTTGGCTGGGTCAATTCAGCAGCAGATTATTCACGTTACTTACCGCGAAGCGTTTCAAGTAAAAGTGTTATCGGTTGGACAGTCTTTGGCGCATCTATCGTTCCAATTCTTTTGGTTATCTATGGCGCAGCGCTATCCGGAAGCGATAAGAAGTTATCTGATGCAATTGCGACGGATCCGATTGGAGCGCTGACCACGATTCTGCCAACGTGGTATTTGGTCATCTTCGCGCTCATCGCAATCTTGGGTCTTGTCGGTGGAGCAATCTTGGATCTTTATTCTTCAGGTCTAACTTTAATTTCGCTGGGGTTGCCAGTTAAGCGCCACGTAGCGGCCTCAATCGATGCGGTATTGATGCTCATTGGAACTATCTACTTTGTTTGGATTGCAGATAACTTCTTCTTTCCTTTCCAAGGAATTCTCATCACACTAGGTGTGCCCATTGCAGTGTGGTCAGCAATATTTGTCACAGACGTATTGATGCGGACGAGCTATCGCGAAGCAGATCTGTACAGTGCACAAGGTCGATATGGATCCTGGAATGTGGGTTCGATTGCTGTGATGATAATCGGCACAATCGTAGGCTGGGGATTTGTCACCAACAGTTTTGCGAGCTGGTTATCGTGGCAAGGATATTTTCTTACAATCCTTGGTGGAAAGAGCGGACCATGGGCCTACGCCAATCTCGGAGTCTTCTTCGCACTAGTAATTGGTTTCATTGGATATTTCTTGGTTGCGCGATCTACTTTAAAGAAGCAGGAAAACGCCTAAGCCAGGCAAGACCTAAGGCTCCAGAGATAAGAGCCGCGAAGAAGAGCCCCATCCGAACCTGCGCCAATTCAGAGTGAGTCTGAAGAGTAATTTCTGCAATCACAATAGAGACCGTAAGGCCCATACCTGCAAGGAACCCAACGCCAATTATCTCTTTCAGTTCTAGCGATTGAGGTAACTGCAATTTTGTATATTTGGTGGCCAGGAGGGCGAAGAGAGAGATTCCAATTACCTTTCCAACTACTCGAGCAATTACAACAGAAACAGAAATCTTCTCGGTGGAGACCGAGAAATCCAATTTCGTCAGGAGATTGATAAATATATAGAGGGGGATAATGAGAAAAGTTGCACTAGGTGAGAGGTATTTGATGAGAACGGCTCTCTTGGGAAGTACGAAACCGATAGCGGCAGCGCCAAGAGTGTAGATAGCACTTGCTATATGTAGATCTTGTCTGAAGAAGATTCCGATAATGACAAGTGAGAAGAAATCATCTGCGACCGCCAAGGTAAGTAGGAAGAGCCGAACAGCAGGGTTTACTCTCTTGCCGAGAATGCTCAGTGCTCCAATTGCTAACGCAACGTCAGTAGGCATCGCAACAGCCCATGCATTAGATCCAGTAACGAGCACTTTGAAAATAATTGCGGGAAGAGCCATCCCACCGAGAGCGCATATCGCGGGCAATACCGCTTGCTTTGGCCTATCGAGCCCTTGGCGAATTTCAAGCCCGATCAAAATAAAGAAGATGAAGGTGAGAAATTGAGAGAGCACGGGGAAAGAGTAACGCCCGCCACTTATGAAGTGACGGGCGTTAGGGAAGAGTTGTTATGCGGCGAGCCTGTACTCGCGCTCAGATTCAGTCGTGACAAGAGCAAGAACTGGCTTTGATTCGGGAGTGGCAATACCAAGAAGGGAGATTATTCCCAAAGTGATAAGAAGTAATCCTGGAAGGATAAATACGATTGCCATGATGATCTCCAATTCGCTGTAAACAGTTCTTGCTGTTATGAGTGAACAATCATCTACTAACCTGAAATACCCCATGAGAGAGCCTGTGGATGACCTGTGAGTTAATGGGCTTTATGTGAATGATCCCGTGCTCAAGCATGGGACTTTCTCAGAATAAGTCTCACTGACATACGCTCCAATTCTGTCGAATAAAAATTTCGTCACTTAGAAATATCCTTCGTATCACCTCACTAAATGAATACGGAGAAGAAATTGAAGAAATTGGTAGCAATCATGGCAGTTGCGCTCTTGGCAATCAGTACCACTGGAGCTAGCGCAGCAACGAAGGTAACAGTTACACCTCAATTCAAAGTTTCACACACAAAGTCCGAAGTTGTACTTAGCTTCAAGGGACTTCCAACTGCACATGGAATTTATGTGACTCAGTGCATGGCACCTAAGAAGGGCAAGGCTCCGACTTCATGTGATCCGTCAGAGACCAGCAAGGTTTGGATCTCAAATCTTGCAGCTGACCAGAAGACAGGCGCAACATCAGGTTCGGGCAAGGTAACGATGAAGGTGGATGCCTACTTCAAAGGCGGAGATTGCATTCACACAACATGTGTTCTCTATGTAACTAGCGATCACAATGCACCAACTGACCGCAGTGAAGATCAGGCTATTCCGTTCTCATTCTCATAAGCAATTATTGAGCCATTACTGAAAGCGCTCGAAGTCCGGCGACTGCATACTTTTGTGCAGACTGGATTTCGAGCGCTGCATCATTTCCGGCATCGATTCGAACCGATGCGTTATCGATGGTGCTCTGCAATAGAGATATAGCAACCTGTAAATCTGCAACACCCATAAATTCCAGCGGTTTGATTATCGTGCTCATCAATTTCCTATGTGCCAGGCCAATTTCTGCTCGACGATATTCAGGTGTTGCCACACTGTTAAGGCTCTTCACCAACATATGGCGCCCGTCTGCAACGTATGTGAGGGCTTCAGCAATCCACAGCTCTAGATAAGTAACTGGATCCTTCACTTCTCCCACTGCAATAGCTAAACGATTGCAGTAATACTCAAGCTCTTCCATCACAAGATCTGCAATGAGATCTGCAGATGAGGCGAAATATTCATAGACCAGTGTGCGTGAGATACCGGCTCGCTTTGCCACGGCTGCAACAGTTACTGAATGCGCACCGCCTTCGAGAGCAAGTGACATTGCAGCATCAATCAATTGTCTTTGGCGCATTGCCCGTTGTTCGATGATTGTTGGTTCATCAATCTTCGGGCTCATGACTGGATTCTCCTCTCTATCGGTAGAAACTGCGAATGGAAGCAAGAAACCCCGCCATTTCTGACGGGGTTTCTCGGTGAAGATATTTTAGATGTCGTAGTAAAGCTCGAACTCTGCTGGATGTGGACGTAGTCGCACATAATCAACTTCGTTCTTACGCTTCCATTCGATCCATGTTGCGATGAGATCTTCTGTGAAGACTCCGCCCTTTGTAAGGAATTCGTGATCCTTCTCAAGGCTATTGAGAACTGCATCGAGTGATCCTGGAACCTGAGGAATTGCCGCAGCTTCTGCACCTTCGAGTTCGTAGAGATCCTTATCAACTGGAGCAGGTGGCTCGATCTTATTGACGATTCCATCGATACCAGCCATGAGCATTGCTGCAAATGCGAGGTATGGGTTTGATGATGGATCTGGACAACGGAATTCAACGCGCTTTGCCTTTGGTGATGATCCTGTAATTGGAATACGTATACATGCTGAACGGTTACGAGCTGAGTAAACGAGATTTACTGGAGCTTCGTATCCTGGAACCAAACGACGGTATGAGTTCACAGTTGGGTTGGTGAATGCGAGAAGTGATGGAGCATGCTTCAAGAGTCCGCCGATATACCAACGCGCCATATCTGATAGATCGCCATATGTTCCTGCTTCGAAGAAGAGTGGCTTTCCATCTTTCCACAGTGACTGGTGAACGTGCATACCTGAACCGTTATCTCCGAAGAGTGGCTTTGGCATAAATGTCGCTGTCTTTCCGCCCTCCCATGCAACGTTACGAATGATGTACTTAAACTTCATCAATTCATCGCCTGCATGGAGAATGTCTGTAAAGCGGTAGTTAATTTCCATCTGGCCAGCTGTACCAACTTCGTGGTGTGAGCGCTCGACGAGAAGTCCTGCACGTCCGAGTTCCATCACCATTTCATCGCGAAGATCTGCGAACTGATCTGTTGGAGAAACAGGGAAGTATCCACCCTTGATACGCGTGCGGTAACCACGGTTTGGAGTTCCATCTGGATCTGCAACGATGCCTGTATTCCAAGCACCTTCGTATGAATCGATGTGGTGGTAGGCCTCATTGATACCAGTCTTAAAACGAACTGCATCAAAAACGTAGAACTCAGCCTCTGGTGCAAAGAATGCCTGATCTGCAATACCTGTTGACTTCAAATAATCGACAGCCTTCTTGACTACGCCACGTGGGTCGCGTGAGTAAGGAGTGTTATCAGTTGGGTTGTGAACAGAGAAGATAATGACCAAAGTCTTCTCTAGACGGAATGGATCGATAAATGCTGATTCTGGAACTGGAAGCAACTTCATATCTGATTCGTGGATTGACTGGAATCCGCGAATTGAAGAACCATCAAACATCAGACCGTCTGTGAAGACTGCCTCGTCGAATGATTCAACAGGAACGTTGAAGTGGTGCTGAATTCCTGGAAGGTCTGTAAAGCGAACATCAACGAGCTTTACATCTTCCTTCTTGATGTATGCAAAAATTTCTGCAGAATTCTTAAACATATAGTTACTCCAATTGAGGCTGTTAAGGCCCAGCCGACTCAACATTGAGAACCGCTGATGGAGTGAAGGCTAGTTTGCTTGAGTAAAAATGTCATAATTTTGGTGTTACAGCCGTGTTACATCATCGTCGGATGGCTCACACCGACGCTTGATATGGCGAGCGATAGGCTTACAGACATGTATCCACGCATCAGCCAGGGGCGACGCCTCCTTGGAATCACCATCGACTGGATCGCCTGCCTGGCCATTTCCATGGGCTTCTTTGCTGGGGCTGGTTCATATACCGATCGAGTTCCACATGCACGCATCCCAGTACTCATCTTGCTCTTCGCAGAGTATGCGCTCCTTGTCGCCTTTGGGGGCGCTTCATTTGGACATCGAGTCGTAGGTTTGAAAGTTGTTCGATTTTCAGATGGGGGAGCACCTACACCGCTGCAGGCTCTTATTCGTGCTGCACTTTTAATGCCATTGATAACTGCAATTACCTTCGATGAAAACGGCCGAGGAATTAATGAGCGTTTTTCTAACACAGTGCTGGTTAATACAAGGAGCCAAAGGTGAGAAAAAAGGGATTCATTCTCGCTCTTTTAGTCATCATCAGTTTTTCCCAGAGTTCCTTCGCAACCGGTTCTGGAAAT
>CAIMXQ010000081.1 GCA_903845465.1 uncultured Actinomycetes bacterium
GGTTGGCTATCGCGCAGAAGTGGTTGTCCAGCCGGAAGTACAAGTAAGTGATCCACGATCTCACGAGAGATAAGTTGTTCAATCACGTGGATATGACCGTTATGAATTGGGTCGAATGTCCCGCCATAGAGCCCAATACGCAAAGTGAACTACTTATCTAGACGAAGTACGACGTACAGGAGAAATGCGAAGATTCCGAAGGCGATGAGTCCAAAAACATACGGTGGAACCGGAAGTACGCGTGTTGCTTCACCAAGATTGATCATGGTTGAAGATTACTACTTACCTGCGAGAAGTTCTAAAAAGCGCGCCTCGTCGATGATTGTGACGCCCAACTCTTGAGCCTTTGCCAACTTCGAACCAGGATCTGTGCCGACCAATACGTAATCAGTCTTCTTGGAAACCGATGATGTTGGTTTTCCACCATGAGCTGTAATGGTTTCAGCGATGGAATCGCGGGTGAATCCTTCGAGGCCACCAGTGACGACAAAGGTCAGTCCTTCAAGTGTTTGTGGAAGATCGGCGCTCTTTGCATTGACCATTGCGACACCGGCTTCAGTCCATTGTGTAATGATGGATCGGTGCCAATCAACGTCAAACCACTCGACAATAGATTGCGCAATCACTTCGCCAACGCCATCAATATCTGCAAGTTCTGCAACAGATGCCTTCGAAATTGCATCCATGCTTCCGAAATTAGTTGCTAGCGCTTGGGCAGAAGTTGGACCAACGTGGCGAATAGATAAGGCAACGATGGTGCGCCACAGAGGTCGATTCTTTGCAATCTCAAGTGCCTCAAGTAACTTCTCGAGATTCTTTCCTTTGCTGCCATCTTTCTTGGTAAAGAATGCAGATTTCATCAGCATGGATTCGGTGAGCGAAAAGATATCTGACTCGTCGGTGATGATGGAATCATGCAACAGAGCAACGGCTGCCTCGTAGCCCAACACATCAATATCAAGTGCCGCGCGTGAACCGATGTAGTAAATACGCTCGCGCAGTTGCGCAGGACAGCTTCGAGTATTGGGGCAACGAATATCGACATCGCCCTCGGTAATCGCGCGTAATTCACTGCCACATTCGGGACAGTGTGTTGGCATCACAAATGCCTTCTCTTTTCCTGTGCGCTTGTCAAGGACTGGTCCCAGTACTTCAGGAATCACATCGCCCGCTTTGCGAATGATCACCGTGTCGCCAATTAATACGCCCTTGCGTTCGATCTCTTCTTGATTATGAAGAGTTGCATTTGTGACAGTAGATCCCGCAACTTTGACGGGTTCCATAAATGCAAAAGGCGTGACGCGCCCCGTGCGGCCAACGCTGACCTTGATATCTAATAACTTTGTCGTGACTTCTTCGGGCGGATATTTATATGCAATTGCCCATTTAGGTGCACGTGATGTAAAACCAAGTCTCTGTTGTTCAGCAATAGTGTCGACCTTAATGACGACTCCATCAATTTCATGTTCGACATCGTGGCGATGAACGTTGTAATTCTCAATGAATGCAAGCACTTCCTTGCGGCTTGTGCACACCGTAAAGCGGGTAGAGGTTGGTAATCCCAACGCCTTCAGTTGCGTATACGCATCAGATTGTGATGTAAATGAAATTCCTTCGCTGGCACCGACACCGTGCACAACAACATCGAGGGCGCGCGAGGCAGTAACACGCGGATCTTTCTGTCGCAGAGAACCTGCTGCGCAGTTGCGTGGATTGGCAAAGAGTGGCTTACCCGCCTCTTCAAGCTCTTCATTGAGTTGGTTAAATGCTGCAACAGGTAAGAAGACTTCACCACGTACTTCAATAAGCGTCGGAATATTCTTTCCGGTCAAAGTATGAGGAAGTCCCTTAATTGTCTTGACGTTAAGGGTTACATCTTCACCAGTCACGCCATTACCGCGCGTAAGTGCGCGGGTGAGCTGGCCGTTCTCGTACAACAAGTTGATGGCAAGTCCATCGACTTTCAGTTCGCAGAGATATGTAGGGTTCGGTGATTCTTTCTCAACGCGATCAAACCATGTCGCTAATTCATCGCTATCGAAGACGTTATCGAGGCTCATCATCTTCTCGATGTGATCATGTTGATCAAATGTGGTGGCAAATCCCCCACCAACGCCGAGAGATGGTGAATCTGGTTCGAGAAGTTCGGGGTGCTTTGCTTCAAGTGATGCAAGTTCTTTTAAGAGGGTATCGAAGGCAGCATCGGTAATCGTTGGTGCGTCGAGCACATAATATTTAAATTGGTGATCGCGAATTTCTTGCGTGAGTTCGGTGATGCGATGGCGAGCAACGTTACTCATGCTGTCTCGCAGATAGTTGCCGACCCAACTACACGATCGCCATCGTAGATAACCATTGCCTGACCTGTTGCAAGACCTAAGAGCGGTGCATCAAGTTCGGCAACCAATTGATCGTTATTGACGTAATAAGTGCAATCGAGTGCTGCGCCATGTGCACGCACTTGTACGAAACCGCGAAGAGGTGCGGCACCTACTTCAGTGCCACAGAAGATTGGTCGCTCACCTCGCATCAAAGTCACAGCTAAATCTTCTCGCGCACCTACGACAACGGTGTTACTTACAGGCTCGATACTTAAGACAAAGCGTGGTGAACCATCAGCTGTTGGAACTGTCAGACCCAAACCTTTGCGCTGACCGATTGTGTATGTGTATGCGCCCTTATGTTCGCCCAATTTATTTCCATCTTGATCAACAATCGGGCCAACTTCGCTGCCCATGCGATCTCGCAGCCATCCAGCATTATCGCCAGATGGAACGAAGCAAATATCGTGGCTATCAGGCTTCTGTGCAACGGCTAGGCCGCGCGCTTGCGCTTCGATGCGAATATCAACTTTCTCAGTGTCGCCTAACGGAAATATTGCACCGTTGATTTGTTCGCGATTGAGAACTGCAAGAACATAGGACTGATCTTTGAGCGGATCGACTGCGCGATGCAGAGTGCGACCATCTGTTGTTTCTTGGGTGCGCGCATAGTGGCCAGTGACAACGCCATCAAATCCCATAGCTTTTGCGCGATCAAGAACAGCAGCAAATTTAATCTTCTCATTGCAACGTAGACATGGGTTAGGAGTGCGCCCCGCCTTGTATTCGCTCATAAAGTTTTCGACAACGTTTTCATGGAA
>CAIMXQ010000082.1 GCA_903845465.1 uncultured Actinomycetes bacterium
GCCGAGCTTCTTGAATTGTGCTGGTGAGTACCAGACGAGTGACTTAGAAGATGCGCCAAATGGTGCGCCGTAGATACGGCCGTTGATTGTTGTAAATGACTGCCATGCCTTGTTGTAGTACTGGTTGAGATTGGCACGTGCTGCAGCTGAAATTGGAACAGCCTTGCCTGTTGCAACCATTGTTGCTACGAGACCTGGTTGTGGGATGAGTGCGATATCAGGTGCGTTTCCGCCCTTAACGCGAACTGGAAGAAGTGTCTCGAACTGGTCAGTTGCTTCGTACGCAATCTTGATACCTGTGCAAGCTGTGAAATCTTTCCAGATGTTTGTCATAACAGTTGCTTCAGGATCACGGATACCCGCGAAAATCTTAACTGTTACGTTATTGAACTTTCCGAACTCTGTGAAACTAGAACAATCAGCAGCCTTAGCTGAAGTTGTAGTCAGAACAGTTGCTACGAGTGAGAGTGCTGCAACAGCTGCACCGACAAGTAGTCCCTTTTTCTTTGACATGTAGTCACCTTTCAGGATGAAGTTGCCTTCATTGGGTTTTTGAGGGTTTGTCTCGAGTTGAACACTCATAAAGTGCCGCCCGAAACCGTGGGGTAAGGGTAATTCCTGTGATTTCCATGTGGTTAATTCAAAGGACCTATGTAATAAAAGCGTTATAAATGCTATTTCGCGCTGGTTTTCACGCTCACAATACTTTTTGGGGCTGTTGCAAAAGGCTTGCAGGGAGTAGGTTTTGCAGTAATTTGCAGAACGGTGGGGGCTGAAAGTGTCGGGGATTGTTGAGATCGCAGAGCGGGCTGGAGTCTCACCCGCCACTGTCTCGCGCGCACTTCGCGGAATGCACCATGTAAACGAACGTACTCGAACAAAAATTGTTGCGGCTGCAATGGAACTTAATTATCCGTTGCGCCCCGATCTCATTCCTTTAAACCTTGTTAAGAAGACAAACCGCATTGGCGTTATCGCTCCCTATATTTCGCGCTGGTTCTTCTCACAAGCTATCAATGGAATTGAGCAAAGTCTGCGCGAAGTTGGAATGGATTTACTTCTCTATAACTTTTCACAAGTAGATGCCCGCCAGCGCATCTTTCAACAGAAGCAGCTGCGTGGAAAAGTTGATGCAATCATCGTTGTCAGTATGCCTCCCACTGATGAGGAATTTACATCGCTCTTAAGTTTGGGAATTCCAATTACAACTATTGGTTTTAGCCATGAAGGATGTACCAGTATCGCTATTGATGATGTTTTGGGTGGGAAAGTTGCAACGAAGCATCTAACTGATTTAGGCCATCGCGAAATTGCAGTGCTATCTGGGCAGCGCGAGACTGCATATAACTTCGATGTATCTAGCAATCGCAGTAAAGGTTATATAGAAGCGCTCAATGAAGTTGGTGTTGAGTGGAACCCTAACCTTGAAATTCACGGTGACTTTAATATTTACACTTCTGAAATTGCAATGGAATCATTCTTGCGGCGAAAGAAGTTGCCGACAGCAATTTTTTGTCATTCAGATGAGATGGCATTTGGTGCCATGAAAGCTATTCGTAACAAAGGCATGCGCGTACCTGAAGATATCTCGGTTATTGGTTTTGATGATCACGATATTGCGCAATACATTGGTTTGACAACAGTTTCTCAGCCTCCGCAATTTGAGGGGCAGGTTGCTGCAGCTGCAGCTATTGCAGAAGTGGCTAACCCCTCGATTGAACGGCGCAAAATTGTTGTTCCTCTGAGCCTGATGGTGCGCGAAACAACGGCTGCAATTTAAGGTTCATCGCGTATCCTCGTGGGTATGAATATCGCTGCGAATCTCTTTGATGCACATTCGGTAGTTGCTGATTTAGGTCTCATTGGCGTTCTTGCAATCATCTTTGCTGAAACTGGGCTGCTTATCGGGCTCGCTTTTCCTGGTGATTCACTTCTCTTTGTTGCAGGTGTTGCAGCTTCTGGTTCAGGCGCTGCGATTTTAGGCGGGGCACATCTGAAAACACTTCCGTTATTTATTGGTGCACCTCTTGCCGCAATTATCGGTGCGCAAGTTGGGCACATGCTCGGTGCAGTCTTTGGTCGTACATTATTTGATCGCCCCGACGGTCGTATCTTTAATCAACAACGGGTTGCATCTACCGAGAAATGGTTACTGAAATACGGAGTAGGTCGCGCATTGGTCTTGGCAAGATTTATTCCTGTAATTCGCACATTGGTTAACCCAATGGCTGGCATTACACATATCTCAGCAAAGAGATTCTTCATCTGGAATGCGCTGGGTGGTCTTCTGTGGACTGAACTTGTGCTCGGAATTGGTTATGTCGTTGGAGAGAAACTCAAAGGATCGGTCGATAAATATCTCTTACCTGTTGTAGCGCTAATTGTGGTGATCAGTTTTATTCCAGTTGCAATCGAATTCTTCCGCGAGTGGAGTACTCGCAAGCATCACTCTTAATTCTTGATTAGGTAGTTACAAACCTAAATCTTGTAGCGAGTACGCCGCATAATATTTATAACCTGCATCGAGGATTGCTTGTTTAGCTCCACGTTCGACAATCACTGCAACGCCAACAACTATTGCGCCAGCTTCCTTCAACGCTTCAACGGCTGTGAGAACTGAGCCACCTGTTGTCGAAGTATCTTCAACTGCGAGAACTTTCTTGCCTTTTACATCAGGGCCTTCGATGCGACGTTGTAGCCCGTGAGCTTTCTCGGCTTTGCGAACGACAAAAGAATCGATTGCGCGCGCCTGTGAGGCTGCAACATGCATCATTGCTGTGGCGACAGGATCGGCACCGAGGGTAAGCCCACCTACGGCCTCGTAGTCAAGGTCTTTTGTCAGTTCGAGCATTACCTCACCAACAAGGGGTGCTGCAACATGATCGAGTGTGACGCGACGAAGATCTACGTAGTAATCGGCTTCTTTCCCTGATGACAAAATAACTTTGCCGTGAACTACAGCCTTGTTAATAATCTGTTCCCGGAGAAGTTTCTTTGAATTCATAGTGAAACCTTACATCGCAAACCATTAAGCCTTACCGTTTCGGCATGGAAGCCCAGCGCCTTGAATTATCACGACTTTATGCGCGTTTTGCCTTTGGCCCACTTCCTGGACAGTTTTCCGAAGCTCTCGCAGCTGGATTTTCAACGAGTGCAAAGAATTTATTAAATGCATCGGTATCTGATTCAGCACTCGATGCTCTGCCAATGCCAGCTCTTCCTGATTTAGGTTCTAGGCCCTCTCCTGGCAATGCCGTTGCAACAAAGGCATTTAACACAGCGATGAAAGCCCAGAGTGAAGATCTCACTCTCTGGTGGTTAGATCGAATGGCGGTTGCGAAGAACCCGTTAGTTGAACGAATGACATGGTTCTGGCACGGTCATTGGGCGACATCGATTGACAAAGTCAATTTTGCTCTACCGATGTTTAATCAGAATCAAACTTTGCGCAGTAATGCATTGGGAAATTTCCGCACTATGGCCCATGCGATGTTTCATGATGGCGCACTTCAAATTTGGTTAGACGGAAATGACAGTGTTAAGGGTTCACCCAACGAAAATCTCTCACGGGAATTTATGGAGCTTTTTGCACTCGGTGTTAATAATTACAGTGAAGATGATGTGAAGGCAGTTGCTCGAGCTTTTACTGGGTATCAAGTTGTGCGCAGTACTGGTGTGGTCACATTCAATCCGAAGCGACACGATGGAGATCCCGTCAAGCTATTCGGTTCAAACACTCCACTCGATGGCGACAGTGCCACAGATTTAATTGTCTCTCGCGAGGAGAACGCACGATTTATTACAGAGAGACTCTGGTTCCGCTTTATCTCATCTACTAGTGAGGTTGATACAAAGTTTGGAGTGCAGACAGCTTTAGCTAGTCGCGATATCGCAAGTGCTGTGAAGGCACTTGTCTCCAATGGTGCGCTTTCAAATCCTCAATACAGCGTAGTTCGTCAGCCAGTTGAATGGTTTATCGCCATCTGCCGAGCTTTCGCGATACAGCCATCAAAGCTATCTCCAAGAAATTTTTCATTAGGGCACTTACTAAAAATGTCACAAGTTCCATTCTTACCGCCCAATGTTGGTGGTTGGCCCACAGATGAAGCATGGCTCTCATCAGCAAGTGCGCAATTTAGAATCTCTTTTGCATCCACACTTGCAAAGCAGATTGATTTCAGTGCACTGAGAGCGGTTTCTCCAGAAAAACGGATCGATTACATAAAAGATTTGCTAGGTATTTATGACCTTAGTACGCGAACTTTTACAGTTTTAACGAATGCTAAAGATGATCTTCCTCAATTCTTCACCTTGGCTGTCTGCAGCCCTGAATTCGTTGTGAACGCTTAGGGAGAACCATGGATACTATTTCGCGCCGTAAGTTCCTTCAATTATCTGGTGCTGCAACGGTAGGTGCAAGTGCTGCGATGCTGAGCATCAGCGATATCGCACAGGCCGCAATTGCAAGACCACTTCCACTTGGAACACCAATTGTTGTTGTCGTTACTTTGTATGGTGGTAACGATGGTCTCAATACCGTTGTTCCTTACACAGATCCTTTGTATTACTCAATGCGCCCTGATATCTCTTACAAGCCAGAGAA
>CAIMXQ010000083.1 GCA_903845465.1 uncultured Actinomycetes bacterium
CTGTAAGGCACATGCGGCTGCCTTTGCGCTGCCTACATATCAATCGGCATGGCTTAAGACTCATCATCCTGCTGCATTTATCGCAGGTGTATTGACCCACGATCCCGGCATGTATCCCAAGCGGTTACTGCTCGATGAAGCGCGCCAAATCGGTGTGGGTATTGCACCTCTTGATATCAACAAGTCATCTCTGGATTACCGCGTCGAGCGCACACTCGATGGCGATGCAGTGCGTATCGCCTTCTCAACTGTGGCAGGAATATCCGAGAAAGAGATTGCATCAATTATTACAGGCCAGCCTTACATCGACCTTGCAGATTTCTTTCGCAGGTCAGGTGCATCAACACCGGTGGTTGAAAATTTAATTATGACCGGCGCATTCGATTCGATTCACACCAACCAACGCGATTTATTGTTGCACTTTAACGATCTACAGAAATCACCAGTGGCTAATCTTCCGGGGTCGCAGATGACATTTGGCTTTGCAGCGCCTGCTCTTGAAAGCAGCGGCTTACAACCAATGAATACGGCCGAGAAAGTGCGCAGCGAAGTCGAACGTCTAGGCATGGATGTCACCCAACATATGCTCAGCTTCTATGCGCCATTTCTCAATGCAATCGGCGCTGTGAAATCCTCCGACTTGCTTGCTCTACGTTCTAATTCATCAGTACTTGTTGCTGGTGTAAAAGTGGCGCTACAAACTCCGCCGGTGCGTTCGGGTCGCCGCGTTATCTTCTTAACTCTCGATGATGGCTATGGCTGCAGCGATTCGACATTCTTTCCCGATGCACAAGTCGATCATGCATCAACCTTGTATTCGACATCGCTTCTCTTGGTGCGCGGACAGACTCGTCGCACAGGTGCACGTGGCATATCTATTCGCGCAACAGCAGTGTGGGACTTACGCCTTGCCTACGAAAGATGGCGCGCTCAAGCAGATAGTGTGGCGATATGACCGCGGAAGAAGTAGAAGAATCCACGATCTTGCATGTCGATATGGATGCCTTTTATGCATCTGTCGCCGAACTCGATAATCCGCAATATAAAGGTAAGGCCCTCGTTGTTGGCGCTGGCGTTCGCGGGGTAGTCCTGTCAGCAAATTATGAGGCTCGCAAATTTGGAATCAGGGCTGCAATGCCAGTGGGACGGGCAAAGCGAATGGCGCCGCATGCAATCTTTATTGCACCCGAACATCACAGGTACTCTGAAATTTCACAGCGCATCATGGCAATCTTTAATTCCTATACGCCACTCGTTGAACCCATCTCACTCGATGAAGCTTTTCTCGATGTCACAGGTTCGCAGAAGTTATTTGGCACAGGGCGCGAGATCGCAGCAAAGATTCGAGAACAAGTAGAGAAAGAGGAAGGCATTACCTGTTCTGTGGGAATTGCGCCATCGAAGTTCATTGCAAAACTTGCATCACAACATTGCAAACCCAATGGAATGCTTGAAATTAAATCTGATCGCATTATTCAATTTCTGCATCCACTTCCAGTACGCGCAATCTGGGGCGTGGGGCCAAAGACTGCCGAATCCCTCGATCGCTTAGGGCTCCATACCGTTGCTGATATCGCCAATACTCCGCGCTCCACACTGATTCGGGCGCTCGGTGATGCAACCGGTGAATCTCTCTATGAGCTTGCATGGGGGCGCGATTACCGCGATGTTGTCGTTAATGAACCTGAAAAAAGTATCGGCAATGAAGAGACATTCTCACGCGACATTGATAGCCCTGAAGAACTCTTGCGCGAATTTCTGCGCATGACCGAGAAAGCGACTGCGCGGTTGCGTGAAGCAAACCTCTTCGCAAAGACCATCACCATCAAAATTAAATTTGCAGATTTCACATCGATCACGCGTTCAAAGACGGTGCCACTTGGAATTGATAGCACTCACGAGACATATGACATTGTGAAAAAGTTATATCTAGCTCTCAATAATGAAGGCGCGCGGATTCGATTGGTAGGAGTCTCACTGGGGAACCTTCAAGATGGTGTGCCCCAACAACTCGAACTCGGCGCCCGCGAATTTGGATGGCGAGAGGCAGATACCGCTATCGATAAGGCGAAGGCTCGATTTGGCGGGGCAAGTGTGCGTCCTGGGCGCCTGATTAAGCGTGAAAAGAGTTCAGATGACGCTGAGTAGCGCACAATTGCGAACTGTTCTATTCTCTCTATATGGCTCTATCTGATCGCGAACGTCGCCTCCTGGCTGAGATGGAAGAAGCTCTCGCCACAGATGACCCACGCCTAGAGTCACGACTTGCTGGAGCCACTATGGCGCCGCCACGTCCACGCCTTCTGCTTGGAACCCTCGTCACCTTCGCAGGAATCGCAATCATCTTTGCTGGCCTTGTCGCCAAAACAACCCTGATCGGAGCGCTCGGCTTTGTCATTGCCCTCACTGGAGTCCTGCTTCTTATCCGCTCCATTAGCAGGCCTTTGCCAGGGCGAGGCCGTAATAAGGCAGCTCGTAAATCACTCACAGCTCGCCTTGAAGAGCGTTGGGATCGTCGTAACTTTCAGTAAGTAGACCAGCTTCGCCTAGCCCTGACCTGAGGTCGGGGCTTTTTTCATGGCCAAAAACCGTGGGAAGTGGTGGGGAGGGCTAGGGAAATAAATGGCAGAAAGTGGTGAAAAAAGGGGGAAAGTGGTGTAAAGTGGGGAATTGAGCGGGAATTTCACGCTCAACGACCTTGGGGAAGGCGGTAAACACGAGTGTTTCTTGGAACTCATGAACCGCGCCTTGATGAAAAGGGTCGCCTCATCCTTCCCGCCAAATTCCGCGACGATCTCTCAGCTGGCCTTGTGATTACCAAGGGACAAGAGCGATGCCTCTATGTCTTCCCAGCATCTGAATTCGCAACGATCACAGAAACGTTGCGCCAAGCACCTGTGACTGCAAAGAGCGCTCGCGATTACCAACGTGTGATGTTTGCAGGCGCACACGATGAAATTCCCGACCGTCAAGGTCGCGTCACCATCCCACAAGGTCTTCGCACATATGCAGGTCTTGAAAAAGAGTGCGTCGTCATCGGTGCAAATACTCGCGTCGAAATTTGGGATAGCGCTGCATGGAGCGATTACCTCGCTGATCGCGAAAAGAGTTTTGCTGATGTTTCTGAAGAAGTTTTTCCGGGACTTTTTTAAAACATCAGCAAAAAACATTTAGTCAGCAGAAGTACAACTGCATAAGAAGTACAGCACAACACAACTACATAGAGCGCTCATTTGTGGCCACCGCCGACCTTTCCATCCATGTTAGGCCGGCAGCGACGTCCCTTCCCCGGCGTCGCTACTGAAAAAGATCCGTCGGCCGGCGGTGACCAGAGATGAGCGCTCGAAAGTTTTTGCAGAAGGCACGACCAAAGAACGGGGCAGAAGATGCAACATATATCTGTAATGCGCGATCGATGTGTCGATCTTCTCGCCCCTGCAATTCTTTCATCTGAAAAACCAGTCATCGTTGATGGAACTCTCGGGCTTGGTGGACACACAGAGGCTCTGTTGCAAAGATTTGAAAATCTCACCGTTATCGGAATCGATCGCGATGAAATAGCGCTCGAGCGATCAACGAAGCGACTTGCACCATTTGCAGATCGCCTTAAGACTGCACATAACGTCTTTGATCAAATTTCAAGCGTTGTAGAGGGCTTTGGGTATACCCATATAAATGGTGCACTTTTCGACCTTGGAGTCTCATCAATCCAGTTAGATGAATCAGAACGCGGTTTCTCGTATTCACACGATGCACCACTTGATATGCGTATGGATCGCAGCCGTGGAATTACAGCCTCAGAGATTGTTAATACATACGAGCCAGGCAAGCTTGTACAGATATTGCGTACGTATGGTGAAGAGAAGTTTGCAACGCGCATCGTTGAAAATATTGTGAAGGCGCGCGCGAAGGCACCTTTGAACTCAACTACTGAGCTTGCGACCCTTGTAAAGAACAGCATTCCTGCGGCCACACGTCGCACTGGTGGCAATCCTGCAAAGCGCACATTCCAAGCGCTTCGCATCGAGGCCAATGATGAACTTGGTGCAATTACCCGCGCTCTGCCTGATGCGCTAGAACTACTTATGGTGGGCGGTCGCCTTGTGGTGATGTCATTCCAATCTCTCGAAGATCGAATCGTGAAGGAAATTTTTGCAGAAGCTTCTACTTCAAAGTCTCCACGAAATCTCCCCGTTGAATTGCCTGAATATGCAGCGAAGTTCTCTCTTGTCTTCCGCTCAAGTGAGACTCCCACTGCAGAAGAACTCGAATCTAACCCTCGTTCGGCATCAGTTCGCCTTCGTGCAATTGAAAAGGTGGCTGCGTAATGGCACTTGCAATTGCACGCAAAGTTTCGACAGCTCGTCCGTTGGCTAAGCCGTCGAAAGTTGCACAAGTAAAGAAGCCGGTATCTGAACGCACGGCAGATGTAATTTCAGGACTTTTCCCAGAAATTACCCCAGGAGCTCGAGCAACACATAAGTATTTTGCAACATTTCTCACGGTCGTGGGTTTAGTTGGATTCTTAGTTCTTCTTGGGATTAATACCTTGCTTGCACAAGATGCATTCACACTCTCCAACCTCAAGTCAGAAGCGAAGGCGGTCGCTGATCAACGCGATGCAATTAACCTTCAAATCGACTCGCATGCAGCACCGGAAAAACTTGCAGCAGCTGCAGCAGCTTTGGGTATGCGTCCCTCAGAGACGCCAGTGTTTCTCAATCTAGCGGTCCAAGATTCTGGAGTTACACATGGGTAATCTCCTACTTGCAAAGTCTCGGATTAAGATTCTTGTTGTTGCAATATTTATTCTCTTCTCTCTCTTGGCATGCCAGCTCTTTCGTGTGCAGGTCGTTGAAGCAAGCAGTTATCAAGCAAAGGCTGCCAATGAGATGCAGTCAACTCGCGTTATCCCAGCGCCACGTGGAGCTATCACTGATGTGAACGGTGTTGCCTTTGCTCGGAGCGTCTCGGAAATCAGCATCGTTGTAGATCAAACTCAAATTACCGATCCGGCACGCGTTGCAAACTTCGTGGCTCCAATTTTGGGACTTCCAGTCGCTGACGTTCTGAGCAGCATTACCGGAACACGTAGATACTCAATGGTTCTTAAAAATGGTGCTCCAGCAATCTGGGAGCAACTCACACAAGCAATTTATGATTACAACAAGGTCCTAGATAATAAACATTTTGATCAACGCATCATCGGATTCTTCCCAGAACGCGCCTATATTCGCGATTATCCGTCCGGTCAATTGATTTCTTCACTTGTTGGATTTGTGCGTGCAGATGGAGTCGGTGCCACCGGTCTTGAATCCAGCATGAACTCTGTCATCACAGGAACAGATGGAAAGTATTCATTTGCAAGCGGATACGGGGCAGAGATTCCCGGCTCACAGCGCGAAATCGTTGCTGCAAAAGCCGGTACAAATGTCCGCCTCACAGTCGACCGCGATGTGCAATGGGTTGCAGCCAAAGCGATTGCAGATGCAGTTAAGAGCTCAGGTGCTGTCAGCGGTACGGTCATCGTGATGGATCCAAAAACTGGCGCAATTATTGCTCATGCAACTTCGCCAACTTTTGATCCTAATAACACCAAGACTGTAACTCTCGAATCCATGAGAAATCCATCAGTACAAGATGTGTATGAACCAGGTTCGACAGGCAAGGTCATGACTATGGCTGCTGCGCTCGAGGAAAAGACAATTACACCGCTTACGGTCTTCACTGTTCCTTACAAGTTAAAACGCGCGGGCACCACTTTCAGCGATCACAATCCTCATGCAACCGAACAGCTCACGACTTCTGGAATTCTGGCAGTGTCAAGTAATACAGGAACCATTCAAGTTGGTGAAACAATGAAGAATGACACTTTATATAGCTACTTGAGAAAATTCGGGATTGGATCAACCACGGGTTCAGGTCTGCCGGGCGAGTCCGCAGGACTCCTTCTTGCAGTGGCTCAATGGTCCGGAACAACTGCACCTACTGTTGCCTTTGGACAGGGATATTCAGTCACAGCTATGCAGGCGACGAGCGTCTTCGCAACAGTTGCAAATAATGGAGTTCGTGTTTCACCAACTGTCATTGCGGGAACAAGTGATGCATCTGGTCACTTCACCCCAAATACAACTAGTACAAGTACTCGCGTGATTAGTGAAGATACTGCAATCAAACTTCGTTTGATGATGGAGAGCGTTGTTTCGGCAGAAGGTACGGCACCAAGTGCTGCGATTCCTGGCTATCGCGTCGCAGGTAAGACGGGAACGGCTATGCGCGTTGATCCTGCAACTGGAAGATATAGCGGCTACACAGCTTCATTTATTGGTTTCGCACCAGCAGATGCACCTCGATATGTCATAAGCGTCACTTTGCAATCTCCACGTAATGGTCACTTCGGTGGAGCGCTGTGTGGTCCAGTCTTTAAGAAGGTAATGACATTTGTTCTTCAATCAGAACACGTTCCGCCCACCGGAACCACAGTTCTTCCTGTCGCATTGACACAGGCAGAACTCACACATCCGCGTGCGACACTGGTGAGCGTTAAGAAGCAATGATTCGTCCACTCGAGACCTTCGCAGCTTCGCTCGCTGATGCAGCGCAGCTCGTTGGGGCAGTTTATGCAGGTGATACAACACTTACCTTCACCGGAGTAACGCATCACGACAGTGATATAGAAGTCGGTGATCTCTTTATCGCAATTCCTGGCGCACATGTACACGGTGCGTCATTTGCAGAGAGCGCTAGAAATCGTGGGGCTGTTGCTGTTGTTACTGATGAAGTCGGTGCCGAGATGGTTACTGATCTACTGACTCTGGTCGTCAAGGATGTGCGAAACGCAGCCGCGCTTATCGCAGCATCGCTCTATCGATACCCGACACGTGACATGCAGAGTATTGGAATTACAGGAACAAATGGAAAGACCACTGTCTCAACGCTTCTCTATCAAATCTTTGAAGCAGTCGGCCGAGATACCGGTTTGATCGGCACGGTAGAGACCCGCATTGGGTTAGATGTTATTCCCAGTTCTCGAACTACTCCTGAAGCGACAGAACTCCAAGCACTTGCTGCAGCGATGCGAGAGCGTCATATGCGTCACCTAGTGATGGAAGTTTCAAGTCATGCTCTCGCTTTGCAACGAGTAAATGGATCGCACTTCGCAATCTCTGCCTTTACCAATCTCTCGCAAGATCACCTGGATTTTCACCATGATATGGAGTCCTACTTCAAAGCAAAAGCTGCACTCTTTACGCCACATTACACAGAACAGGCATTTATCAATGTGGATTCGGAGTATGGCCAAAGATTGGCAGGCATTGCAACAGTTCCTGTAACCTCAGTATCGCGTAGCAATAAGAGCGCAACGTGGCACTTCATAGAAAGCACTGAAACTACTACGGGTGCGGAATTTAGTATTCGTGGTTCAGGTGGAATCTTGATTGAATCCAAAACTAAACTTTTTGGCAGCTACAACCTTGATAATCTTTTAATGGCAATTGCAATCGCATGTGAGTGCGGAATAGATCCTGTCGAACTAGCAGCAATTACCCCACAACTTCTCGGTGCTCCAGGGCGACTCGAATCTGTCTCACTTGGACAGGGTTTTAAAGCACTCGTTGACTATGCGCACAGCCCAGATGCAGTCGCTAATGTTTTAGCAGCAGCTCGTGATTTCACCTCAGGTAAAATTATCGCTGTGCTTGGATGCGGTGGAGATCGCGATGCCTCAAAACGTCCTTTAATGGGAGCTGCCCTTGCACAAGGATCAGATATCTCAGTGTTTACCAGCGATAATCCTCGTTCGGAAGCGCCATCAAAAATTCTTGAACAGATGATTGGTCAGCTCTCGATATCAGAGCCTTCGCGCATTATTGAAGATCGATCCGCAGCGATTGCTTATGCAACGAGCTTGGCCCAACCAGGCGACACAGTCCTTGTACTTGGCAAAGGCCATGAGAGCGGGCAAGAAATTCAAGGCGTAGTAATGCCATTTGATGACCGTATTCATTTGGCACAAGCAATCGAGGCGCGACCATGATCGCGATGAAGGCGTCTGTAATTGCCGCAGTTGTGAACGGAACCCTGCATGGCGAGGATGTCGTTGTAACTGGGGCCCCCGTAATTGATTCTCGAATAGCTACTCAAGGTTCGCTCTTTCTTGCACTGCAAGGTGAAAACGTAGACGGACATAGCTTTGTTGCAGATGCATTTGCGAATGGAGCAGTACTCGCTCTTACTTCACGTGCGGTAGATCAGCCACATATTCTCGTAAAAGATGTTGTCATTGCTCTTGGCAAACTTGCGCAACATGTCCGTAGTAATCTCCTCAACCTTACAGTGATTGGTATTACAGGTTCGCAGGGCAAGACAACTGCCAAAGAGTTGTTAGCTTCAATCCTCTCTTCCGCAGCAGAAACTGTGGCTCCACATGGGAACTTTAATAATGAGATTGGTGCTCCTATCTCACTCTTACAATGCACAGAATCGACAAAGTACTGCATTGTCGAAATGGGAGCTCGCCATACAGGCGATATTGCACATTTGAGCACCATTGCTCAACCCAATATCGGAGTAGTTCTTAAAGTGGGCACTGCTCATCTTGGTGAATTTGGATCTATCCAAGCAATCGCAGAAACTAAATCAGAACTTGTCCAATCTCTTAGCGCTGAGGGTGTGGCAATTCTTGGGACATATGATGACTACACACCAGCAATGGCGGCGTTACATAAGGGTAAGACACTTACCTTTGGCGAATCCAGCGAATGTGATATTCGTGCAACAGATATTGAAGTTCGAGAAGGCCGAGCACATTTTGATCTCATCACACCTGAAGGAAGAAGTGCAGTTGGACTTCGCATCGTCGGACTCCATCAAGTAGCTAATGCACTCGCAGTTGCTGCGGTGGCAACTGTCTTGGGATTCTCGCTCGATCAAATTGCTAGCGGACTTTCAACTGCTGAATCTCAGGCTAAATGGAGAATGGAAATTGAAGAGCTTCCATCTCTTGTACTTATCAACGATGCGTATAACGCCAGTCCCGAAGCTACGGCTGCCGCACTTTCGACTCTTGTCCTCTTTGCTCAAGAACGAGGGGGAGAATCATGGGCCTTCTTAGGAAAGATGCATGAACTCGGCGAGTCATCGAGCGCTGATCACGCCGCTATTGGCACCCTTGCATCGGAACTTGGAATAGATCACCTCGTCTGCGTAGGAGCTCCTGAATATGCTTCCACAATCTCTTCAACGAGTGACACGACCGTGCATCGTTGCGTAGATATCGATGCTGCAGTCGAAGTTGCGAAGAACCTCAACAAGGGCGATGTTGTCCTTGTAAAAGCCTCTCGTTCCGAGAGGTTGGAAATATTGGCAGATGCAATTTCGAAGCAGTGGTTAAGCAATGTTAAGGAAGGCGAAGTGGAATGAGACTTATCTTGGTGGCAGGCGCGCTAGCGCTCTTCTTCTCACTTTTCGCAACTCCGGCACTTATCCGTGTACTCGCACGACGTGGCTATGGCCAAATTATTCGCGATGATGGTCCATCTAGCCATCAAACAAAGCGCGGTACCCCGACCATGGGTGGAATCATCATTATCTTCGGTTCACTCTTTTCATATTTGATAGCACATTTGATTACTCGAAGTTCCGTAACAGTTTCTGCAGTGCTTATTCTCGGCCTTGTTGTCGCCTTGGGCCTTGTTGGATTTATCGATGACTACATGAAAGTCTCGCGCCAGAATTCACGCGGAATCAGCGGAAAGCAGAAGATTATTGGGCAAGTTTTCTTCGCTGCCCTATTTGGATATCTCGGGATCCATTTTCCGGATCCTGATGGATTAACTCCAATTTCTCATCATCTCTCAACGGTTCGTGATACCAGCATCTCCTTGGCAGTAGTCCTTGTGATTATCTGGGTAGCTTTTATGGTCACTGCAACAAGTAATGGCGTCAATCTCACTGATGGACTTGATGGTCTTGCAACTGGAGCATCAGTGATGACATTTCTTGCATTTGTCTTAATCGGCGTATGGGAATTTGGTCAAAGCTGTGCAATCGCAGCATCAGGTAATTGCTACAACGTTCGTGATCCACTTGATTTAGCAGTTCTTGCCGCCGCATTTGCAGGTTCATGCACTGGCTTTCTCTGGTGGAATGCATCTCCAGCCAAAATATTTATGGGAGATACCGGATCACTTGCACTCGGTGGCGCACTAGCAGGAATGGCCACATCACTTCGAGTAGAGTTACTACTTATTCCTCTCGGTGGCCTCTTCGTCATCATCACGCTTTCCGTTGCATTGCAGGTGCTCTACTTCAAGGCAACTGGCGGCAAGAGACTCTTTAAGATGGCTCCACTCCAACATCACTTCGAATTAATGGGGTGGGGAGAAGTGACAATTGTTCTGCGATTTTGGATCATTGCAGGACTCAGCGTTGCACTTGGGCTTGGTCTCTTCTATACCCAATGGGTCGCTGGCTAATACTTCAATGGCACAGGCACTGTATTCACAGCTTCGTGACAAGCGCGTTCTTGTTGCAGGCGCAGGTATCACCGGTGTCGCATGTGCGCACGCACTTTCTCGCAAAGGCGGAATGGTCACCATCGTTGACGAGTCAGTAACAGAAGTTGAAGGCTTTATAGTTCTAACTCCGGTAGCCGTCACAATCAATGACTTTGATCTACTCCTTATCTCTCCTGGTTGGCGCGAAGACCACCCATTGGTTACTCGTGCTCGCGACGCCGGACTTTCCCTCATCAATGAAATCGATTTCGCATGGAGCGTTAAAGATCCCGCGCAAAAGTGGATAGCTTTGACCGGAACAAATGGCAAGACAAGTACCGTCGAGCTAAGCGCACAGATGCTTCGCAGCGGCGGCCACCGCGCAATCGCATGTGGCAATGTCGGAACTACAGTCATCGAATCTGTTGAATCCTCAGAAAAATACGATTATCTGGTTCTTGAACTTTCCTCATTTCAATTACATTGGATGGAAGATCCAAGTTTTGTTGCAGTTGCGATACTCAATATCGCCGAAGATCACGTAGATTGGCATGGAACATTCGATGCCTATGCGGCAGATAAAATTTCAATTCTCGACAAGTCTACGACCGCAATTCTAAATGGCGATGACGGAGAAATAGTTTCTCGTACATCCCACTGGCAAGGCAGAAAAGTGTTCTTTTCCCTAGATACCCCTGCACCGGGTCAGATTGGGGTCGTGGAAGAGCTTCTTATTGATCGCGCATTTGTCGCAGATCCGCAAGAAGCAGAGATGATTTCCGAACTCAACGAAGTGAAACCGACAGTTCCACATAATGTTTCCAACGCCCTCGCGGCCGCTGGCCTTGCCCGCACCGTCGGTGTTGGGCATGAGGAAATTCGCCAAGCGATAGTGGCTTTTACGCCGGGTAAACATCGCATCGAGAAAGTCCTCGAGAAGGATGGCATTACGTGGATCAATGATTCCAAAGCCACCAACCCACATGCAGCAGCTGCATCCATTATGTCTGCGCTTTCTGTTGTGTGGATTGCAGGTGGTCTAGCTAAGGGCGCAACTATGGGCGAATTAGTAGAGCGAGTGAAGGCGCGAGTTAAAGTTGCTGTGCTTATCGGAACTGATCAAGAGTTGATTGCTCAAGAAATTCGCAAGCAAGCTCCGCATATCGAAATTGTTGCGATTCAAACACCTTCGAACTACGTCAAAGGTGGATCAAATAATTCGCTGATGGAAGAAGTCGTACGTGTTGCAGCTTCCCGCGCACAATCAGGAGATACGGTCCTGTTAGCTCCTGCCTGTGCGTCGATGGATCAATTTATTTCATATAGCGATCGTGGAGATCGCTTCTCAGCAGCAGTCGAAAAGGTAGTTGGCAATGGCAGATAAAACAGAGACTCACTTTCTCGCCAAACCTGTCAACCACCTCTATATGCTCTTGGTCAGCGCAGCTGCACTGACATTCTTGGGACTGATCATGGTCTTCTCAGCATCTTCTATTCAATCAATTGATACTAAAGGCACCGCTCTTGCTATCGTTTTGAGGCAATTGTTATTTGTTGCAATATCAATTCCACTGGCTGGTTATCTTTCAAAACTCAGCGTAGCCCGTTGGGAAATTGCGGGAAAACTTGGCCTACTTATCTCGATCGCTCTCTTAGGTGTTCTGGTAATTCCGGGAGTTGGTAAGACTGTCAACGGAAATACAAACTGGATTGATTTAAAGATCATTGATGTTCAACCGAGTGAGTTTGCAAAGTTCTTCATGATTCTCTGGGCAAGTTTCCTCCTTGCCCGAAAAGAGAAGTCTGGAAGATTTAATGTGAATGTATTTATGCTTATGGGTCCAGGATTCCTTCTCATCATGGCGCTTGTCATGTACGGGCACGACCTCGGAACAGCCTCTGTACTTGCTGCAATTCTTGCAGGACTTCTCTTTGTTTCAGGCATCAGATTGCGATTATTCGGCGCTATCACAGCACTGGGTGGTTTAGCGTTAGCGGGATTTATCGTGACATCGGGGTATCGTGCTGCTCGTTTTCTAGTATTCATCAACCCTTTTGCACCAGCCGATTACAAATATGCGGGGTGGCAACCAGCACATAGTTTGCTTGGCCTAGCAAGTGGTGGGCTCTTCGGAGTTGGCCTCGGTGGAAGTCGACAGAAGTGGGGAAATCTCGCGGAAGCTCACACCGACTTTATCTTTTCTGTTATTGGTGAAGAGCTGGGGTTGATTGGAACTCTCTTTGTTCTCATCCTTCTGACTACTTTGATTTATTCAATCTTTCGTATCTCTCTTCGCGCACAAGAGCCTATGGTTCGATTCGCATGTGCGGGAATTGCGTGCTGGATTACCGTCCAAGCATTTCTTAATATTGGTTCTGCAACGAGCGTGCTTCCAGTTGTCGGCGTTACCCTTCCTCTAGTCTCGTATGGTGGCTCAGCCCTTGTTGCAACCATCTGCGCAATCGGTTTTGTAGCTGGGGCGGCGCTACGCGATCCTGAAGTACGAAGAGAAATTGTAAAGAAACGGACCAAGTGAAGAAGATCGTTCTTGCAGGCGGAGGCACTGCTGGCCATGTCGAACCAGCGCTGGCTGTCGCGCGAGAATTTCGTACTCGTTACCCACAATCTGAAATTACTTTTCTCGGAACACGATCAGGGCTTGAAACTCGACTTGTACCGGATGCAGGATTTCATCTCTCTCTCATTAGCAAGGTGAAAATTTCGCGTTCTCTCACCCCATCTTTAGCCCTCGTGCCCTTTTCGCTTCTGCGTTCAGTTGCTCAATCAGTGCGAGTACTTCGAGATGCCGATGCGCTCGTAGGTTTCGGCGGATACGTTTCAGCTCCCGCATATATCGCAGCTGCATTGACTCGCACACCTATCGTCATACACGAAGCAAATGCACGACCTGGAATTGCCAATCGATTGGGTGCACATTTCACGCGATATACCGCTGTAAGCCATTCTGTGCACGAGGGAGTTCTTTCAGATGCTTTGATTTCAGGCCTTCCACTTCGAGAAGATGTTGTCATTGCATTTCGTGCGGCCAGCGCCGATTGGAAGAGAGCTCGCCTCGAAGCAAAACGCGCGCTCGGATTCTCAGATTCGAAACCACTCATCTTTATCTTCGGAGGCTCTCAAGGATCTGCAGCAATTAATGCGGTGATAGCTTCAGCGCAGCCGAAGCTTCAAGCAGCCGGAATTCAAATTTTGCACGGCGTTGGTTCGGGCAATTCATTGCCGCAATCTTCTGACGATTACAAGGCTCAGAACTACATCACCGATATGGCAACCGCCTATCTTGCAGCCGACATTGTTATTTCACGAAGTGGCGCTGTGACATGCGCTGAGGTAAATACGCTAGGAAGATATGCGCTCTTCATTCCATTACCTATTGGAAATGGCGAACAAGAACTCAATGGCCAAGATCTCGTGTCGCAAGGAAGAGCCGAAATACTTCAGCAGAAGAGCTTCACACCCGATTGGCTGATTGCCCAGGTAGATCAACTTCTGAAAAAGAGCGCTGCAACTTCGCTCGAAGGTTCATCTGTCGATATCGAGGCGGCTTCTAAGATTGTGGCGCTCATCGAGCACGCAGTTCAGGGAGGCAGGTAGATGGATTCGCTTACAGGTAAAAAGATCCATTTCATCGGTATTGGCGGATCTGGCATGAGCGGGCTGGCGCGCATCGCACTCTCTGATGGAATTGAAGTATCAGGATCCGATGCAAAAGATTCATCAGTTCTCGTTGCCCTGAAAGCACTGGGCGCGCAGGTTTATTCAACCCATGAAGCAGCGCATGTAGCAGGCGCTGATGTTGTTATTTACTCCACAGCTATCTCTGCGACAAATTCCGAAATGGCATATGCGGTCGAACGCTCGATTCCGATTCTGACTCGTGCGCAAGCGCTTGCCCTCTTGATGCGTGGATCACGCAGTATCGCTGTGGCAGGTACACATGGAAAGACAACGACGTCATCAATGATGACTGTCGCACTGCAAGCGTGTGGAGTCGACCCTTCATTTGCCATCGGTGGAACGCTTACCGCTTCAGGTTCAAATGCTCATCGCGGGACAGGTGACATATTTGTTGCCGAGGCAGATGAATCAGATGGCTCGTTCGTTGAATATAAACCGCTTGCTGCAATTGTGACCAATATCGAACATGATCACGTTGATTTTTTTCATACACCAGAGGCCGTCACTGAAATTTTTGATCGTTTTGCGCAGACCATTTCCCCCCAAGGTTTTCTCATTTACTGCGCTGACGACGTAGGCTCTGCTCGTCTCGGTAAATCTTCGATCCCATGCTCTTCAATCTCCTATGGAGTAAGTGAAGGTTCGGATCTGCGTATTGATCAGATTCAGCTCAACCCTATGGGCTCTCAAGCGCGCGTGCTGTGGAAAGGCAGCGCAGTAGGAAATCTTGAATTACAGGTTCCTGGACATCACAATTTACTTAATGCTGCAGCTTGCCTTGCGATGGGCCTTTCGCTTGAACTACCCGTGCATCAGCTACTTGAAGGGTTACATAACTTCCGCGGAGCCGGACGTAGATTCGAACTTACTGCCACAGTTCATGGAATTCGCATTATCGATGACTATGGACATCACCCCACAGAGATAAGAGTGACGCTAGAAGCCGCGCGACGATATGCCGGTGATGGGCGCGTACTTGTAATCTTTCAACCGCATCGTTTTTCACGCACCCAGGCTTTTCTCAATGAATTCGCGGTTGCACTTGAACTTGCAGATGATGTCACTTTGCTTGAAATTTATGCTGCGAGCGAGAAGCCCATTCACGGTGTTACATCATCCTTGATTGCGGGGAAGATGACGAAAGGAAGTTACATTCCTAATTTTGCAGCAGCTGCAGACCGCGTGATCGAGATGGCACAACCTGGAGATGTCATCTTTACATTGGGTGCTGGAGACGTAAATTCACTTGCACCCATTATTGCCGAGGGATTGCAACGTCGCTTTGCGTAAGATTTCTCGATTCTCATTGGCAACTGGAGCCGCTGCAGCGCTCTTTGTTGGATTGGTCTACCTCTTTGCATGGTCATCAGTATTCGCAGTTTCAACTGTAACTATTACTGGCGCACCTACATCTGATAGCAAGGTTCAAATTGCGCAGAGTATCGATATCGCACCGGGGGAGAAGCTCGCACGAGTAGAGCCACGAGCAATTGCGACTCGACTTGATTCGATTGATTGGGTTCAATCGGTTGATATTTCACGTCATTGGCTCAGCGGTCATGTCGAGATTGCGGTGACACCACGATCGCCGGCAGCTTATTTCAATGGTTCAACGATTGACTCCACTGGCAAGATCTTTGTATTGCCGGGATTCTCGGGAGGAAATCTTCCAACTGTCTCTGCTGCCGATCCAGCGATTGGATTGTCCGCTGTCGCTCTGTTCCAATCCCTTCCTGATAGTTTCAAATCGGAAGTGACTTCACTCTCGGCTCGCGATAGCGCCAGCTTCTTGCTTCATCTGACAGTCGATGGCCGTGATCTACAAATCGCGTGGGGCAAGAATGAGAAGACAGCCCTCAAAATCCAAGTAATTAACGCACTTATCGCACTTCCAGAAAATAAAAATATTAAGAGAATAGATATCAGTGCACCTCATGCACCAATAGTGAAATAAAATTTCTCAGATAAACATTTGAAATGTATCAAGTAGAAGTTGAGAAAATAGTTCGTGGCGGTCTTTGATTACTCACTCCTTACGACATACCTTGACCGCCATATAGAGAGTAGAAATGTATGCCTCAAGTAGAGGTTTACAGTTCTTAAGGGGGACTCACGTGGCTGCACCACAGAATTACTTAGCTGTCATCAAAGTTGTCGGTATCGGCGGCGGCGGAGTAAACGCAATCAATCGCATGATTGATGTTGGATTAAAAGGCGTCGAGTTCATCGCTATCAATACAGATGCACAACATTTATTAATGAGTGATGCAGATGTAAAACTTGATATTGGTCGTGCATCAACGAAGGGTCTTGGTGCAGGTGCTGCTCCTGAAAAAGGAAGACAGGCTGCAATTGATCACATTGAAGAGATCGAAGAAATTCTTCGTGGTGCAGATATGGTCTTTGTTACTGCTGGAGAAGGTGGCGGAACAGGTACAGGCGGTGCACCAATCGTTGCAAAGATTGCACGTGATCTTGGCGCTCTCACTATTGGCGTAGTGACAAAGCCGTTCTCATTTGAAGGAAAGATTCGTACGCGTCAAGCTGATGAAGGAATCGAACTTCTACGCGAGCAAGTAGATACTCTGATTGTTATTCCTAATGATCGCCTCCTTGCAATCTCAGATCGTTCTATCACTGCCGTTGATGCTTTCAAGAGCGCAGATCAAGTTCTTCTCTCTGGCGTACAAGGAATTACTGAAATCATTACACAACCTGGACTTATCAACCTTGACTTTGCCGATGTTAAAACTGTGATGACTGATGCGGGCTCTGCTCTTATGGGTATTGGCTCTGCACGTGGTGAAAACCGTGCAACTCGCGCAGCAGAACTTGCAATCTCTAGCCCACTCCTTGAAGCATCTATCGATGGCGCAATGGGTGTCCTACTTTCAGTAGCTGGTGGATCAGATCTCGGACTCTTTGAAATCAACGAGGCCTGCGAACTTGTTCAAGCAGCTGCTCATCCTGATGCTCGTATTATCTTCGGTACAACTATCGATGATGCACTAGGCGATGAGGTGCGTATTACCGTCATAGCCGCTGGTTTTGCAGGTGGCGAACCTAAGAAGGTTGATATGCCGGTAATAAATGCAACAACCTTGGGCGGAAATGCAGATCCCATCCCATCTAATGACCCGCTCTCAGTTGCGCTCGATCTTGACTCATCAGCACCGCGTAAGCGAGTTACCTTCGAAGAGCTCATCTCTGAAGATGAAATTGATGTTCCAGATTTCATGAAGTAATAGCCAACCTTTCAATGAAGTACCGCTTTACCAATCGCACTGGGGGCTCAAGCACCGGTGCTTTTGCATCTCTCAACCTTGGCCTGCATGTCACCGATGAGCCATCAATTGTCTTAGCAAACCGCGCTTCCCTTGTGCATGACGTTGGGCCAATTCAATATATGAACCAAGTACATGGCAATGGCGTAGCAATAATTGAATCTGTCACTGATGAGGATCCCACCGCAGATTCATTGGTTACCGGAATTCCTGGTATTTCACTTGCAGTCCAAGTTGCCGATTGCATTCCTCTGCTTCTGCACTCTGCAGAATCTGTTGCAGCAGTGCACTTAGGTCGCAAAGGACTCGTTAATGGTGTCACTCTCAATACTCTCGAAGTGATGAGAGATATGGGATCTACAGATATAAGAGCAATCATTGGCCCCTCAATCTGCGGGTCTTGTTATGAAGTTTCACAAGAAATTTATGATGAAGTGATCGCGCTCCATCCCGCAGCAGCATCTAGGACGACTCATGGCAACGTCTCTCTTGATCTGCCTGCAGCACTTCGAGCAGTTCTCACAGGCCAAGGTGTTGAAATTCGCGATGAGTTTTCCTGCACTGTCGAAAATCCAGAGCTCTTCTCATATCGCCGAGATGGAGTTACGGGTCGACAAGCTGGGATAATTTCCTTATGAGTCGTCGCGAAGAACTTGCAGAGCGGCTGGGCCAGGTGCAGAGCAAGATTTCTCGATCTGATGTCACTCTTATTGTGGTGACAAAGACGTATCCAGCAAGTGATGTAGAGATCCTTCACGAGTTAGGTGTTCGAAACTTTGGCGAAAATCGGAGTGAAGAAGGGGTCGAAAAGTCAGCGGTCGTCGATGCGACGTGGCACTTCCAGGGTGGAATTCAGAGTCGCAAATTACGGGATATCGCATCGTGGGCTGATGTCATTCATTCACTTGATAATGCAGGACACATCTCTAAACTCGCGACGGCCGCTGAGAAAAATGTAGATGTTTTTCTCCAAATCTCCCTCGATGGGGATCCATCACGTGGGGGATTGTTGGAAGCAGATCTGCCAGCTCTTGCAGAACAGGTAATGGCCACAGCCAATCTGACGTTATTGGGACTCATGTGCGTTCCACCAGTAAGTGCAGATCCTCGGAAAGCATTTACCGAAATCTCGCACATCCATCGCAGATTTATCAGCCGATATCCAGGGGCAACATCGCTATCGGCAGGTATGTCCGGCGATTATGAAATTGCGATGGATTGCGGTGCGACACATATTCGCGTTGGCAGCTCAATCCTCGGCTCACGCGCCCCGCGCGAGTAGCCTTGTCGCATGTCAGCACTTAATAAAATGATGGGCTTCCTTGGCCTCGTCGATACAGATGAAGAGACCATAGTTTCCGAAGTTCCAGCTCGTGCCGCAGTTGCTCGACCATCACGCGAACGCACCGGTGTCACAGTTCTTGGGTCACATCAATCTGCGGCATCACAACCGGCTCTTATTGATGATGCGCCATCCTCTTACAACATCATGACTTTGCAACCTCGTTCATATTCAGAGGCTCGCAAAGTTGGCGAGTACTTCCGCGAAGGAAATCCCGTCATCATCAATCTCGATGATATGGAAGAGAGCGAACGCAAGCGCCTTGTTGACTTCGCCAGTGGTCTTGTATTCGGACTCAACGGGCGTATCGAACGTATTAGCCTCAAGGTTTTCTTGCTCTCACCTGCAAATGTCAATGTGAGCAATGAAGAGAAGACTGCTGCACAAGCAACATTCTTCAACCAGAGCTGATCACTTCATAATGCTTGCATCAATCCTTATCCAGATCCTTGCGCTCTTTAGGCTCGCGCTTTTCGCTCGCATCATCATCGATTACATCCGAATGTTTGCACGCAACTGGCGCCCCAACGCGTTCCTCTTGGCGATCTTTGAATTTATTTACTCGATCACTGATAAGCCAATGCGTTTTGTGCAGCGTTTTATTCCACCACTTCGTATCGGTGGCGTCGCGCTCGATCTTTCATTTATCGTTGTGCTGCTTGCAATCAATTATGCTCAACTTGTAATCTCGAAGCTCCTGTAACTCTTACGCTTTAGAGAGCGCGACACCAACGCCAAGTTCATTCTCCTCAATTGCAACGCTTGCATCAAAGTCAAAGCTGATAGCTAGAACTTCATCTGAGATATGAGCTGCGCTCTGGGAGATGGTTTCTGCAAGCTCCTTTGGAGAGTTCCAGCGAACAGAGATGCGGTCTGAGATGTCAAAGCCATCGCTCTTGCGTCGCTCCTGAATAAGGCGAATTACCTCTCGTACATTGCCCGATGCGATGAGAGCGGGAGATAGAGCAAGATCGAGTGCGACAGATTCGCCATCATGGCTTGCAACCATCCAACCGCTCTTAGGAACTTCGGTAATGACAAGATCATCGAGTTCGATATCAAAACTTCCCACTGTGGCAGAACCTGTAGCGCGAAGGCCCTTAACGAGACTTGTCGGATCAGCTGCGCTAATCAACTTTGCAACATCCTGGACAGCCTTGCCGTATTTAGCGCCGAGTGATTTGAAGTTAGCTTTCACTGAGATATCGACTAGATCTCCATCCGCATGGGCAATATCTTCAAGGTCGAGAACATTGAGCTCATCAGAGATCTGAGATTTCATATCAACTGGCAACTGCGCCCATCCTTGCGCTGAAATAAGTGCGCGTTGTAGAGGCTGACGAATTTTGATTCCAGATTCTGCACGTGCAGCTCGTCCGAGTTCAACAACACGTCTGGTCATCGCAACTTGTTCGTTGAGCTTGATATTGATCAGCGAAGAGTCTGAGATTGGAAAATCTGTGAGGTGGACTGAAGCCGCAGCCGTTGAATCTGCAGATCGCACTAGTACCTGCCATGTGTGCTCTGCAATAAATGGAACCATTGGTGCAAGTAACTGAGTCAGCGTGACAAGACATTCATGGAGGGTTGCAAGTGCTGCGCGATCGCCATCCCAGAAACGTCGACGTGAACGTCGCACATACCAATTAGAGAGATCATCAATAAAGCGTGCCAATACCTTTCCCGCAGTCTGTGAATCAAAATCGCTATATGCAGCATCAACTTCAGCGATGAGCGCATTAAGTTCGCTGATAATCCATTGATCCATCATGGAACGCTCTGCCAGCTTGGGGCTCTGTGAAAGTTCGAAGTCAGATGCTTGCGCATAGAGAGCATGGAAAGAGATGGTGTTCCAATAGGTAAGTAAGGTTTTGCGAACAACATCTGAAATAGCATCGTGGCCAACGCGACGGGCCGACCACGGAGATCCTGCGGCCAGCATGTACCAACGAACAGCATCGGCGCCATGTTGATCCATAAGTGAGATTGGCTCAAGGACATTGCCAAGGTGCTTACTCATCTTGCGTCCATCTTTATCGAGAATATGTCCAAGACAGAGAACGCTCTTGTAAGAACTTTTATCAAAGACCAAAGTTCCGATTGTCATCAAGGTGTAGAACCAACCGCGAGTCTGATCGATAGCTTCGCAGATGAAGTCTGCAGGGTAGGCGGCTTTAAATTTCTCGACAGAGCCCTCTTTATGTGGATAGCCCCATTGCGCAAAAGGCATTGCACCAGAGTCGTACCAGCAGTCAATTACTTCAGGAACACGTGTCATTGTTAAAGCACACTCTGCACATGCAAAGGTGATGTCATCGACAAATGGACGGTGCGGATCTAGGTTGCTCAGCTCTTGTCCAGCAAGTGCGCCCAACTCTTTGAGCGAATCAACACAGACTTCATGCTTATTTTCACAGCGCCAGATAGGAAGAGGAGTTCCCCAGTAGCGATTACGAGAGAGCGCCCAGTCAATATTGTTATTGAGCCAATCGCCATAACGACCAGTCTTAATAGTTTCAGGGTGCCAATCAGTCTTCTGATTTTCGCGGATCAATTCGTCTTTAATAGATGTAGTGCGGATATACCAAGATGGCTGTGCGTAATAAATCAGCGCTGTATGGCAACGCCAGCAATGTGGGTACTCGTGCTCGTATGGTTGGTGCTTATAGAGCGCACCGGATGCTTTGAGCTCTTTTACGAGCGGCTTATCTGCCTCTTTAAAGAACATTCCACCTACAACAGGAGTATCAGGTAAAAAGGTTCCATCAGGTGCGATGGGGTTTACAACGGGAAGACCGTATGAACGGCAGACAAGTAAGTCATCTGCGCCAAATGCGGGGGATTGATGCACAAGACCCGTTCCATCTTCGGTGGTCACATATGTTGCTAAGACGATGAAATGTGAATCCGGAATCTCTAGGTAGTTAAATGGGCGAGTGTAAGTGATGCGTTCAAGATCTTTACCTTTGATTGTCTTGATAATTTCATGCTCGCCTGCAACCTTTGACATTAGCGGCTGTGCAACAACGAGGACTTCACTGACTTCATCAACTGTCGCCTTAACCACGACGTAATCAACATCAGGGTGAACAGCAATTGCCGTGTTGGAAACAAGCGTCCAGGGAGTTGTTGTCCATACAAGAAATGATGCTTTGAGTTCTGCGAGTTCTCCCGATGTTGCGGGAAAGCGTACAAAGACTGATGGATCAACAACGGTTTCGTACCCTTGAGAAAGTTCGTGATCAGAGAGCCCTGTACCGCAACGAGGACAGTACGGTGCAACGCGATGATCTTGTACAAGAAGACCCTTCTTCCAAATCTCTTTAAGGCTCCACCACACGCTTTCGACATATTCAGGAGCCATAGTCCAATAAGCCTGATCGAAATCAACCCAAAATCCCATACGTTCTGTCATGGTGGTAAATGCATCAACGTGGCGAGTTACGGATTCGCGACACTTATCGTTAAAAGGCGCGATGCCATATTTTTCAATATCGCCCTTACCTGCAAATCCAAGTTCTTTCTCTACGGCAATTTCTACAGGTAATCCGTGGCAATCCCATCCAGCTTTGCGGGTGACGTACTTTCCCTTCATCGTATGAAAACGGGGGAATACATCTTTAAATACGCGCGCTTCAATGTGGTGAGTTCCGGGCATTCCATTTGCAGTGGGAGGACCTTCATAGAAAGTCCATGGAGTTCCACCTGCGCGTGATTGCGTACTCTTATGGAAGATGTCGTTATCGCGCCAGAAATCTAAAATGGAGTGTTCCATTGATGGAAGATCGATCGACGCGGGAATAGCGCGAAATGGTGATGACATAAAAAATCCTCCAAGAAGTTAGATCACTCTTGGAGGGACGAAGTGTGAACTTCGCGGTACCACCCACCTTGTAGCTGCA
>CAIMXQ010000084.1 GCA_903845465.1 uncultured Actinomycetes bacterium
AAGCATCCACCTGCGATATCTCATTACTTTGTGAGTGCAGAACAGAAAAGCCACCAATACCCATCGTGATGATGGTGAGAAAGAAGAGAGTGACAAAACTTATGCGTGTGGAGGAGGAAAATCTCACTTCTTCTCCGCTTGCAGCTGGAATCCGACTCCTCTGACTGTACGTATGCCCTCAAAACCATCGCGGTGCAACTTCTTGCGCAGATATGAAATATAGGTATCAACAACTGTGCTTTCGGATTCAAAGGTAATTCCCCAAACCTCATCGAGGAGGTAGGTCTTACTCAAGACTCGCCCTTTGCTCTCTAGAAGTACATGTAGCAAACGAAATTCAGTGGGAGAAAGATCTACTTGTTCACCATTGAAAGTTACTTGATGTGAATCGCTATCAAGTGTGATTGGACCACACGCTACATTTGTGGGAGTTGCAACGGTAAATTGTGACCGGCGGAGAATTGCCTTAATACGTAATACAAGCTCTTCAAGACCAAAGGGCTTTGTCACGTAGTCATCCGCGCCAAGTGTGAGGCCTCGAGTCACATCAGCACGATCTGCACGCGCACTGAGCATTAGAGCGGGGGTGTTATCGCCATTGGCACGAATGCGTTCGATGAATTCAAAACCATCCATCATTGGCATATTTATATCGACAATAAGGAGATCTGGTTTGGAGTTTCTGAGAAGGGTCTGAGCAATCATTGCGTCAGCTGCGGTGATGGTTTCATACCCAGCCAATTTCAGAGCATCTCCGAGTAAATCACGGACTCCGGACTCGTCGTCGATAATCATTATTAACTGGCTCATGGCTATACCCTGCCATGCGTTGCGCATAAGCGCTACCAAATCAACGCCAAGCACACGTATCCATGAGGACATTCACAGAATATTCACACAACGAAGGATTTACTATAAAGCCATGGAAAAGGTAGCTCGCACGAAGCGCAATTTCACTATTGCAGCCTCACTTCTACTTGCCTTTTCATGTAGCTCAGCAATTACGGCACACGCTGATTCGACTCCATCTCCAGCGCCGTCAAGTTCAACAGATCCATTTAAAGTGGCTAACGAACAATTCAAACATGACCGAGAAATCTTTATCGCTGCGATGCACGATCGCGAAATGAAGATGCGCGATATTAATTCTTTATTCAAAACCGCGGTTGATAAGGCAAATAGCGATGCTCGCACCGCAATGTCAACGGCTTCAACCCCTCTACAAAAATCAACAATTTTTTCCAATCGCCGTAACGCCATTGATGCAGCTATTAATGCGCGTGATCTAGCCATCACAGCGCTTGGCGCGATGCCAATTCCGCCTACCCAGCCCTTACGTCAACCAAAGACAATGGGTAATAACAAATCCAAGGCAGGACAGAACCACTAATTTCCTACTGGATATTTTTATTCGATTTAGGAAAGCGGAAGAAGATAAATAACCGCTGTGAGAGCTGCTGCGAGACCAAGAGATTGCAAAAGTATTACTGCAGCAGTCTTTCGGTCAGCTGCAAGGGAAGCTTTGTCAACTACCTTTGAGAGCTTTCCAATTCTTGAAAAGTTAAATGTGCCCATGAATCCAAATGCTAAACAGAATTTTTTACGTGATTGCACCCATCCTACGGATGCGACGGTGAGCGGGAGAAATATTCCGAGACGTACCTGGGCTGAAGCATGTGTGCTGATAAATCCAAAAAGTGCGCTGATGCTGAGCGCTAAACCTACGAGGGCAACAATCTGGCGCTGACGAATCTCAGCCTTTCCGATATTGCATGTACCTGGAATATATTCAGATGAAGACATTATGCGTCTTCAAATTCATCTTCATCGATCCAGGCATCTGTTGCTGTGTCATCCTGTTTTTCGATCCACGAGAGAAATGTTCCAACTGCACGGAAGGCAAGAATTGCCACAGTAATTGCGGCGAGGATTCTGCGTAGCGCTTTCATAGGGATAAAAATACTCCACTTGAAGCAGGTTTGCCTCTTTTAAGCCTTTGTAAGTGCAGTGTCGATATCGTTCCAAAGATCTTCAACATGTTCGCAACCGACTGAAAGGCGAATGAGATTTTCGGGGACGCTGTGGCTTTCAAGCTCCCATCGCCTACGACGTTCCCAGGTTGTCTCTACTCCCCCAAGACTTGTTGCGTTGATAATCAGAGATGCTCCATCACATACGCGTTCAGCAGCAATCGCATCACCCTTGATTTCAAATGAAATGATCGCACCAAATCCTGGGTAACGAACGTTAGATACAGAGCTATGGCTTGCCAGTTTCATCGCCAACACTGAAGCGTTGGCTTGTGCCCTTTCAAATCGAAGTGGGAATGTGCGAATTCCACGCAGTGCAAGCCATGCATCAAACGGTCCAGCTGTTGCACCGAATGATGTGCGTGCATCAAGAAGACGGGCATAGAGAGCAGGATCTTTGACAGAGAGTGAACCAAGGATGACATCGCTGTGGCCTGCTAAATACTTTGTTACTGAATGCATCACTACATCTGCGCCAAAGGTTAAAGGTTTCTGATTCAGCGGAGTTGCAAAGGTGTTATCGAATCCGACACCCAAATTGCGTTTCTTAGCCTCGCCGATGATTACTGAAACTTCCGCAACTCCGAGACCTGGATTAGTTGGTGATTCAACCCAGAGAAAAGCTGCGCCCTGTAACTGTGAAATTACTTCCTTCGTGTCGGTGATATCAACAAAGCGAACTTCGAGGCGACCATCTTTGTGGTGCCGCTTTAAGAGGGACATTGTCCCGCTATAACCCTCGTGAGATGCAACGACTGGTGCACCATGTGGCAAGAGTGAAAATACTGCCGTAATCGCTGCCATTCCAGATGAGAACAAAAGAGTTGAATCTGCTTCTTCAAGTGCGCTAATTGCATCTTCGAGTGGATGCCACGTTTCATTTCCGAATCTGCCGTAACTAATTAGTCCACCTGCAACAAATGTTGAGTTGAGCGAAATCGGAAGGTTCACTCCTTCACCGGCTAGATGCGGTGGTCGCCCACTTGAGATTGCAATTGTCTCGGGGCGAAGCTCATCAGATGCCATGCCCTAAGAGTAATCGCTAACGCAGAACAGTAGCGAGGCGATTAAAGGCCTCTTCAAGTATTTCTGGGCTAGTAGCGAAATTGAGCCGCACGCATTGTGTTGACTGCGGCCCAAATCGAACTCCGGGAACACATGCGACTTTGGCTTTTTCAATGAGAACGGCAGCTGGATCTTCACCAAGATTGAATGAAGTCAGATCCAGCCACGCAAGATAGGAACAGTGAGGAATGAGATAGCCAACGCCGGGAGTCGTAGATTCAATCAGGGACGCAACCAATTTTCGATTGTGGTCGAGTTGAATCATCAGCGCATCTAGCCATGGCTCGCCCTTTTCGAAGGCTGTGACAGTGGCAAAAGCACCGAGAAGTGATGCGCGGTAATGAGTCGCTGGAGCAATTGCGCTAAGAGTCTCGTGCACTTTCGCATCCTGGGTAACAATAATTGCGCATTTAAGGCCAGCGATGTTCCATCCCTTACTTGCGGCAGTAATGGTTATTCCAACCTCGCGTGCAGTTTCAGAGACAGCCAAGAAAGGGGTGAAAGTCTGTTCAGAAAATGTGAGGGGTGCATGGATTTCATCACTGAGAAGATAGACTTTGTGCTTCTTTGCAAGTTCAGCTAATCGTGAGAGTTCTTCGCGAGTGTAGATACGTCCCAATGGATTATGAGGATTGCTGATCAGGTGGGCCTTGATACCTGAGGCATAAGCCTTCTCGATTCCATCCCAGTCAAGAATCCAATTGCTGCCATTTACAGGTGTATCTGATTGAGTAAGTGGAACATCTACTTGTTGAAGATGAGTCTCTGTGCACCATGTCCAGAAGTTTGGATAGACAGGAGAGTTAATTAAAATCTTATCTCCTGGTTGTGTAATTACTCGAAGAACCTCGACAACTCCAACACCAACATCGGCTGCAATGCGTACCTGCAGCGGATCTACATCCCAGCCCCAGCGACGTTTAGCAAAACCAGCAAATGAAGCTCCCATTTCAGGAATCGAACCAAGATAGCCAAGGTCTGAATGATCGATCATCTCTCGCAGAGTTTGGCGGATGGGGTCGGCGACAGGAAAATCCATTTCGGCGACAGGAAGCGGCAGTACATCTTTAGGAAAAGTGCGCCATTTTTCACTTCGGTGGGTCTGCAATTCGCTGAGGTCCATCGCCTTAAAGTCGCTCATAGACTTAGTATGTCACCACCAATAAAGTTAAGCCATGCTCTCAGAGTCGCAGATGAAGAAGATAGTTAAAGAGTTATCTTCACGAGACAAGCGACTTGCACGGGTAATCGACGCACACTCTTTATGCACAATCGGCCGTAACCCAAAGCCAGTAAGCCACTTTGAGGCTCTCGTTGAATCAGTCATCTCACAACAATTAGCAGTAAAAGCTGCCGATACAATCTATGGGCGTGTAAAGGATTTAGCTAAGGGTCGAGTCATTCCTGGGCGCATTGCCGAAATTACAGAGATAGATATGCGAGCTGCTGGCGTATCGGGTGCAAAGTTCAAAACAATTCAGGGACTTGCAGAAGCTGCCATTACAAAGAGGATAAAGATTAATTCCTTACATGAAATAGACGACGATCAAGAGATCTTTGACCAACTTACTGGTCTCTGGGGAATCGGACCGTGGACAGTTGATATGTTCATGATGCATCAACTTGGAAGACTTGATATCTGGCCAACAGGTGACTTAGGCGTTCGTCGCGGTTGGGAGAAGATGTATTCCCTCAAAGAAGAGATTGAACCCAAGGCGCTGGATAAGAAGGGCGACAAATTCCGCCCATATCGAAGTGTGGTTGCCTGGTATTGCTGGCGAGCGCTTAGCTAACCACCGCAGGAAATGCCACACCCGTTGAAGAGTGGCAGTCATAACCGTTGGGATTCTTCTGTAGATATTTCTGGTGATAATCCTCAGCGAGGTAATACGGAACTCCGTCCGCGCTCTTTATCTCAGTGACGATGTCACCGATTCCTTCGCGAGTAAGAGATGCCTGGTACACATCGCGGGTTACTTCTGCTTGAAGGTGCTGTGATTCTGAGGTTGTAAAGATAGCGCTGCGATATTGAGATCCAATATCTCCACCTTGGCGATTGAGCGATGTTGGATCATGCATTACCCAAAACTCTTCGAGAAGTCGTCGATATGTCACAATTGATGGATCGAAAGTGACTTCAACCATTTCTGCATGACCTGTGACGCCTGTACAAACTTGTTCATAGGAAGGGTTAGCTCTCACTCCACCCATATAACCAACGCTCGTTGAAGTTACGCCTTCAATATTCCAATAGCGGCGTTCTGCGCCCCAGAAGCAACCGGTTGCGAAATATGCTTTCTCTGAACTGTTCATAGTCGGATAACCTACCCTTGTACCTGCGCCCCCGTAGCTCAGGGGATAGAGCACTGCCCTCCGGAGGCAGGTGCACAGGTTCGATTCCTGTCGGGGGCACGCGATGTAAATCACCCATATTTTGGAAATCTCTTTCGCTACCTTCTTGTTTAAGTAAGTAACAACAGGGAGAATTACTCCCTTGCGCAGATACTTTGGCGCACTTTCACCAACAGATCCGAAAGGGGTAGAGCCATGGACTGGAGACATCAATCTGCGTGTCGCGATGAAGATCCTGAGCTCTTCTTCCCTGTAGGAAATACCGGTCCTGCAATTACTCAGATCGAAGAAGCTAAAAAAGTCTGCAATCGCTGCATCGTCAAAGATGCATGTTTGGCGTGGGCTCTTGAATCAGGACAAGATGCAGGAGTCTGGGGCGGACTCTCTGAAGATGAGCGTCGCGCCCTTAAGCGCCGCGCAGCACGTAATCGTGCACGCCTTGCCGATAGTTCACAGTCTTAAATTATTGATACCCTACTAAGCATTTGGGAAAGTAAGTACCGCTCGGGTCTCATTGTCATCTGTCACTAAAGTAAGAGTGCCACGTAATTCATTCTCAGTCAGAGTGCGAACAATCTGAAGTCCAAGATTTGGTGAAGTTGATATATCAAATCCTTCGGGAAAGCCAACTCCATCATCTGAAATAGTTACTGAAACTTGATTGCCTTCAATCGCGGTATGAATCCCTAGCGCAGAGCCTTCATCGGCTAACCCATGTTCAAGTGCGTTGTGAATGAGTTCAGTGATGACAAGAGCGAGCGGCGTTGCAATACGGGGTTCTAGAGAACCAAGCTTTCCGGTGCGATCAATCCTCAATTCACTCATGCGTGGGCTGAGCTCGAGTGCATGCGAAACCAAGCTATCGAGAACTTCATCAAAGGCTACAGATGAATCTCTACTGCTTGAAAGTGTTTCATGTACCAAAGCAATAGATGCAATACGGCGCACCGCTTCATTAAGTGCAGCACTTGCCCCCGGATCTTCGATACGACGGGCTTGTAAACGAAGTAGGGCTGAGACAGTCTGTAGATTATTTTTCACTCGATGATGGATTTCTCGGATTGTGGCGTCCTTGGTAACGAGCTCTCTTTCACGTCGACGGAGTTCAGTCACGTTATTGAGCATCACGATTGCTCCAACACGATCTTCGCCTTTTAATAAAGGAAGTACTGTGAAATCAATAGTTCCGCCCACATTCTCAATTTCTACCCGCTTAAGTGATTTTCCTGTAAGACCCATAGCGATAGTTTCTTCATGTGCATCTGGTCGCACTCGTGCAAGAGACTCTGCAACTTCTCCTAGCGCGTGGCCCTCGACTTCACTCACCCATCCAAGTCGACTAAATGCTGAACGCGCATTGGGACTTGCATATGAGACAACGCCATTAACATCGAGGCGGATAAGCCCATCTCCTACTCGCGGCGCTGGATCAAAGAGTGAACCTGCATCGGTATATGGAAAGGTACCTTCGGCAATCATTCGGTAGAGGTTATGTGCAATTTCGCGATAGTTAAGTTCGAGTCTGCTGGGTTGACGCATTAACTCAGAATCACGGTGACGTGAAATCACGCCAATCACATGGCCGTCAAAGATCACTGGAATCGTCTCTTCCTTGACCATGTGATCACCCATCTGTTCAGGCTGAGTATCGCGAACAATTTCAGCCTCAGATAAAGCTTGATCGATATGTGGTCGGGATCCATGTGTGATTTCATCGCCGATGAGATCGTGTGGAAAGAGAGTGGCAGCTGTTGTTGGACGGATATGTGCAACTGCCACGTAACCCGTTGGCCAACTCTTAAAATCTTTACGAAGTGGGACCCAGAGAATCAAATCTGCAAATGAGAGATCTGAGAGAAGTTGCCAATCGGCGATAAGTTCGCGAAGGCGGTAGATCTGTTCCGATGATAAAGGACTTCGGTCGCGTACATATTCTTCAATCGAGGCCATCTGAAATTACCGCAGCCAGCCTTGAATATTTTCAGCAATTTCCTGTGTTGCAAACCAAGTGAGCTCTTCTCCATCGCTAGAGACTTCAAAGAGACAATCTACGTTCTCCCAGAGAAGTGGGGCAGTTAGCGAGACCGACATATCGTGACTTTCAGAGATGATGTTTGCGGGAATTTCAAAGGCTAGGACACATGCGGCACCTGAATCAGGTGACTTCATCTCAGTGGCATCTTCGGCTGCCACCATAGAAAGTGTGTATTCAATTTCTTCATCATCAAGGTCTTGGTTATCGACAATAAATTGAGAAGTTGGCGCATAGATATCGGAGACATCGAATGTCCCAGATGCAAGAAACTCCTGTACCTCTTTGGCAGTCATTGCCACATATCCACGCATGAGCTAAGCCTATAAGAGGTTATGAGATTAGTTCACCGGCAATTCGAGCTATCGCCTTACGCAGAGGGCTCTTCTCATTTGATTCCAAAAGAGTCAACTGCTCACTTTCGGCAGCATGAAGGCTCCGAGAATCGTGAGGCAATTGGAGAATTCGATGGGGGCGAAGTGGCGTCACTAGCTTCAAGAATTTTTCGCTATTTCCCGTAGTTCGTTTCTCGAGTGGGCGCTGTATATGCAGAAATGAAATTGCCGGTTTGATTGAATTGGTAGATAACTCCGCAGCGAGAGTTTTCAGTCTTGCGATTCCTAAATGATCTATAGTCGAGAGAAGGATGAGTTCGTCTGCAGCATTGCTGACCCAGATGAGCGCTTCGCTTGACCATCTCCTTCCAGTTAAATTCGCTGCAAGATCACGAATCGTGCCGATATCGATAATCATAAAGTCGAAATCAGATGTACTTCGATTGAGAGATTCAATACCTTCAGAGATTTCTGTGTTAGTTAGCTCTTGCGCCCAAAGTCCTGGAGCGATTTGGCGAGGTTCGTTACTTTCTTGAAGGCCACGTTGACCAAGCAGTGCCGCAATTGATGGTGTGAAAGCATGCGCATCAACAAGCAAGCACTTTCTATTTTGGGCAGCGATCTCAGAAGCCAGATTAATCGCCAAGGTTGTGCAACCAATTCCTCCAGAACTTGATCCGATGGCGATGATCTTTGCTCTTTTTGCAACATCTCTGTGAGGAGTCGGACGAATGAGAGGAGATCGCAGAGTTCCACGAATCAGCGCAATGAGATTAAGTGAAGAATCCGGTACTTCGATGGCATCAGGATAATGAGAGTGATCTCCGGCAGATGACTGAAAGAGAATTACCTGCTTTGTAACCTTTCGCAAGTGAAGAAGTGTTTCTGGCGTTAGTCCTTCACAATCACTTGAGATGAGAAGTACACATTGTGCGCTTTCACCTTCTTTGAGGAATGCGAGAAGTGATTGACAATCAAGTGCCCGAAAGTTGATGCTCCACCCTTGTGAGAAAAGTGTGCTGGCAATGAACCCTTCGGAATCAGCGTCGCGAATTGCTGTGATTGCAATCTGTGGGTGTGCTTCAGCCATGCGATTGCACAACTACCAAACGTCCGCTGGTAGTTGCATCTAAGAGGTCATCGATTGCATCACGATCAATCGAGAGCGTGAGTCCTACTTCTCCCCCAAAGTTAGAGCTCTTTCTATCAATCGAGGTAACGAATACTCCGCTTGCTATGTGGTGTGGTTGCTCTGCTTTCTCACCATTTTTTGTATCGTGGAGCTGAAAGATTTCAACCACATCGCCAACTCCAACTGTCGACGGAATATCTGCAGAACGCACGCTCAAGCTGATTTGTTGGTGTGTCATCGCTACCGAATCTTCGGTAATCGCCGATCTTTCGAGTAACTCTCCACTCGATAGGTTGCGAGTAGTTATAGATCCAATCGGATTTGAAGTATGAGATGCGTACTTGGTCGATGATGGACCGAGTGAGACTGACTGCAATCCTAAGTCGTCTGCATCTAGCTGGGTTCCGGCTGCTACTGGATGTATCAATACCCAGAATTTCTCAGTGTGGTTGGCTGCAATCGACATTGCATAGGAAGCGATTAGTGCTGCTGCACAGAGAGCAACAGAGACGATTAGTCGTGAATATGTAATTTTCTTGGGAGCCATGCGGCGCAGGATAGAGAGCGCCCATGAATACGCACCTTACTTATGCACACTACTTCTAAAGTGCTATGGGGGTTAGCACTTTAGTTTGTTTCAACTCGCTATCGAGGACTGCACCATCCACCCATGACAACAGAACCTCAGGAACGAACATGGCGCGCAGAGCGTCCTTGGATGCAACTCATTTCCAGTACAGAAGATCCAGCGCTCTGGACCCATCCCGTACTCGATCTCTTCGCACCTCCCCCACGCGAAAAGTTTGAACAGAAGGCAAAGCTCTACCTTCTTCCTTCTACATTTGGGGAAGAACTTGAAGCTGATGAGATGCCAGTGCCAACATCTGCTTCTGTTCTACCAGATATTCACGCATGGACGATGAAGTTCATTGTGAGCGTTGTTGAAATATGGGGCGGGAGAAGACAGCCAGCGCAATTAATCCGATGGTGTCACCGTGTGATTTATATGGAGCTCTTAAAGAAATCAGGAAGTCAGAAAGAGATTGGAAAAATTAAGAGCATCCATCAATCTCAACCGCTCGATGGGATCTGCGAGAACACAGTATTGATTCGTTATGGAGATCGCCTTCGTGCAGTAGTCATTCGATTTGAAGGCGTCGACGGACGTTGGTTGTGTACTGCTTTGGAGATGATCTAGCGAAAGCGAATTAAGCGGCTCCGTGGCAGCGCTTAAATTTCTTACCGGATCCGCAAGGACATGGGCTATTGCGCGAAACATCAGTTGATGTGGCAACGCCATTTTCATCTGCTGCGGTGTATTTAAGTTGTTGGACTTGTACCGGCTTCTCTTCAACTCCACGAGCTTTTACTTCCGAGCCATCGCCTTCGATTGTCACCTCAACATTGAAGACAAGGCTTGCTAGCTCTTCCTTAATTGCATCCATCATCGCAGAGAAGAGCTCGTAACCTTCGCGCTGGTATTCCACTAAAGGATCGCGCTGCGCCATAGCACGAAGGCCGATTCCTTCTTGGAGGTAATCCATCTCGTAGAGATGTTCGCGCCATTTGCGATCGAGAACCGAGAGCAGAACTTTGCGCTCGAGTTCGCGTAGGACTTCGGTGCCAAGTTCTTCTTCGCGTGCTTTATATGCCTTTGCTGCATCGTCGATAATACGAGCTTCAAGGAAATCAACATCAAGTGCGGCGGCGGATCCAACTTCGGCAATGATCTGTTCTGGAGTAAATGAGATTGGATAGAGCAGCTTGAGCGCTGTCCATAATTGTTCAAGATCCCAATCTTCGCCATAACCCTGTTGTGATGCGGCATGAACATATGCTGAAAGCGTGTCAGCGACAAAGTCATTGACCTGTACGCCAATATCTTTTCCTTCAAGTACCAATCTACGTTCGCTATATATAACTTCGCGCTGACGGTTCATGACATCGTCATATTTCAAGACGTTCTTACGGATTTCAAAGTTCTGAGCTTCAACTTGAGTCTGGGCAGATCGAATGGCGTTAGAGACCATCTTTGATTCGATAGGTTCATCTTCAGGAAGACCAGCAGCGGCAAGTACTCGCTCAACAATTCCTGAATTAAATCGGCGCATCAAATCATCCTGAAGAGAGAGATAGAAACGTGATTCTCCAGGATCGCCTTGACGACCAGAACGCCCGCGCAACTGGTTATCGATACGGCGGGACTCGTGGCGTTCAGTACCTAAGACGTAAAGTCCGCCGAGAGATACAACTTCCTCGTGTTCTTTAGAAATAGCATCCTTCTGCTTTGCAATTTCTGCCGCCCATGCAGCTTCATACTCAGTTGGATTATCCACTGGAGATATTCCACGTCGTTGAATTTCAAAGTCAGCCATAAATTCTGGGTTTCCACCGAGCATGATGTCGGTTCCACGACCTGCCATATTGGTTGCAACGGTTACTGCGCCCTTCGTACCTGCGCGGGCAACGATTGCAGCTTCGCGTTCGTGGTGCTTTGCATTGAGCACTTCGTGAGGAACTCCAGCTTTCTTGAGGAAGGCAGAGAGCTCTTCTGACTTTTCTACGCTGACGGTACCTACAAGAACAGGTTGTCCTTTGCGGTGACGTTCGACAATGTCACGAGTAACTGCAGCAAATTTTCCAACTTCTGATTTGTAAACCAGATCTGGTTGATCAATTCGTTGCATATCGCGGTTCGTAGGAATTGGAACAACGCCAAGTTTGTAGATCTGATGGAATTCGGATGCCTCAGTCATTGCAGTACCGGTCATACCCGAAATTGTTTGGTAGAGACGGAAGTAATTCTGCAGAGTAATCGTTGCAAGAGTCTGGTTTTCATCCTTGATTTCAATACGTTCTTTTGCTTCGAGAGCTTGGTGTAATCCCTCGCTATAACGACGGCCAGCTAGCATGCGTCCGGTGTGCTCATCCACAATCAAAAGCTCACCGTTCATAACTACATAATCTTTATCGCGCTTGAAAAGCTCCTTGGCGCGAACTGAATTGTTGAGGTAGCCAATGAGAGTTGTGTTTGCAGCCTCGTAAAGGTTTTCGATCTTGAGAAGTTCTTCGACTTTGGTAACCCCTTCTTCGAGAATACCAATGGTCTTCTTCTTCTCATCTACCTCGTAGTGCTTGTCGCGATCTAGTTTCGTGGCGATATTTGCAAATTCGACGTACCACTTGGTGGCCTTGTCGGCAGGTCCACTAATAATCAATGGAGTACGTGCTTCATCGATCAAAATCGAGTCAACTTCGTCAACGACTGCGAAGAAGTGTTCGCGCTGTACGCAATCTTCGAGAGACCACGCCATATTGTCGCGAAGATAATCAAAACCAAATTCATTATTGGTGCCATAGGTAATATCTGAAAGATATGCCGCGCGCCGCTCTGCAGGAGTCATGCTGTTAAGAATGACGCCAACAGTTAATCCGAGGAAGCGATGGATACGTCCCATCCATTCGCTATCGCGCTCGGCGAGATAGTCGTTAACGGTAACAACGTGAACGCCTTTGCCAGCTAGCGCATTGAGGTAAGAGGGAAGCGTTGCAACAAGAGTCTTTCCTTCACCAGTACGCATTTCAGCGATATTGCCTGAGTGCAGCGCTGCTCCACCCATAATTTGAACGTCGTAGTGGCGTTGTCCAAGGGTGCGTTTTGCAGCTTCGCGCACAACCGCGAATGCTTCGGGCATAAGATCGTCGAGAGTTTCGCCTTGTTCGAGGCGGCTCTTAAATTCTGTGGTCTTTGATCGTAATTGCTCATCAGATAGCGGAGATATTGAACCTTCGAAGGCATTGACCTTGTCGACGATCTTGCTGAGATCGCGAAGAATTTTTCCTTCGCCAGCTCGCATGATCCGATCGAGAATTGAAGCCATCGGTCTACCTTCCAGTTGCAGTACTACAGGACGCTAAATCAACCCTCTAATACTAGGGGTTCGGCGACGCAGGCAGTTACGGCAGCAGCCACCTCAATCCCCTTCTCACGAAGGGCACGTGCGGCTTCACTGATAGTTGCCCCAGTTGTGACGAGGTCGTCAATCAAAAAAGCCTTTCCATTGAGGTGTTTCACAGCAATGAGGGCCCCATTGATATTTAGAAATCTATGTTTGGCATCCAGTGAGGATTGATCACGAACCTTTCTGATATGTCGTAAGTTTTCATACGTTGGTAAACCAGAATTCTCTGACAGCGTGTGGGAAAGATCTGTTATGAATTGTCTTCCGCGAAGTCGAGCGACTGCTTTTCGAGATGGAATTGGTACCAAAAAACCAACTCCTTGTTCCTTGATGCAATACCGAAGCGCATGCATGAGCGCATTGGTGATTAGCGTATCCGCGTTAATGAGTCCACTCTCTTTTGCGGCCAAAATAACTTTTCCTGCAATTGGCGAGTAAGGAATTGCCGAGTAAATGGGGAAATGCGGAGAACTATTAGACCAGGTTCGATAAATGTGCGGATGCCAATAGCGTCTACATACCGAGCAAATATTTAGGCCGAGCGCTGAACAACCGATGCACCTGCTTGGAAAGATCAGCTCCTGAATCGAGCGAAGGCTTTTCACTCATTCATTATGAGTGAAACCCAATCGGGGGTTAGAGGTAGAAATTCTCTTGGTGGAAATCTTCCGGAGTAATCTTGATAGGACGAGCATTGATTGAATCTCCAGCTACTCGTGGAAGTGTAAGTACAAAGTGAGCACCTTTGCCGGGCCTTCCCCACGCATCAAGTTCTCCATTATGTAAGCGCGCATCCTCGAGAGCGATAGAAAGTCCTAAGCCAGTTCCTCCGCGAACTCGTGCGCGCGAAGGGTCAGCTCGCCAGAATCGATCAAAGACTCGGATGAGCGCTGATTCATCAAGTCCGGACCCAAAATCACGAACTCCGATTCCAACCTCGGTGTCCGTTGCAACAATGGTGACCACGACTTCTTGATTATCAGCATGGTCTAGAGCATTCGAGAGCAGGTTGCGCAAGATTCTTTCAACGCGACGAATATCAGCTTTGATGTGCACAGAATCTGACTCTGAAATAACGCGTATTCCCGATTCGGTATCAACATCGCCAAGTTCAAAATCTTTGATGCAGCGCTTAACGAGTGCGACCACATCAAAATCAGCAGGCTCGAGCACTGCAACTTCAGCATCAAAGCGACTTACTTCAAGGAGATCTTCGAGCAAGCGTTCAAATCGTTCGATTTGCGCTGATAGAAGTTCTGAACTGCGGGACACAACAGGATCGAAAGTGGTTCGTTGGTTATAAATGACTTCAGATGCCATGCGTAAAGTCGTCAATGGCGTGCGTAGTTCGTGTGAAACATCTGAAACAAAGCGCTGCTGGACGCGCGAAAGATTTTCAAGTCGCGAAATTTGTTGTTCAATGGATTGAGCCATCTCGTTATACGAACGGGCGAGCGTTGCCATCTCATCCTCTGATTTGACCGACATTCGCTGGCTGAAATCACCCTCTGTAAATTGATTCGCGATTCGAGCAGCTTCGCGCACAGGGCGAACTACTTGCCTCACAACGAGAGAAGTAATCAGAGCAATGAGAAGAACTAGTACTAAACCGGCAATGAGGAGAGAGGTTTTGATGAGTTCGAGGGTTGCCTGCTGATTCCCAAGAGAAAAGACGATATACATTTCATAGAGTCCAGCAGATGGAATACTTACTCTTTTACCAACGACGAGAGATTTTTCAACAATCCCAGATTTCTGCTTGATGTTGGTATAGGCATACTTCAACTCACCGCTTTTAGTAACTTCCTTTCTTAATGCAAGCGGCACTGAACGAGGATCGATGAGCTCGGAAGACATTTCGTATGAGGTGCTGGATTGCGCAGTTTTGGATGATCGTAAAAAGATAATCTCTCGCCGCGCTTCTTTAACTACTTGAGTAGTTGAATTCACCACGATATCTGCGAGGATCTTCTTCCGTTCTTCAACGGTTGAATTCCTTGAAATTACCAATTTATATTCTGCATCGAAGAAGGTAAATCTTGATTCAGCAAGAGAGGAGGAAAGAGATGCTGAACGGATTCCATCTGAAAGCCGTGAATACAGGGCTGATCCTGAAAGTGAGACAACTCCGAGTGAGAGAAGAACGGTAGAGAGAATTACTTTCGTTGCAAGAGATTGCGAAAGTGCCTGACGAATACCCCTCATTGGAAGAGAGCCCCTTTACGCTGGGCCGCCCGCCTTATAACCAACCCCACGGACTGTCATCACAATTTCAGGAATCTCAGGATTATGTTCAACTTTGGAACGAAGACGTTGCACGTGAACATTTACTAAACGTGTATCTGTACTGTGGCGATATCCCCATACTTCACTTAAGAGAGCATCACGAGTAAATACGCGTCCTGGATCTTTTGCAAGGGCTACAAGAAGATCAAACTCAAGACGAGTGAGTTGAATAAGTGTTGTGCCACGACGCACTTCATGGGCGGTCACATCGATTACAAGGTCACCGATTGTGAGCAAACCAGTGATATCAGCGTTAGTACGACGTAAGCGGGTTCTAATTCGCGCGATGAGTTCTGCCTTATCGCGGAATGGCTTCTGCATGTAATCATCGGCACCAGCTTCAAGTCCACGCACGATATCTTGCGTCTCGCCCTTTGCGCTCAGCATGACAATTGGAACCATAGATTCTTGTCTAATTAATCTACAGACTTCGATGCCATCAATTCCAGGCAACATCACATCAAGCAAGACAAGGTCTGGAGGATTATTTCTAAATACCTCCAGCGCCTCGTCTCCACGACTTACTAAATCTACGTCAAAGCCTGAACTTGTGAGAACAATTCCAAGCATTTCTGCGAGGTCTTGATCGTCATCGACGACCATAACCAAAGTCATTTAGGAACCGTGCTCCCAAGAGTTGAGGTACATATCTTGTGCAGGTGTAAGCACATCGATACGTCCACCCATTGACTTGAGTTTGAGTGAAGCAACTTCCTTATCGATATATGTAGGAACTTCGTGAACTCCTGCAGGAAGATTCTTTGCTTCCTTAACAAGGTATTCAGCGGTAAGTGCCTGATCAGAGAATGACATATCCATGACTGATGCTGGGTGTCCTTCTGCCGCTCCTAGGTTTACAAGGCGTCCTTCCGCAAGAAGAAGTAGACGACGGCCATCCTTCATGACGTATTCGTCAGTCTGGTGACGCATCTTTGCATTCTTCTTTACTGAGTTCTGCTCGAGCCATGCAACATCGATTTCGATATCGAAGTGGCCTGAGTTGGCCATGATTGCGCCATCCTTCATAACCGCGAAGTGTTCGTCACGTAGTACGTCGCGGTTACCTGTAACGGTAATGAAAACATCGCCGACCTTTGCAGCGTCAACCATTGGCATGACGCGGAATCCTTGCATCATTGCATCAAGTGCCTTTGTAGGATCAATTTCAGTAACGACGACATCTGCGCCCATACCCTTTGCGCGTTCTGCAACGCCCTTACCGCAGTAACCAAATCCAGCAACGACGACAATGCGTCCTGCGAGAAGGAAGTTGGTCGCACGGAATACAGCATCAAGTGTTGACTGGCCTGTTCCGTAACGGTTATCGAACATGTGCTTGGTATCTGTGTCATTGACAGCGATCATTGGGAATGTAAGTGCGCCATCTTTTGCCATTTGATTAAGGCGAATTACACCAGTTGTAGTCTCTTCGCAGCCTCCTGCAATATTTGGAAGGAGCTCCTTGCGAGTTGTGTGAAGAGTATTGACGAGGTCGCAACCATCATCGAAGACTTGGTGTGGGTTGATATCGAGGGCTGCATTGATGTGTGCGTAGTAGCCATCGCGGTCAACTGCATTACGTGCAAATACTGAAATTCCATATTCGTGAACGAGAGCTGCTGCTGTGTCATCTTGTGTTGAAAGTGGGTTTGAAGCACAGAGTGCAATCTCTGCACCGCCCGCTTTAAGTACTCGCATCAAGTTTGCTGTCTCAGTTGTGACGTGCATACATGCCGCGATTCGCACGCCCACGAATGGTTGTGATTTTTCAAAACGTTCGCGGATCTGGGCAAGCACAGGCATATTGCGCTCTGCCCATTCGATCTTCTTGCGGCCAGCTTCAGCAAGTGATGCATCAGCAATGTCATGCTTTGGAATAGTTGTAACAGGTGTCATATGTATTTCTCCCCTAATGTAAAAACGGCTGTTTTTTCGCTTGACCTTCGGCGTAGGGCTCTACTGTGCTAGTCGGCTATGGATATAGGTTAGTGGAAGAGCCTAAAAATAGTTAAAAGGGCTTATCCGCGGATCGTGTTAAGTACATCATCTCGGACCTTCTCCATGCGAGCCTGCGTTGAAGCCTCAACGTTGAGTCGAAGGAGGGGCTCGGTATTAGATGCTCGAAGATTGAACCACCAGGTGTCACTGTTAATAGTCAATCCATCTAGGTGGTCGACTTCGACTCCATCTTTCTTTCCATATAACTTTTCAATCGTGTCCATAGCAGCTTGAGCATCAGAAACTGTTGAATTAATTTCACCGCTTGCGTGATATCGATTAAAAGGTGCGAGTAACTTTGAGAGCGTCGTCTTGGTCTCGCCAAGTGCAGCAATTGCATGGAGAGCTGCCAGCATTCCTGAATCTGCCTTCCAGAAATCACGGAAATAGAAATGCCCCGAGTGCTCGCCACCGAATACCGCATTAGTTTCTGCCATGAGCTTCTTAATATATGAATGACCTACTCGAGAACGAACTGCAGTGCCGCCATTTTCTTCGACAACTTCTTTGACGGCTCGAGATGAGATTAAGTTATAAATGATATTTGAAGTTGGATAGCGCTTAAGTTCGCGCGTAGCAATGAGCGCTGTGAGCGCCGACGGATTAACAAGTTCGCCCTTTTCATTAACCAGGAAGCAGCGATCTGCGTCGCCATCAAATGCAAGGCCGATATCAGCTCCGTGTTTCTTCACCGCTTTTTGAAGATCTTTAAGGTTTGAAGGTTCAATCGGGTTGGCCTCGTGATTTGGGAAAGTTCCATCTAATTCAAAGTACATCTCAATAATTTCTGCGTTAAGGCGCTTGAAGACGGCGGGTGCTGTGTATCCGCCCATTCCATTTCCTGCATCAATGACAATTTTCAATGGGCGAATTGTTGAGACATCGACAAGGGTCAGTAAGTGATCTACATACTCCTCGAGCATATTTCGCTGCTTCTCGACGCCAGCGCTACGCATCGCCATCGGAGTTCCCTCGGTAACGAATTTCTCTATGGTCATCAATCCTGATTCTTTACCGATAGGACGTGCACCACTGAGACACAGCTTTATTCCGTTGTATGCGGCTGGGTTATGGCTTGCTGTAAACATCGCGCCAGGAAGATTGAGTTTTCCTGATGCGAAATACAACATATCTGTGGATGCCAATCCGATACGGATGACATCAAGACCTTGAGAAGTAACGCCTGCTGAAAAGGCAGTTGCAAGTGTGGGAGAAGATGGCCGCATATCTTCACCAATAACGACGGTTCCAGGTTCGCGCTCGAGTTCAAGAAATCGTGCAACTGCAATTCCGGTGGCAAATGCAAAATCGGCGGTGAGCTCTTTATCGACGAGGCCACGGATGTCGTATGCCTTGAATATCGATGCGCTCATATAAGTATCGTAAGGATAAAGGTGTGAGAAAGTGAAATTAAGAGGGAACTGCGCGTAGATGCCCTCTGCGACCTACGCTGGATTGTGACTGCGCCGAAGCAGCTGTTGAAGATTCTTCTACTGGTGCCTGGGCAACTTCACGAACGGCATCAGCAATTGCCATTAAATCATCGTCGCTAGGACCTGCTGCGTTGTTATCTATTGCTTGACGAATTACGTTCCATCCATTTGGGACAGTAAGTCGAGCTGAATGTTTCTCGCAGAGATCGTATGAATGTGGTTCAGAGAAAGTTGCAAGTGGCCCCAACACTGCAGTGGAGTCAGAGTAAATATATGTCAAAGTCATAGACGCTACGGATCGACAGCTGACGCGCGAACATACGCGGCCGGTTCGAACCTGGGTACTCATAGTAAAAAGATTAGTGGTAATCAGTTAAGAAGTTAGGGATTGAGCACTCGAATATTTGAGGATGGCACAAAAGATTTCGTCAGCCGGCTACCGGCATTGAGAGGGATGTATCCATACCCGCTCTGGGATGAAATAAGCGCTGCTCCAAAAGTGCCTGCTGAGATTGCACTAAAACGTACAGAGCGAAGATTCGCAGGAGCCGTGAAGGTTGCAATATCCTGAGCAGAGATTGTTACGCTCTTCTGAGAACCATTTGTGTACGTCAGGTTGAGTTGCACCGATATGGAGTGGCCCGTAAAGACAAGCGTTGGTGATAATCCGGTTGTGGCCAAGGTGAATTCGGAGAGTGCATCTGCTGCCGTGCTCCAGACGAAGTCGCTCTTTCCGTTAGAAATCGTCTTCGAAAATACAGATGCCAGTATTGGCTGATCAGAGCTAATGTGCAATGCAAATTTTCCCGATGCCATCGTAATATCCATTGGAATTTCTATGACCTTCTTATGTGCAACCGTGATTCCATCTATTCCTATTGGCGAGAATGTGCCATCAGCTGATCGAATTTCCGCCGATATACGCGCATCCACATCTCCGGGGATGAGAATTCTCAGAGTATGTGGTGTCGAAGTTTTCTTACCTGTCTGCTGGGGAATCCCTGGAATTTGAATTGACTTCGTTGGATTTCCTGTTGCATTGACCAGATCTCCACCTAGCGCGTGTAAACCTTTTCCACGTTCGTCGACTACAAATCCATTAACTCGACCCGATCGTGTCAAGAGATGGATTGCAATTGCCTTTGCTCCGGGTGCGAGTGTGGGAAGTGCAATCTGTTGATATGAATTAGCTTTCAAAGATATTAACTGGGGGTTTAGCTGTGCTTTCTCAGTGAAGACTGTCACCTCGACAAGAGCTCTGCCTAAACCGCTGTTGACGAGATTGAGTGAACCTTTGGATGTGATATCTGCAGTTGCGCCAATAAACCATTGAGATGCAACCGGTGAACTGCATGGGACTGCACCGGCCCACACGCCCGTGCGAATTTGCCAGGCAATAGGTGTAACTGACCCAGCTTCAATAACTGCAGCTTGCGAAGCGAGTGCGTACCGTGAAAATCCAACTGGCGAATTCGCCATAGAGTTTGTACCAGTTTTGCGAGCCATTGTTTTCTGTGAAGTAAGTGAAATAGCTGTCGTTAAATAAGCGGTATTAGGTGGGCATACAACTGCAGGGTAAGACTCATTGAATCTATTCGTTGAAACAGTCTGGTCTAACACATTGCTGAGAAGGATTATTGAAGCTGTTGCAACCAGAAGTGAAAGTAGGCGTTGATTCTTCATGCGAGCACCGAATTTGATATCTCACTCTTGCGTCGCCCAGATGGAAGCGCAAGCACGACTACGGTTACTAGGACGATGATAAAGAATGAAATCCATCCTCTTCGCAGAGTTCCATCATGGTAGATAGAGATATCGCCGCCAGTTGTTACTTCAAAAGTTGGAAGTCCATTTATATCTCTGACCTTTTGAAGGTGATAACCGTTTTGCATGATCTGCCAAGAACCGCTGTAACTTTCGGTCAGCGTAATAGATCCTGGGCCAGGTACATAAGTACGGACACCTATAAATGGCAAGATGCTTACTTTGCCGGAATAGTCAGTGTAAATAATATGTCCAGTATCTTGCATCACGCGCCAAACAATTCCTGCGCTGGTCGATGAAGCTCTGCTAAATCCACCCAATCCATCAATTATCTGTGCAACTTTTACATCTACAGGGCTCTTGAGAAAAACATACTTGATCCCATACGTTGCAAGAACTTTGCTCGATGAGACTCCTGTGTTATCTATTAAACCTTCTATTGCAGCTGTAATCTCTGACGTATCTCTGGGTACAAGGTCAGTATCGCCGAGCGTTATTTGACGTCCTCTTGAAATGTAATATGAAATCGCTATTTCACCGTTGTGGTTATAGGGGCGCAACACAACAGTCTTAGCATCTTTCTCTATCGATAGAAATGCTGGAAGCACTTGCGTAGAGGATGTACGAAGCGGTGAATTTGCACCTGCGCTGACTAGCCAGAAGATTGATGTCGAAGTGTAAATAACCGTAACTGCCAAGATTGCCGCAACAGAGATGTGACGGAAATTTATATTTGATTGTTCAAGTCGTGTGCGAATTTTGTCGAACATAACAACTGCAGCAGTTATCGAGAGCAAGGTTGCAACCGCAATAAAGGTTCCAGCGAAAGCTCGTGATGATTCTGCCGAGCCATTTCCATTCACAACAAGGGAGCTAAAGAGAGTTCCGCCTAGTAGGAAAACCAGGCCGAGCGTTGAGAATTTCCGCGCCGCGGTGGATGAGAAATATGTGACAAAGAGAATGACTGTAATCGGGCTAACGCACCACCATGGGAGCGAACCTGGTCCACCTGGGTTTGCAGTCAGTGCAAGGTTTGGTCCGCCACCCGATAGTGAAAATCCAATTTCTCCCCATGACTGTGTTGGATGTACGAAGAGCGAGAATGATGCTGGGGCTGAGAGCAGGATCGGTGTAATGATGAGAGTCATGCGTCGAGTAAGTCGTTCAAGGAAGAGGTGATCGCGGAAATTCCTATTTAACGTCATGAAATCTTTAGAAATCGTAAAGGCAACACCCAAGCCTATGATCAAGAGGACCGATGGGTTAAAGGCGAAGAGAACCCAGATAAAAAGTGAGTAGGCAAAGATGCTTCGCCAAGATCGGTTTTCGATATCAATCCACTGCCTTAGGGTGCCAATAAAAAATGGAAGCAAGGAAAGAAAGAGCACGACTCCTATTCGTCCTGAATTTATTGCAGCTACTGAAACTGGCGATAATGCATAGAGCGCTGCCGCGCCCGCAGAGAGCCATCTATTAGAGGTATACCGTGATAAATACCTGTGCGATGTGAAGAGCATGACAAATGGTGCTGCGAGAAAGAACAGGGTAATAAATAGTGCGATATTTCCTAGAGTCACTACAGATGCGACAAGAAGTAGCAAAGTCCATACAGGAGTAGATAACCCGCTCCCCATTCCTATGTCATGCCAACTTGAAAGGTATAACTTTATAAATTCCTTGTAATGATGCGGTGATTGTGCAAGCCCTCCGCCTGAAATGGGACCCACGCGATGACGTGCCCAAAAAGCAGTGAGTACTGCAATAAGTGTTACTGCAGCGATCAGAGGCCGCTTGAAAATCGTTTTCCACGATTGTACGGATACAGGTGTAAGTAAATCTTCATCCTCATTGATGCTCAAATCGCTGACAACTGGAGCGGAATCACGATTGCGCTGAGGTAAAGCAAATTCGCGAAAGCGATCGACATTGCGGGCAATCGCACTTCGAAGTTGCATAAGTCGCGGGGGGATGAATTCCTGCACCACGCGGCTTGATACCAAGCGGTGCTTCTTTCGCAATTTTCTTGCAGCGATAAGTTCTGCTGGATGGATCAGAAGTGTGGCTACTGCAAGAAGCTCATCACTTGCATAGCCGGGCAATTTTGCAAAGAGGTAACCGACTGCACGGACGAGAGCGCCAAAGAGTAATTGCATTGCAATCCATGGAAGAGTCCAGAGACTTGAATTGGCAAGCAGAACATAAGCAGCATTTTGGCGATCGAGTAAGAGTGGGCGATGAAGGAGCGCCCCTTTGACATCGATTGTTCGACGTTCAGTTGAAGCGGCTTGTGCGTGGTAGCCGATTGCATCGGTCACTGCGATTACTGAATGGCCAGCAACGCGAACTCGCCATCCAAAGTCCACATCATCGCGGAAGAGTTCGAGGTTTTTATCGAATCCCCCAAGTTCTTCAAAGACATCGCGACGAATCAATGCACCTGCAGTACTTACTGAGAGAACTTCATTGATTCCATCTCGTTGACCTTGGTCATACTCGGAACTTTCCAAACCTGTCCAGCGAGCACCATTAGAACCAATACTGATTCCGGCTTCAAGGAGATGTGACTTGTCGTGCCAACCTAATAATTTTGGCCCTGCCATAACCACATTAGGTCTATCTTCAATTGAAGCAAGAAGTGCTTCAAGTGCACCCGGGTGCAGAAGACAATCATCATGAAGAATCCAGAGCCATTCTTCAACTCCCTCAATCATTGAAGGGAGTTGTTCTACACCTCTGGCAATTGCTGCACCAAAACCGGCATCACGTTCGAGAGTAATTGTTGGGATGCGAGCGCCCTTAAGTAATTTAGGTGATGCATCAATTGAACCTGTGTCGATTGCAACAATACGATCGGCGGTATGCGTTTGTGACGTTATCGATGCAACAACTTCAGGCAGCCACGTTGCTCCATCATGGACAACGAGAAGTGCAGAAACGCGCTGCGAACTCATAAGGGAAACTTATCGTTTGAAACTGTGAGGTAGGCGAAGAGCCTGCAATTACGCAGGGCGACGCTTTAGGCGACGACGCTCACGTTCGGAGAGACCGCCCCAAATACCGAAACGCTCATCATGAGCGAGTGCATATTCAAGACACTCTTGGCGAACTTCGCACGAGAGGCAGACACGCTTTGCTTCGCGGGTTGAACCGCCCTTTTCAGGAAAGAAAGCTTCAGGATCTGTCTGAGCGCAGAGTGAGCGCTCTTGCCAGGAGAGTTCAATATTCTCTCCGCTAGCTAGTTGGATAGTTGGTCCAGCAGTGGGGGCTGATGGCTTGCCAGTTGATGTTCCTTCTGGGCGGATTGGCATTCGCAAATCTCCTCAAGTCATTAGGGGGTACTTCGGTATGAAGTACGTTCTCTAGGTATGAATTACACCCGTGTAATCCCTCTGAGTCAACCCCAAGGTTGAGACTTTCGCATAAAAATGCGCTGAATCTGGCTATTTTTTAGAGTGATATCGGTAAATCAAGCTTTTTCGAGAGGTAATGGCCGCTTTTTATCGTTCCCGGCGCAATCTCGGTGCCATGTGCAATGAAGCAGTGGGTCAGATGCGCATCCATGCCAATCGATACGCCATTGCCGATGATGCAATCATCGAGAGTGACCCCTGAAGCAATTGTGCAGCCGCTGCCGATAGATGAGCCGCCCGTGATCGCCGCAGTTGGCGCAATAGTGGTACCTGGCATTGCATGAAAATCACCATCAATCAGATCGCGAGATCCTTTGAATAAGGCAGCGGGTGTACCTACATCGAGCCAATAGGACTGCTCTTTATAACCGAATACTGGACGACCGCTTTCGACAAGAGCTGGGAAAGTTTCACGTTCAACGCTGATAACTTTTCCTAGCGGTATCTGATTTATGACTGCGGCGCTAAATACATAGCATCCTGCATTGATGGAATTAGTTACTGGGTTATCCATCTTCTCAAGAAATGCAGTTACTCGGCCATCTTTATCAGTAGGCACACATCCAAAGGCACGCGCATCTTCCACATCAATTAAATGAAGTGTGGCATCTGCCTTCTTTGCCTCGTGAAATGCAATTTGATCAGCAATTGAGTGGCGGCTTAAAACATCACCATTGAAGATCACAATTGGTTCATCGCCGCCAAGTAGCTGTGCAGCATTGGCAATTGCTCCACCGGTGCCGAGTGGCTCTTTCTCTACTGCATAGAGAATCTTCATCCCCCACTTACTTCCATCTCCGAAGTACGGAGTGAAAATTTCTGCAAGATACGACGTCGCTAATACCAAGGTGTGAATTCCAGCCTTCTTCGCTGCAAGAATTTGATGCTCAGTTACAGGAAGGCCAGCAACGGGCAACATAGGTTTTGGGTATTCGTCCGTCAGTGGTTTTAGTCGTGTACCGAAGCCACCGACTAAGAGAATTCCGGTTGCCACTTATGCGCCCACTTTTGCATGAATGCGGCGAGCTGCATCGTGTATCTGCGCATCCGTTGCTGTCATTGCTATGCGGATATGGCGTGAACCTAGCTGGCCGTAGAAAACCCCCGGAGTTGCAATGATTCCGAGTTCTGCAAGCCAGGCAACAGAATCCCAAGAATTTTCATTACGAGTAGCCCATATGTAGAGACCTGCTTCAGAACTATCGATTGTGAAGCCAGCGGCGACAAGTGCGGGAACAAGTGTTGCGCGGCGTGCGTTATATCGAGCACGTTGTTCGGCTACATGCGACTCATCAGAGAGAGCAGCAACCATCGCCTTCTGAACAGGAAGTGGAACCATCATCCCTGCATGTTTACGAACTTCGAGGATCTTTGCAATAAGCACAGGGTCTCCCACAAGGTATGCGCCACGATATCCAGCCATAGATGATCTCTTTGAGAGCGAGTACACACCTAAAATGTTGGAGTTATCTCCATCTGTGTACTGCAAAATTGAAGTTGGCTGAACGGAATCTCCAAATTCCAGATAACACTCATCTGAAACAACAACACTATTATTTTTGCGAGCCCATGCGATTGCGCTACGGAACTCAGCCTCGGAATGCACGCGCCCTGTTGGATTTGATGGCGAGTTAACCCACGCCATATCTGCAGCTGGCCATTGTGATGCATCGAGATTTACCGCAGTTGCATCTGCTTCTGCAAGGAGCGCACCAACTAAATAAGTCGGATACGCGACATCGGGATACACCACACTTTGAGCTTCGATGAATGTCGGTAGCCAAGCGACAAATTCTTTTGACCCTATGAGGGGCAAGACAGCAAAATCACCTGATACTCCAAGAGTTTTCTTTGCCCATACAGTTATTGCTTCGCGAAGTTCTGGAGTTCCGATTGTGACTGGATAACCAGGTGAATTTGATGCTTCACGAAATACACTTTGAATAAATTCGGGGGTGGGATCTACAGGTGTTCCAACAGATAAATCAATTGCGCCTTGAGGATGGGTGCGAGCAATTGCGCCATATGGCGCGAGCGCATCCCACGGAAAATCAGGAAGTTTTTGGCGCAAGAGCCGTTACATCTGCATGGTCGGTATTAGTCTCGCCGACCTTGGATGCTCCCCCAGGTGAACCGAGTTCGATAAAGAATTCAGTATTGATCTTCTTATAACCCTGCCACTGTCCTGGAACATCATCTTCATAATAAATAGCTTCGACAGGACATACAGGTTCACAGGCTCCGCAATCGACGCATTCGTCGGGCTGGATGTAGAGCATGCGGGTTCCGTCGTAGATGCAATCGACTGGGCACTCTTCGCGGCATGACTTATCTTTAACATCGACGCAAGGTTCAGCGATTACATATGTCACGAAGATTCCTCCATAAGACTTAGAAACGGTAGGCGGTAATTCTAACCCTGCGGGAGCGCCCTTGCACGATTATGGTTAACACATGGCCGCCATGAGTTTGCGCACTCAGCTTTCGATAGCCTTTGGCAAGCGGGTGACAATCAGGCTTGGCAATAGCGATGGCACCTTCAGCGATATTGTCGGCGTTTTACAGAGTGAGACCAGCCTGCTAAACCGTCGCTCAGAAACTATTCACTTCAATCCAGACGATGTTGTTGCCTTCCGAGTAATCCCAGTCTTCAATCGCCGCGACCACTCGTCTGGTCAGCTTTCGATCTACGACACCATGACGCGGACGGTACAGAGAATTGAAGGAACTAACGGTGCGGTAAGAATGTATTGCTGTGGGCCAACAGTCTATCGAGATGCCCATGTTGGAAATTTACGCACCTTTCTCTTGGCTGACTTAATAAGCAGAACAATCCAGTTGACTGGCCTTGAAGTCAGGCTCATTCAAAATATTACCGATGTTGGACATATGGCAGATGATTTCGAAGGTCAAGATAAATTACTTCAAGAGTCTGCAAAGACGCAGATTGATCCTTTTGAAATTGCCCGCACTTATGAATCACATTTTCATACTGATACTTCACTTCTCAACATCATTCCTGCCGATGCCTATCCACGCGCATCAGAGACTATGCCCGGCATGATTGCATCAATCACTCGACTTATCGAAAGCAAGAATGCATATGTCGGTACCGATGGTTCGGTCTACTTCGATGCAACATCATTTCCCACATACGGAGCACTCAGTGGCAACAGACTTGATGCTCTCAAGCCCGGTCACAGATATGAATTTACAGATGAGGGCGGAAAGAGATTTCATGCAGATTGGGCGCTCTGGAAATTGGCAGGTGCGCGCACACAAATGATTTGGGATTCACCATGGGGTCCCGGTTTTCCAGGATGGCATATCGAGTGCACGGCGATGTCGATTGATCTGCTTGATTCTCACGTCGATCTCCACGTGGGCGGAATTGATTTGAGATTTCCCCATCATGAAAATGAACGAGCGCAATCAAATTCACTGACTCATAACGAAACAGTTACTACGTGGGTTCATGGCGAACACCTTCTCTTTGAAGGTAGGAAGATGTCGAAGAGTGCAGGAAATGTTGTTCTACTCTCCGACATTATCGCCCGCGGTCTGGATCCACTGGCGCTGCGTTTTACCTTTCTTGAAAATCGCTACCGCTCGCAGATGGATCTGAGTTGGGCATCTCTTGAAGCCGGAAATTCGACTTTGAAGCGATGGCGCAAGATGCTTGCAGAGGCTGGAACAGGTAGCGATTGTAAATTTGACCAAGAGATAAGTGATGCCTTCACGACAGATCTTGACACACCTCGCGCAATGCAGAGATTGCGAACCATCGAGAAAGATATGACCATCGGCGCCTTAGATAAGCGCGCGCTCTTTCTCTTTGCAGATCAAGTTCTCGGTTTAGATTTAGATCGTATCCCAGAAGAAAAACCCATCACATCAGAATTGCAGATTCTCATTACGCAACGTGCACGGGCCCGTGCAGATAAAGATTGGGCGGCCAGTGATGCGTTACGAGACCAACTCGATGCTGCAGGAATTGAAGTCAGTGATGGTGTTGATGGACAGAGTTGGCGTTGGAAATAATTAAATCCGTTGAAATACTGCTGCAAGCCCAGCGATAAAACCGATTGTTAAGAGAGCGCTCCCAGAAGAATCACCTTGAATGAGTAGTTCATGGCCGACGCCGAAAGACCCTGCCTTGGCGATGACACAAAACCATCCCCCAAGTGCTGCAACTTTGTAGCGACGCTTTCCGAAGTAACGCCCTGTCCACCAGATTGCAAGGTATGTCGCAATGATTGCAATAACAACGCCTAACGGAGGTAGCGTTTGATGAATCAACGTTGCGGCAATTGCGGTTATTGCACCAAAAATCAGTGAAAATACAGCTTTCATTTAGAGAGAAATACCTGCGAAGAGATCTGTCTCGTGTCCTTGTGCATCATATGGTTCATGCTTGGTGCCTTTAACAAGTGTGTAGTACTCAAATCCCCATACTTGAAGTCCCAAATTATTTGAGAGAGCGAAGAATGGACCGTCGACTTCAATTTGAGTCGCATGCGCACGCATCGCGTCCATCTTCTGATTCACATAGGTATTTCCATCAATGCGAGCGTGGACAAAAGAATCATCTTTTGCAAATGGAAGGTCATCTGCACTTTCTGCACCCATAAAGTCCGAGCCAATCTTCTTCATGGCATCGATTCCTTCTTGGATGACAGATTTAGGCATCACGTTCCAATAGATTTTAGAGATATCCCATGTCGACTTTTCTGAGGCTGCCATTGCAACTCGATGCGCTTGAATATGATCTGGATGGCCATATCCCCCAATTTCATCGTAGGTAATTAATACATGGGGCTTTACTTCATCGATTACCTTCACCAAATGTTCTGTTGCTTCATCAAAATTTGCGTTCCAGAAAGTATCGGGACGATTATTTGGTTCTGTGCCCATCATTCCGCTATCGCGGTATTTGGTAACTCCGTCGCCTAAGAAGCGATGGTCAGCGATCCCGAGCGCTCTCATTGCTACTGCTAGTTCTTCTACGCGATGGTCTCCGAGCATATCGCTCTGATGCGCAGCGAGATGGGCAAGGTCAGGTACAAGTACCTCACCCTCTTCGCCGCGCGTACATGTCACTAAAGTTACTTCGGCGCCAAGGGCTGCATACATCGCCATTGTGCTTCCGTTATTGATGGTCTCGTCATCAGGGTGAGCATGCACGAGCAGCATGCGATAGCCCTTATATGAATTTTTCATTAGTACACCGGTAGTGATGTATCGATTTGCTTGGCCCAGGCAATGACTCCGCCAGCGACATGTGATGCGCCAGCAAAACCTGCGCTCTTTAGTATCGCTAAACACTCTGCAGAACGGACTCCGCTCTTGCAATGAAGAATGATGGGCTTGTCTTGAGGCAGATTTGCAAGCACGCTACCGTCGATAAATCCTTGCTTAGGAATCAGATGAGCGGTTGGAATATTGACGATCTCAAATTCGCTAGGTTCGCGGACGTCAATGAGATAAAAATCTTCCTTGGCATCAATCTTTGCCTTTAGTTCCTGTACGGTAATTGTTGAACCTGCACTTGCAGCTTGGGCGGCATCTGACAGAGTTCCGCAGAATGCATCGTAATCTGGGAGCAAATCTTTCTGCGTTGCCTTTTCGCTGCAGAGCGGGCAGTTAGGATCTTTACGCACCTTAATCTTGCGGAAAGTCATATCTAACGCGTCATAGACCATAAGCGAACCGATTAGTGGTTCGCCAATTCCGGTCAGAACTTTAATTGCTTCTGTAGTTTGAATTGAGCCAATCGTTGCGCAGAGAACTCCAAGTACGCCACCTTCGGCACAGCTAGGAACCATTCCGGGAGGTGGTGGTTCTGGATAGAGACAGCGATAGCAAGGTCCGTACTCCGCCCAAAAAACGCTTGCTTGGCCATCGAAGCGATAGATGGAGCCCCATGCATATGGCTTCTTCAATAAGACGCATGCATCGTTGACAAGATAACGAGTTGCAAAGTTATCTGTGCCGTCGACGATGATGTCGTATTGAGAGAAAATCTCCATCACATTTGAATTATCCAAACGAGTTTCATGCAAAATAACATTGACATATGGATTGATCTCAGCGATCTTCTCTTTCGCACTGAGTGCTTTGCTCTTTCCGATATCTGATTGGCAATGAATAATCTGACGCTGCAAATTTGATTCATCTACGGTGTCGAACTCGACAATGCCGAGTGTTCCGACACCAGCCGCGGCTAAATACATAAGAGCCGGGGAACCTAATCCTCCTGCACCTACACAGAGAACCTTTGCATTCATCATGCGCTGCTGTCCTGCCATCGCTACATCAGGGATGATCAAGTGGCGGCTATATCGGCGCACTTCATCAACTGTGAGAGCAGGTCCTGGGGTAACAAGCGGAGGGGTCTTCATGACATCAATTCTGCCGTACTGTGCCTTTGGAGGCTAATTCAGTACGATTCTCATAATGAGTACAGAATCTGCATCTGCAAACAATTCGCGTTCTGATAAATCACGACTTCCTCGTGACGAACGTCGCGCAATTCTGCTCGCTGCAGCTCTCGAGGTTTTCACAGCTGCGGGTTATCACTCAGCGGCAATGGATGAAATTGCAGATCGCGCAAATGTCAGTAAGCCGGTTCTGTACCAACATTTTCCATCTAAGTTAGATCTCTACCTTGCTGTACTCGATCTTCACATCGATTCGCTCGTCTACGAGATCCAAAAAGCGATTTCTTCTACTCCTGATAACGAACGACGTGTACACGTGACCATTGAGGCTTACTTCAACTTCATTGAGAATGAAGGTGAAGCATTTCGACTTCTCTTTGAAAGCGATATGAGCGTCGAACCACAAGTTCGCGAAAGACTGAACCGTATGACATATGACTGTGCTGCTGCAGTCTCCGGTGTGATTTCAAATGACACTGGCCTACCCAAAGAAGCAGCGATGATGCTTGGGGTTGGCTTGATCGGTTATGTGCAAGTGACTGCCCGACATTGGCTCGAACGAGATAGCAAACTCACACGTCAACAGGCGATGGAACTCGTTGAAAACCTCATGTGGCGAGGAATATCTGGATTTCCCCGTACAGACTCTTAACGAATAAGATAGAGACATGAGTTCAAAGAAGTCAGAAAAGGCATCAAAGGTTCGTATCTCCATTACCAATGTTGGAAGTGAGCTCTCGTTTGATTGTCCTTCAACTCCTGCTGAAATCAAGAGCGCTGTAACAGCAGCTCTTTCAGCACAAACACCACTTTCTCTTCAAGATGTACAGGGGCACGAGATTATTGTTCCTTCGGACAAGATTGGTTACGTCGAAATTGGCGAGCCAGCTGAACGCCGCGTCGGTTTCGGCGTTGTGTAAGTGAGTCTGACTTTCGCAGATCTTCCTCTTCGTAAGGAAACAATCGCAGCTCTTGCAGAACATGGCTTCACATCACCATTTCCTATCCAGGAGATGGTGATGCCTATTGCATTGGCAGATGGCGATGTCATCGGCCAAGCAAAGACAGGAACAGGTAAGACTCTCGCATTTGGCATTCCCGTCATTGAACGTGTTATTGCACCAAATGATTCAGATTGGGATCAGCTTCCAAATCAAGGTAAGCCACAGGTACTAGTCGTTGTTCCAACGCGCGAACTATGTGTACAGGTCACTAAAGATATTGAAGAACTCTCCTTTAATCGTGGAATTCGTACGCTCGCTGTCTACGGTGGTCGAGCATTTGAGCCACAGATCGAAGCTCTGCAAAGCGGTGTAGAAATCGTTGTCGGAACTCCCGGTCGTCTTCTCGATCTCTATCGCCAGGGACAGCTCACACTCAAGTTTGTTTCTCGCGTAGTACTCGATGAAGCAGATGAGATGCTCGATCTCGGTTTCTTGCCAGATGTAGAAAAGATATTTACCAGCACACCTGCAAGACAGCAGACGATGCTCTTCTCGGCAACTATGCCTGGTGACATCATCGCTCTTGCTCGCCGCTTTATGAATCAGCCAGTACATATTCGTACTCAAGATAATGAAGATGAAGGCGCTGTTGTCTCTCGAATCGAACAATTTGTTGTGCGCGCACATGCCATGGATAAGATTGAAATGTTGGCACGTATTCTTCAAGCAAACGGCCGCGGACCAACAATTGTTTTCTGCCGTACAAAGCGCACGGCACAAAAGACTTCTGATGACCTCGCAGAACGCGGTTTCCGCGCTGCCACGATTCATGGAGATCTGGGTCAATCAGCTCGCGAAAAGGCTCTCAACGACTTTAAGGCAGGCAAATCCGATGTCCTCATTGCAACCGATGTTGCAGCACGCGGTATCGATATCGATGGAATTACTCACGTTATTAACTATCAATGCCCAGAAGATGAGAAAACATATGTGCACCGCATCGGACGTACCGCGCGTGCGGGAGCACATGGAATCGCAGTCACATTTGTTGATTGGGATGATCTTGCACGGTGGAAGATGATCGATACGGCGCTCGTTCTAGGTCTCCCAGAACCAGTAGAAACGTATTCATCTTCTGAGCATCTCTTTGAAATGCTCAATATCCCAGCAGGTTCAACTGGTCGCATGACAAAGCAGAAAGCACCTCAGGAAGGCAAGATTGATAGCCCTCAGAAGGTGAAAACTGCTTCGCCTAAGAAAATTGAAAAATCTACTGAACCTCGCGCAAAGCGCGAACGTACTCGTACTAAGCGCATTACAAGTTAATTTGCTGCAAATACCTTAATCGCATTTGCCAACATCTGTACCGCAATTGCTGCAAGCAGCAATCCTGCAATGCTCGCCAATAAGGTGACGCCAGATTCTTTAATTATCGTGACAATCTTTGTCGAAGCCATCAACACTGTGCCGATAATGAGGTGGACAGCCAATATGGCAATCACAAGCCCAATAATCTGCGCATGGGTATCTGCCTTCTGCACATAAATCATGGTTGCAACGATTGCACCGGGACCGGCAAGAAGTGGAGTTCCGAGCGGAACCATGCCGATATTTTCACTCGAACTTTCAGTCCCTGCATTCTTATTTCCAGTGAGTAGTTGCAGAGCAACATAGAGAAGTAAAAGTCCACCAGCAGCTTGTAGAGCTTCGATTGAGACATTCATGTAATTCAGAATTAAACGTCCAAAGATTGCAAAGCTTGCGATGACAAAGAGTGAAACTCCAGCCGCCTGCCAAGCAAGACGTACTCGTTCGCGCTGTGGCTTATTTCCTACAAGCCCTAAAAAGATTGGGGTCGCACCGGGAGGATCCATGATCACAAAGAGAGTGACAAAAGCCTGCGTAGCAAAGGTAACTGCTCCTAATGAATTCACTGTGTAACGACCCTTCGTTGATTCGCTTCAGACTCTAGCCGAAGCCATTCTCTCTTATCGGTGACATTTTCTGCTAACCCATTGAGCTTTCCTGTGCCGTGATAATCACTTGCTCCAGTAATGACGAGGTTGAGCTCGCGTGCAATTGCGAGCAGAGACGCTTGTTCTTCTGCGTTTTGGTCTCGATGATGCACCTCGATTCCATTAAGGCCGGCAGCAACGAGATCGGCAAATGATGATGCATCAAGTACCTGACCTCGTCGTGATGCAAATGGGTGAGCAATCACCGCTACTCCCCCTGCGCTACGAATCGTCTTAATTGCATCGACAGGAGTAGGAGCGGCATGAGTGACGTAATATTTTGAACCATTATTAAGAAGATTGAGAAATGCTTCATCGCGAGAAGCAACTACGCCATTAGCAACAAGTGCATCCGCAAGATGAGGACGTCCAAGGGTTGCTCCTTCAGGCATTGCCTTATAGACATCATCGAGTGAAATCTGAATTCCATCAGCTTGGAGAAGTTCGACCATGGTGCGCATACGTGGGATGCGAGTATCGCGAGAATCAGAGAGAAGTTGTTGAATGGCGCGATCTTCTCCATCAAATAAGAGCCCCAGCATATGAACGCTTATCCCATCATGAGTAAGACAGGAAATCTCTGCACCTAGTACTAATTCAATCTGCGGTTGAATTGCAGTGATGGCTTCACCCCACCCAGCTGTTGAATCATGGTCAGTGATAGCAAGTGTTGTGATACCTGCAGCTAGTGCCTTCTTGACTAGTGCGAAGGGTGTATCTGTGCCATCGCTACATGTTGTGTGAGTATGCAGGTCAATCATTCTTCAACCATCGCAGTTTGAGGGCGAGTACGTAATACAACAAGAATACATCCGAGCAGAATCAAAATTACTCCAGGAATTATTGACAGCGTTGGTTGCTTTCCTATTTTAAATAGAAGAGAAAGCAAAGCTGCTACTGGAACTTCAAAGAAGACAATCATGGATACAACGGCCGGTGATACTCGCTTCAACGTCAGATTAAACATCGTATGTCCCAATATCTGTGCCCCGAGTATGAGAGCGAGCAAGATCCACCACTGTCGAGCGACGAAGTGAATAATTTCAGAGCCTGTTAACAAGGCCATGGGAAGTGCAGTGATAGCGCATACGAAATAACAGATAGTTGTGTATGAAGTAGTTTCAAGAGTTTTCTGGGCACGAGATCCAATCAACATATAGGCCGCCGCAAGTGCGCCCGAGATTAGTGCTGATAGATCGCCTAAAAATGAACGGCGGTCAAGGCGAAGATCAATTCCTGTAACAAGTAGTACTCCAGTGAAACTTATGAGCATTCCAAACCACGCCTTGGTAGGAATATGTCCGCCAGTGAGTTTGACAAATAAGGCTGCAAATATCGGTTGTGTAGCAACAATTGCAGTTCCAGCAGTCACACTTGTCATTCGCATTGAAATAAAGAAGCCAACGAAGTGCACCGCTAATACAACGCCAGCAAGGATTGCCCACCTGACTCCGGTGCGATGCAATGTATGGCGAAGTGCAAAGGGAAGCGTGACAAGTGATCCACCAAGATTTCTCCAGAAGATCAGGGTTGGAACTGGCATTGAGCTGATTGCTATCAATGGGCCAGATGAACCAATTCCGAATATTCCAATAATTAAGCGGATGAGGTCGGGTCTTGCGGGCAGTTCCGTATGATTTTCAACGGTTCTATTCTGCGGCGAGGACATTAGGCAAACCTAGCCGATAGCCCACACGTTACTCTTATCCCATGAGCGGAAATAACATCAATCGCATATTTCTCGCCCGTCTTGCTGGCACTGCGGTCTTTGACCCAAATGGGGATCCCGTCGGCAAGGTGCGCGACGCTGTCGCGACCCTTCGTTCTAATAATCAATCACCACGCGTTCTCGGACTTGTCGTAGAAGTTCCATTGCGTCGTCGCGTCTTTGTGCCTATCACGCGTGTCACATCTATCGAATCCGGAACAGTTGTCATTACAGGGCTACTTAATATGCGTCGCTTTGAACCGCGCGCAGGAGAGATGTTGGTCCTTGGTGATCTACTCGATCGCACAATTTCACTCGTTGACAATAACGAAGATGTACTCGTTGAAGATATGGCGATGGAACAGAATCGCACTGGAGATTGGCTCATTAATCGAGTCCACATTATGCGCAGAGGTCGTGGGCTCCGTCGTAAAGGCGCAACATCAACGGTCGCCTGGGAAGAAGTAACCGGTTTTGCTCACCACGAAACTAACCAAGGTGTAAGCAATCTACTTTCAACTCTGAGCAATCTTCGTGCAGCAGACCTTGCAGCTGTAATTCAAGATCTTGCACCCAAGCGTCGCGTGGAAGTTGCTCGGGCTCTCGATGATGAACGACTTGCAGATGTACTTGAAGAAATGGATGAATCAGAGCGAGTAGCGCTGATGGCAGAGCTCGAAGGTGAGCGAGCCGCAGATATTCTCGAAGAGATGGATCCAGATGATGCTGCCGACTTACTTCGCGAAATTGGTGAAGAGCGAGCTCAAGAACTTATTGGTTTAATGGATCCTGAAGATGCCGAAGATGTTCTCCGCCTGATGACATATGAAGATTATTCAGCTGGCGGAATGATGACGACCGAACCGATTGTGATGTCTGCCGATTACACCGTTGCAGATGCACTTGCTGCAGTGCGACAGAGTGAAATATCGCCTGCGCTTGCATCACAAGTTTTTATCGCTCGCCAGCCACTTGAGACCCCAACTGGGCGCTTTATTGGAATGGTTCACTATCAACGACTTTTACGTGAGCCACCTTCAACGCTCTTAGGCTCTATCGTCGATACAAATACGCAGGGAGTTAATCCCGACGCATCCTTACATGCTGTTTCGTCATACTTAGCTAGCTATAACTTGCTTTCGTTACCTGTTATCGATGCGAATGACCGTCTATTGGGCGCAGTCACTGTCGATGACGTGCTGGATCACTTGTTGCCTACCAACTGGCGTCACGACCATAGAGATTCTGCTGCAACAACGAAGGCAACTACTGCTGCTCTCGAGAGCATCGATACAAATTTCACCGAGGAGGTGTAACGATGGCACGCAACTACGGATTAGATACACCTCGCGAGACACGTCGTTCGCTTCGAGGAAATATTGACCCAGAAACTTTTGGTCGGCTATCTGAGCGCTTCGCTCGCTTCTTAGGAACTGCGCGATTCTTGGTTTATATGACTGCCTTTGTAGTGAGCTGGGTTCTCTGGAATTCGCTTGCTCCACGATCAATTAGATTTGATGAATATCCATTTATCTTTCTTACTCTCATACTTTCACTTCAGGCATCGTACGCTGCGCCTCTGATCTTGCTTGCGCAGAATCGACAGGCCGACCGCGATCGTATTGCGCTCAATGAAGACCGTGCTCAGAATGCTCGCAGCATTGCAGACACTGAGTACCTCACTCGCGAGCTTGCTAGTTTGCGTATTGCACTAGGTGACGTTGCAACTCGAGATTACCTACGTAATGAACTTGGCGATCTTGCTAAAGAGATTGTTGAAGAGTTACGCAAGCCCGAGTCTGACGCCAAGTAAAGATTTCTCGCGCACGATAAGCGATGAAACAATTGCATTGATGGCTTGAGCGCTGGGACTATCTGGCGCCGAGATAACTACAGGCGCGCCTGCATCTCCACCTTCACGAAGTTCTGGGCTAAATGGAATCTTTCCGAGCAAAGGAACATCTGCGCCAATAAGTTGCGTCAATCGACGAGATGTCTCTTCTCCCCCACCTTCGCCAAAGAGTGAAGTCAGTTCGCCGCACTTTTGACATGGGTAGGCAGACATATTTTCAATAACGCCGATAACACGTTGGTGAATTTGGTGTGCGATTCTTCCTGCACGTTCTGCAACTTCGGCTGCTGCGATCTGTGGCGTGGTGACCACAATTATTTCTGACGATGGGACAAGTTGTCCGAGAGATATTGCGAGGTCACCTGTACCTGGCGGTAGATCGATATAGAGAATATCCAGATCTCCCCAGTATGCATCGGAGAGAAGTTGTTCAAGCACACGATGGAGCAAAGGTCCACGATAGGCAATTGCATCTGATCGCTCTGGCTTAAACATCTCCATAGAGACGGTCTTGACTCCAAAAGATTCGAGCGGAATAAACATTTGATCGATCGCTGTTGGACGTTGTCCAATCAAGCCCATGAGGCGAGGAATTGAGTGTCCGTATACATCTGCATCGAGAATTCCTACTCGTAACCCCATTGCTGCGGAGGCAACAGCAAGGTTTGCAGTGAGCGAAGATTTTCCGACTCCACCTTTACCTGATGCAACACCGATTACTCGAGTCAGCGAATCTTTCTGGGCAAATGAGATGAAACTCTCGCGACCATTGCGAAGTAACTTCTTTATATTTGCGCGCTGCTCTTCATCCATAACGCCAAAGGTCAGATCGACAGAATTAACTCCTTCAACGGCGGTCACTGCCGTTTCAATATCGCGCTGAAGTCGATCGCGCATAGGACAACCCGAAATCGTAAGCAGGATCTCGAGCTTGGCAATATCTCCGACAATCTCGACAGATTTAACCATTCCAAGCTCGGGAAGTGCGCGATGGAGTTCGGGATCTTGAACAGTCGCTAACGCTGCATGTACGGAATCAAGCGTTGTCATAGAAGGTCTGGATCAATTTTACTTGTGGTGCTCGCAACGCTCTTAGGTTTTTCATCATCGAGCACATTGGCTAGCTGTTTCTGTATAAAAGTCTTTGGATTTAGATCTGTTGGCTTGAGATCTTCAAAACCTGGGCCAAGATTTTCTTTCAAATCGTTAGTTGCATTTGTTGCCATCTCGCGAATTCGCTTAATGAATTTAGCTGCTTCAACTGCAAAGGTCGGTAACTTATCTGGTCCGATAAGAATCATCGCAAGAACTGCAAGGCCAATAATTTCACCGGCGCCAAAATCGAAGAACATAGTGGGTGAACCTTACCCTGCTACTTCGATGCCGCAAGTGTCAGAGAAACTGATCCAATAGTAGAACCACGCTTGTATGTCACTGAAACTGTATCTCCCACGCTATGGGCGCGGACAGCCACAATGAGTTCTTCGGGCGATGTAATTGCACGTCCATCTACCTCTGTGATGATGTCACCAGATTTAAGTCCAGCTTTTGCTGCTGGTCCACCTGGCATGATCGCCTTGGCATTCTTTGCAATGAGTGCGCCATCGCCCGAGTAATTCATATCAACTGAGATACCCATAACTGGATATGTAGCTTTGCCATTCTTTATGAGTTGGTCAGCAGTCTTGCGTGCCTGATTTATAGGAATCGCAAAGCCAAGTCCGATAGAGCCAGATTGAGAACCCAAACTTGCACCTAGAGATGCAATTGCTGAGTTAACGCCGATTACTGAACCTGTTGCATCGACAAGCGGTCCTCCAGAATTTCCAGGATTAATTGCTGCATCAGTCTGAAGTGCGTTGATAAAGGAGTTATCGGTATTGGATTCTCCCGCTGTAACAGCGCGATTCTTGGCGCTGATGATGCCAAGTGTGACGGTGCCTGATAATCCAAGTGGTGAACCAATTGCAATAACAGAGTCGCCGACTGCGACCTTATCGCTATCTCCGAATTGCAGAGCTTTGAGCGTTGCTCCGGTAATTTTAAGAACCGCTAAATCATATGCGCTATCGCGGCCGACAACCTTTGCAGGATATGAGGTACCGTCGTTGAGTTGCACTGTGATACTTCCACCGCTGGTTACAGATGCAGCAATCACATGGTTATTGGTCAAGATATATCCACTGCTATCGATAACAAATCCGGACCCCGTTGCGCCGCCATCTTTCGATTGCGCATCAATCGATACAACGGAAGGGAGAACTCGTTGAGCAATTTCAGCAACCGATCCAGCTGGACGTTCGATTGCCGATGTAGATCGAACAAGACGTACTGAGTGTCCGAAGAGCGAGCCGGTCGATGAAGCACCAATAGTTCCGGCAACTATTCCTACAACTATTGCAATGAGGAGCGCGTTCTTTACTGTGATGTTTCGACCGAGCCCAGATTTGCTAGGAGGTTCCCACCAAGGACCGTTATTGAAGTTCGTGCTCATGTAAGTATTCTGCTACAACTTAGTAGCAAGTAATAAACCGTCACCCGTTGGTATCAGCGAACTCACCCATGATTCAGTATCGTTTTTAATGGATTTCCCAGCCTCGCGTAAGGCGATGGTCTTTGGATCACGTTGGGCAGGATCTTGCACTTTGGAGCCGCCAAAAAAGTTGTCGATGACGAAGACTCCGCCACTTCTAAGAATGCGATGTGCCTCAGAGATTGCGAAGCTGAGATCTTCAGGGTTATGCCTAAATACAACTAAGTCATAAGCGCGATTAGTCAACTTCGTCATGACATCCATGACTGAGTTAGTAATCAATCGGTATCTAGATTGCTCAACATCTGCATCTGCAAGGGCTAACTTTGCGATTGTTGAATGTTCCATCTCGTCATCAATTGACGTTAACGTGCCACTTGCAATCATTCCTTCAAGTAACCAGAGAGATCCGACTCCGGCTCCTGTGCCAATTTCAACAACTGATTGAGCGCTGAGTTGATGTGCAAGATGGCGAAGATAAGCGCCAGTTCCTTGAGAAACATCGACAGTTCCGATTTCAAGTCCACGAGCACGCGCTGCAGTTTTTACCGCATCTTCTGCAATAAAGGTCTCTGCATAAGAATGCGGAGTGATCATCATGAGAGAGACACTATCCAATCAATGAAGAATCGCACGCCGAAACCTGTCCCACCTTTAGCGTTTTCTCCAGTATCGGTCTCACTTCGGCCCGTGCCAGCAATGTCGAGGTGGACCCAGCGGCTATCACCAACAAAATGTTCGAGGAAGAGCGCTGCTGTGACAGAACCTGCTGAGTAATTGCCTTTGTCCGCTGCATGGTTGAGATCTGCAATATCGCTTTCGAGGGAGTCGGCGTAGTCATCAACGAGAGGCATATGCCAGACACGTTCTCCTGATGATTCGCCAATTGCAACAAGTTCTTGAGCAAGCTTTGCATCTCGAGTGTAAAGCGCTGCATATTGTCGACCTAAGCCAAGAGTTGCAGAACCAGTAAGGGTTGCAATATCAACGAGATAATCTGGATCTAATTTCTCCACCGCATACCCAAGGCCATCTGCAAGCACTAGCCGACCTTCTGCATCAGTATTGATGATTTCAACGGTTGTTCCGTCATATTGGGTGATGACATCAGATGGACGTTGAGAAGTTGCAGATAGAGCATTTTCTGCACACATCATAAGAACCGTAACTTTTACTTGTGGCTGTAAATCTGGAAGCGCACTTATGGTTGCGAGCGCAGCGGCCGAACCGGCCATATCGCTCTTCATCGCTGTCATAAATTCATATGGTCTTTTAAGCGAAACTCCTCCGGTATCGAAGGTAATTCCCTTGCCAACAATCACGATATGCGGCAGCGCGGATGCAGATCTGGCTTTTCCTTTGGGTACATATGTGATTTCAATAAAGCGCGGTCCAGGTTTAGGAGAAGAATTTCCGACTGCGCGCAGACCGCCAAACTTTGCCAGCTCTTTTCCAGAAAGTATCGAGATTGCCAAACCCTTTTCATCGGCAATCTTCTTTGCCTCCTGCGCCATCCAGAGTGGGTTCTTAATATTTGATGGGGTGTGAATGAGATCGCGCGCTGTATAGAGAGCGCTGGCAATAACTGATGCTTCGTGAACAGCATCGCGATCCTTAGTTGCAATTGTGATCATTGCAATTTCAGCACTTTTACCGGTCTTCAGGTTCCAGGTATATGCACCTAAGAGAATTGAGACTGCGTGTGCTCGAATTTCTAACCGCGATTGCGCGCATAGGGAAACTAGTTCAATGGCCTTGCCGCGAACTTTGCGACCTAGCGCCGCTCCAGAAGTGCGAAGTGAAGGCAGGCTCATATCCCCAAGATTGACGAGATAGAGACGATCGACATCGGCACCAGAGTGGGTTACTGGAATTTCAAATATTTCTCCCGCTTTATTAGAAGGAGAGAAGAAAGTGACTTCATCGACAAGATTTATTTCAAAGAATTTCTCGAGTGAGGAGATCAGACGAGAATTTCCTGTGAATTCGATTTTCTCATCGCCATTTTTGGTGAAACCTAGTGCAATGACATCCGCAGCGACGAGTGACTCAACTTCGGGCGCAACTGAGTGAAGAATTTTCTCTAGCCCGCTCTACTTCTTAATAAGTGCGACAGCGGCGCCAAGGGCTGCGCTGAGGTTATTTGCTTCCTGAGGATTGAGTTCAACTACGAGGCGCCCGCCACCTTCAAGTGGGATACGCATTACGAGGGAGCGAGCCTCTTTTGTAACTTCCATTGGTCCATCACCGGTACGAGGTTTCATAGCTGCCATGGTGGGGACTCCTTGTTGAGCTCGGGTGGAAAAACTCTCGTAGGAGAGTTAAGAGGAGAAGTATCTCGCAGAATGACCCGGGGGTGAAATCGGCGTAAGCGCAGATTTAGAGCCCGAGAACCTCCTTGAGGCGCGATTTGCCTGACTCAATCACAACAATGACAGCCCTTTCTGGAACGGAAAGTAGCTCTGCGATATCGCGACTGCTTTGAGAACGCAGGTAATGAAGGGTCAAGATGATTCGCTCCTCTTCGGGAAGCGAGGCGAGCAACTCCGCCAAGGTTTGAGGGTTGCTCTGCTGACTCATAGGTATAGAGGTTACTCGCTCAATTCTTAAAGAATCCATATTAAGAGCGTCAGAGATAACGCCTCTCTAGCCAAAGGAGCGTGAAAAACGAGCAAGGGAAATTCGCACACCGATATAAAGGAACGGTGCAATGAGTAGATAGATCACCTTGGGAGCGATGATTGTTTCCGACCAATCAAAGTGCGTGCCTCCACCGTGTGCTTCGCGAAGCTTGAATGTGCCAGAGCCCTTGAGTACTGACCCAACATGTTCAACATCGCATTGATGTGGCGGATCCCATCGAGTCACGGTCATGAGATCTAATAATCCAAATGATTTGAAGGTGGGATAGATGCGATAGAACGGTCCCGTAAATGCTGCGATAGAAGTTCCGACGCCTTCAGTGATATCTGATGTTACCCAAACTTTTGTCTGCAACATCCAATCTCCTTGGGAATTCCAATCTGCAATCTTCTTCCACACATTTACTTGGGACGCTTTGATATGGATACTGATTGAAAGAGTGTTACTTGCCATGTGCAATTTTGACTGCTTCATCGACGGATACAGCCCAATGAATTAACTCACGCATTCCAGGCTTTACAAACTTTTCATTTTCAAGATGTTCGACAAGCGCATGGAGCGGTTCGTAGACTCCGAATGGATCAAGAATGATTACTGGTTTGTCGTGAAATTTCAGATATCTTCCAACCCAAATTTCAAAGAGTTCCTCCAGCGTTCCGAGGCCTCCCGGCAAGGTGATAAAAGCGTCAGACATATCTTCAATCTTTGCCTTTCGCGTACGCATCGAATCAACGACGATGAGTTCATCACTTTCATGATCAGCGAATTCAATATCAACGAGCTTCTGCGGGATGATTCCTATTGTGCGACCACCTACGCTTCGCGCACCTCGAGAAATTGCACCCATGGCAGAGATATGGCCGCCTCCAGAAACAAGTTCCGCACCGCTGCGTGCAATTCCTTCGCCGAGGTCGAAGGCTAAATCGATAAACTTCGAATCAATCGCTGGTGATGAGGAACAAAAGACTGCAATACGCATGAGGCACAGGATAGGGGTTAGGCTTAGAACATGTCTTCTTTAGCGCATGGCCACGGAATCGCAACAATTGCTGGATCTACAGTTCTCGATGTCTGGTTTCCAGCGCCGTCACTTGGTGCGCTTGCAGGTTCTCCTGATGCAACTCTGACTTCCCTTGTTGGAACAGATGAAGCCCGTGGCGTACAACGTGAAATCGTTTCACTTGAAATCAATCTCACAGAAGCGCCAAAAGATGCCAAGGATGCATACCTGCGACTACATCTTTTATCGCACCGACTTGTAAAACCGCATGGACAATCACTTGATGGAATCTTCGGATTACTTGCCAACGTTGTCTGGACATCGTACGGCCCATGTTTGAACGAAGGTTTCGAATTAACGCGTGCGCACCTTTTGAAGAAGTACGGACATGTCACAGTCTTTGGCGTCGATAAATTCCCACGTATGGTCGACTATGTCGTTCCATCCGGCGTGCGAATTGCTGATGCAGATCGCGTACGTTTAGGTGCATATCTTTCAGTTGGCACAACTGTTATGCATGAAGGTTTCATTAACTTCAATGCCGGAACTCTCGGGACTTCAATGGTGGAAGGCCGGATCTCTTCAGGAGTTGTCGTCGGGGACGGAACCGATGTGGGTGGGGGCGCATCCATTATGGGAACTCTCAGTGGCGGCGGTAAGGAAGTAATCTCAATTGGAGAAAAGTGCTTACTCGGCGCTAACTCTGGGCTTGGAATTTCACTTGGGAACAATTGTGTTATTGAAGCTGGCACTTACATCACTGCTGCCGCAAAGGTAACTCTTCCTGATGGAGAAGTTGTTAAAGCCGGAACGCTCTCAGGTGCAAACAATTTATTATTCCGACGAAATTCACTGACCGGTGGCCTCGAGGTTGTTTTGCGCACTGGCACATGGGGTGGACTTAATTCAGTTCTACACGCAAATTAAGGCGCGAGCTGAAAGTACGGCGAAGATAGCTTTACGCGACTTCTGAAGGTATCGCCACGCAATAACTTAGTTGAACCATTACTTGAGGTGCCTTTTATATATGTAACTGCTCCAGCTGAGTTTCGAGAGATAATTTCAAGAGTGACGATATCTGGTAGCAGGAATGCAGATGCAACCAACAATTGGTTCACCGAGGCGCTCCACGAGGCATAATGAGGGTTGAGCTTGCTATCGAGGCTCGCAGGATCTGCAACTGATTGTGTGTATGTGCTCGCCTCTCCCCATGCATCTTTCGTAGTTTGTGTCGCTCCACCCGACGATGAGAAGTAATAAGCCTGGATAGGTTTGCCGTTCGATGTGATTGCCAAACTGGTTGCAGAATCAATATTTGTACGGGTGACTGCAGCTTTCCAGAGAGCGCCAACTTTTGGTTCAATCTCTTTCGAGTACCCGACAAAATTTTGATCTGCAATATTTGAATAGACATTGCAATCACAGGATGATTTCACTGTTCCTAATTTTGACAGTGCGTAAGACCGTGAAGCGATTACTTGAGCCTCAAGAGCTGCTGCAGGCCACGCAGACGACATCTCGCTAATCCCCCACAGATACTCGTCATGAACGCTCAGCGAATTGGTCACTTCGAGGGCTCCATTTACGGCCCGTACTTGAATCTGTCCGTAACGATATTTCACAGATTTTCCTTGTGAGGCAAGGGAGACGATTGAACTCGGGCCGCTCCATCTCACTGTGAGCGCCTTAGAGGTAATTGAACCCGCAATAAGATTGTTCCCTTGCGCATTGATTACCATTTTTTGACGCACACCATAGCTTGCAACTGGTTGAGCATCTAGAGAATTTCCAATATCACCTAAGTAAGCGGTCAATATAGAGTCTTGAGTAATTGGTTGTAGTGAGATTGTTGAAAGTTGATGGCCAATATTGACTCGTATTGTTTGGGTATCTATTACAGGAATAATTGAGACATCTTTGTAATAGTAATTTAGGATCGCCGTTGCACTTTCCCCAGCGATTGCATGGGCTTTAGCGCCGATTTGGCTCATACCAACGCCATGACCGTAACCCGAACCTGTAAATGAGAATGAAGTAGGAGCTTCTGCATGTACTGCAGGGTTAATCGAGATTGCGAACAGAAGTGCTACCAGAAAAGGTTTATACATCCTCATCTGATGATGCGCTCTTTCTAGCATCTACAAATTCACGATATGCAGCGATTACTTCGGCGGGATTTCCACGCGCCATTAATTTTCCATGATCGAGCCAAATTACCTCGTTACAAATATCTTCAATCGTAGCGAGTGCGTGGCTTACGAGAATTAATGCGCGATCTGATGTGCGAAGCTCCTTAATTCTATTAAGGCTCTTCTCCTTGAATTTTGCATCTCCAGTACTGAGCGCTTCATCGATGATTAAAATATCGGGCTCGACGACGGCGGCAACTGAGAAGGCTAACCGCGCAAACATTCCTGATGAATAAGTACGCATTGGAGTATCAATCGCATCTCCGAGTTCAGAGAATGCAGCAATAGCTTCGAAATTTTTATCTATTTCTTCTCGGGACATGCCAGCTGCAAGCCCGCCGAGATAGACGTTATCGCGACCCGTCATCGAAGGATTAAATCCAACCCCGAGCGCGAGGAGGGTGCTTACTGATCCATAGACTTCAACGCGCCCCTGAGTCGGTGGCACAATTCCTGAAATAACGCGCATAAGTGAGGATTTACCTGCACCGTTTGATCCAATAATTCCGAGCACCGTGCCATAGTGAACATCAACATTGATATCGACTAGAGCACGCACAATACGGGTGTGCTTCTTTCCGCGACCGAGAGTTTTCAATCGAGCCTTGAGTGTCGGCTTCCTATCGATTGATGTTGTGTAGGTAAGTCCTAAGTTTTTCACAGAGACAGCAACGCTGTGTTGTGAATGATCGTGGTTAAAGTCTGACAGCGAAATCACGCTCCCTCGACAGGAAGAAATATGTTCCGACTACAAAGATTCCAAGTGCCCAAATTGATGATGTGAGAAGTCCTTTAGAAGTTGGTGCCTCACCGTGCACCATCACGCGTGACCAAGAATCAAGGAGATAGAAGATTGGATTTGCTACTTCAAATTTCTTGATGCGATGGGACATGTGTGCGGCTTCGTACAGGATGGGTGATAAGTACAGAAGACTGCGAGTCAGATATGGCAACATGCTTGAAATATCGCGGAAATACACGTTGATACATGAAATTAAAATAGCTAAACCCAGTGACAAGACGATTGCAATCACAATTATTGGTAGCGCCCACAACATCTGCCACGAAAACGGTAGGCCGAGAAGTACATGTATAACAATATAAACAACAAGGGTCGGAAGAAATCTAAAGAGCGCCACGATTGCCGCAGAAATCGGCAACATGATTCGCGGGAATGAAGTATTAAGAATCAGGCGTTGACCAGATGTAATCGCCTTTACTCCTCCGGTCAAACTATTTGCGATCAGATAAAAGAGGAAGAGGCTTGCAGTCAGATGAGCGAATCGAGAAGAGTCACTCTTCCCGCCAATAACATCAATAAGTAAGAAGTACACACCTGAAAGAAGGAGGGGATTTAAAACGAGCCACAACTGGCCAAAGAGTGAGTCGAAATTTTGTTCTCGGAGTTCTGAGCGAGAAAATGCAGCGATAAATGTGCGTCTCGACCAGAGAGAGCGAAGGTATTCGCGCATCGGAGGTAGGCCGGCGCGAAATGGCTCGTATACAACAACTGGCTTCTCCACGTGCGAAAGGCTACCGCAGAGCGCTCATGGTTAAAGAGATGACGGTACGAGAGTCTTGGGGGAAGTGATGAACCCCGCTCCCCACGAGAAGTGCATGGTGGGAATAACTAATAGAAGCGTTAGGCATTCAATAGCAGAGGTTCCAATCGACGCAGATGCAACTAATACAAAGGCGAGATAAATCGCAGATGGAAGATAAAGAATTGGTGAGACAAGTATTCCAAGAGCGAGCGAAAGGGTGAAACCTACGAGAGCTAATGGTGGTGCAAGATAGCGATAATTTATTGTTCCAGAATGTCTGCGAGATACAACTCTTCGCCAACGTCCGTATTCAAAATATTGTTTTGCAAGTGCTTTGACAGATGAACGTGGTCGATATGTCACATGCAAGCGAGGATCAAAATAGACAACGCCTCCATTTTCCCGCAAGCGAAAGTTAAGCTCCCAATCCTGTGCACGAGTAAATCTTTCATCAAATCCGCCAATGGCAAGAAGCGCTTCTCGCCTGAATGCACCGAGATAGACGGTATCAACTGCTCCAGCTTCTCCACCTGTATGAAAACGTGAAGTTCCAACACCGAGTGGACTGCGCATGGCTGCAGCTACTGCTTTCTCAAATCGAGTTGTTCCGATGGCGGCCATAACCCCACCAACATTGACTGCCCCAGTTGTATTAAGAATTTCTACGACAAGTGCGAGGTAATCATCGGGAATTTGTGCATGGCCGTCTACTCGAACAACTACTGGATTGCGTGATGCGTGCAGAGCCAAATTGAGGCCAGCTGCGGTACGGCCCGTAGGATTTTCTACAAGTGTGACTCGGCTTTCCTTGTGCGAAATCTGTTGAGCGATTTCATTGGTGCGATCGCGTGATGGACCAAGCGCAAGAATGACCTCAATTGAACCGAGATATTTCTGAGAAAGTATCGAACTTACTGCGTCCTCTAGATGAGACTCTTCATTGAGAACAGGAAGAATCACGCTAATAGATGGATGCGGTGAGCCAAATAACTCTTGTGTCGGTGTCGCCATAACCCCTCCACGCTATCGTCCAAGTACCCTACGGAAGTGAAATCTTCTCGCGCAATCCGGATAATTACATCACTCTCTGTGGGTGTTGTCCTTATTGCGTCGCTTGCGTGGGTCGGATTAGGCCAAGTAAGTGGTCAGATATCTCGTATCGATGTATTTGGTGCGCTTAAGAACCGTCCCCAAAAAACTTCGACAGCGCTTAACTATCTCGTTGTAGGTTCCGATAGCCGTGAAGGCCTCACTAAGGCGCAGCTTAAATTGCTTCGCGTTGGAAGCACTGCATCTGCAGCCGGTGGTCGATCAGACACAATGTTATTAGTTCACATTAGCAAGAGCCGAGATTCAGCATATGTTGTATCTATTCCCCGTGACACATTGGTAACTATTCCAGCGCACAAAAGCATGGATGGAAAATTCGATATTCCACCTACGCAAGGAAAGATGAATGCAGCATTCGCATTTGGTGGCGCTCCATTACTTATTCAAACAATCGAGGCAAAGACAAACCTCAAAATTGACCACTACATAGAAGTCAGTTTCGCTGGCTTTACCGGCATCGTTGATGCACTTGGAGGAATACAGGTGTGTTCCAAGGTCGCAATTAATGATCCAAAGAGCCATCTCGTCATGAGCGCCGGGTCGCACATCCTCGATGGAATTGAAGCGCTCAAATATGTACGTACTCGAGATTTCGATGGTCGCGGTGATATTGGCCGTATGGAACGACAGCAACAATTTATTAGTGCTGTAGTACGTAAGGCCAGCAGTAGTGGAATTTTACTCAACCCGCTGAAGCTAACGAATTTTTTCAATGCAACTATTTCAACTGTAAAGATGGACACTTCGGTAAATAAAGATGATCTCCTTACTTTGGCAAAGCAGATGAGAAATCTTTCTGCTGGAAATCTGCGCACATTAACTGTTCCGCTTTCTAATCCGAATGCAAGTTATCCAGGAGTAGGTTCGGTGGTTATTTGGGATCCAACTCTGGCTACAGACCTCTGGACGCGAATCCGCAACGATGAGGCGCTCATAGAGACCATTAAGCCAACTGCAAAGGCCACCACCAAACCTGTGATGGTAGACAAATTTAAGACAAAAACTGGCGCTGAAAATCCGTGCGCGGCGGCAAAATAAAAGCCACTTCTAAATACAGCTAGGAATTTAGATTTTCAATTAGCTCTGCAATACACTCACCAGTATGACTTTGAAGCTTTCTGTCATCGGTTGCGGCTACTTGGGTGCAACTCATGCAGCGTGTATGTCCTCACTAGGGTTTGACGTAGTTGGTATTGATACAGACCAGAGCAAAGTCGATCTCCTCTCAAAAGGTGAGCTGCCATTCTACGAACCAGGTTTGGATACTCTCCTTGCCGCTGAAATAAAGACGGGGCGCTTAACTTTCACCACAGATTTCTCAGCGGTCGCAGATGCTGATGTCCATTTCATCTGTGTCGGAACCCCGCAAAGTAAAGATGGACTCGCTGCAGATCTCACCTACGTGAAGGCATCTGTCACTGCGATTGCACCACATTTGAAGGAAGGCTCACTTGTTGTTGGAAAATCAACAGTGCCGGTTGGAACTGCGCAACTTCTTAGGGATCAGCTTTCGGTAGCGGCACCTCAAGCAGATCTTGCTTGGAATCCAGAGTTTCTGCGCGAAGGATTTGCAGTGGAAGATACACTCACTCCAAATCGTCTAGTTGTAGGTGTTGCAAATGATCGAGCGGAAGAGATTCTTAAAGATCTATATAAGCCAATCATTGATTTAGGCACTCCTTGGATTCGTGCAGATCTTCCAACTGCTGAACTCGTAAAAGTGGCCGCTAACTCATTCCTAGCCACAAAGATTTCATTTATCAACGCTATGGCCGAAGTATGTGAAGCAGCTGGAGGCGATGTCACAGTACTTGCAAAAGCAATTGGTTATGACCCACGTATCGGTAGCCGTTTCTTGCAAGCAGGTATCGGATTCGGTGGAGGTTGTCTTCCTAAAGATATCCGCGCATTTATGGCGCGTGCAGAAGAACTTGGTGCAGATCAAGCGCTCGAGTTCTTACGCGAAATCGATGCAATTAATATGCGCGCACGAAGCCGCGTTATTGATATTGTCCGTGCCGACCTATCGGAAGATCTGACTCAATACAAGATTGCCGTACTTGGTGCCACATTTAAACCAGACAGTGATGATGTTCGCGACTCCCCTGCTCTCGATATCGCTGCACAACTTCAGGCAGCGGGTGCACAAGTTGTCGTACATGATCCAAAGGGCATCGAACCTGCACGTAAGCGCTTTCCAAATCTTGATTATCAAGAAAAGGTTGTCGATGCCGTTAAAGGTGCAGATGTAATCTTGCACTTAACTGAGTGGAAGGAATATCGAGAGCTCGATCCATCAGTTATTGGTCAGCTTGTAAAATCAAAGTTCATTATTGATGGTCGCAATATGTTAGACCGCAACAAGTGGCGCGCAGCTGGCTGGCGCTTTCATGCGCTAGGTAGAACTGATTAGGGTAGAACTGATTAGGGTAGAACTGATTAAAATCCAGTTTTAGTATTGCGACGGGCGCTCAATTGGGCGCCCTTTGCCTTTGCTTCATCTGTGAGCCCTGAGAGCTGAGATTCAATCTTTTTAGTAATTGCCTCATCGGAAGATCCAATGATGCGCGCTGCAAGGATTCCTGCATTCTTAGCGTTATCAATTCCCACTGTTGCAACTGGAATTCCACCAGGCATCTGCACAATAGAGAGAAGTGAATCCATTCCATCAAGGTTTTTGAGAGAAACTGGAACGCCGATAACTGGAAGGGTTGTAAGAGATGCAACCATCCCTGGAAGGTGAGCTGCTCCGCCTGCGCCCGCGATGATTACTTTATAACCTTTGCCTGCAGCGCTCTTTGCAAAATCGACCATCTCCTCTGGCATACGATGCGCCGAGACAACATCGGCACTGTAGCTAATTCCAAATGAATCAAGAGCTTTTGCCGCTTCTTCCATTACTGGCCAATCAGAATCTGAGCCCATGATGATTGCTACATCTTTACGATCACTCATCGATAGCTCCGCTCATATAGTCACGTGCATGCTGCACATCAGTAGTTAATTGTAGAAGGTCTGAACCGACTGCGGTGACATGGCCAATCTTGCGTCCAGCGCGTACTTCCTTCTTGTACTGGTGGAATTTCAGGTCTGGGTTTCGAGCCATCAGGTGGAGATAAGGTCGATACATATCAGTCTTCTCGCCACCCAAGATATTTCCCATAACTGCAAAGTCTGTGGTCATCGAAGGATCACCGAGCGGTAGATCAAGAATTGCGCGCAAGTGTTGTTCGAACTGGCTTGTGCGCGAACCATCGATAGTCCAGTGACCAGAATTATGAGGGCGCATTGCAAGTTCGTTGATATAGAGATGCTCGCCCTTCACAAACATTTCAACGGCCATGACACCAACAACGCCAACTTCTTGTGCAATATCGAGAGCAAGTTTCTGTGCTTTTTCGGCAAGTTCTGCAGAGATGCTCTGCGCTGGAGAAATAGTAAGTGTGCAGATTCCATCTTCTTGTACGGTCTCTGTCGGCGCCCAAGACATTGCTTGTCCATGCGGTGAACGTGCAATCATGACCGCAATCTCGGAATCAAATGAGATGAGCTCCTCTATGAGGAGGCGAGGCGTTGACTTCAATACCTCTGTTAGTTCATCTTGAGAATTAATCTTCCAGACACCGCGACCGTCGTAGCCGCCAGAAATTGCCTTAGCAATGAGTGGGTAGCGCTCGATGTCAGCAGTTGATGTCGCAATCTTCCAGTTAGGTGCTGGAAATGAAGACAATTTCTGGCGCATCTCGGCCTTATCTTCTGAAAAGACAAATGCAGATGAAGGCGGATACACCTTAATACCTGCTGCTTCAAGCCCTTTAATTACTGAAAGCGGTACAAGTTCATGTTCGAATGTAATGACATCACAGG
>CAIMXQ010000085.1 GCA_903845465.1 uncultured Actinomycetes bacterium
AGCTCATTCCACTTCGCTCTCACCGTGATGTTCCAAGTGAGGCCGCTTCGACGACATTGGTCAGAAGCATCGCGCGAGTCATGGGGCCGACCCCGCCAGGATTTGGAGAGAAATATCCAGCGACTTCGCGAACATCTGGGCGTACATCGCCTTGTAATCCTGAATCGGTCCGAGTGATACCAACATCTAGTACGGCAGCGCCGGGTTTGATCATCTCGGCAGTAATCGAGTGTGGAACTCCCGCCGCAGCAACGACAATATCTGCACGACGTGTATGGAATGCGAGGTCTCGGGTAGATGTATGAACAGTTGTCACAGTTGCATCATCTCCGCGACGGGAAAGGATTAATCCAAGTGGTCGACCAACAGTGAGGCCACGACCGACAATCACAACTTCTGCACCCTTGGTTGGAACGTTGTAGCGATGTAAGAGTTCAATGATTCCGCGTGGAGTACATGGAAGTGGTGCGGGTTCACCGATGACAAGCTTGCCAAGGTTTAGCGGGTGAAGCCCATCGGCATCCTTTGAGGGATCAATCGCTTCAAGAATTGCATTGGCATTGATTCCGCGTGGTAGTGGAAGTTGCACGATATATCCTGTGCATTCTCTCGCAGCATTGAGATCTGCGATTGCAGCAAGGACATCTGCTTGTGTAGAAGTTGCAGGTAGATCAATACGTATTGAGTGGATTCCAACTTCAGCACAATCTTTATGTTTGCCGCCAACATAAGAATGAGATCCTGGATCGTCACCAACAAGGATGGTTCCAAGCCCGGGTTTGTTGGCCAACGCACTGACTTTTACCTTGAGCTCTGCCTTAATTGCGGCAGCAGTTGCTCTGCCGTCTAAGGTAACTGCGCTCATGGGTGAATCCTATCTTTCTCTGCGCTGCTAAATTTTCGCAGCCTAAGCGTGCGAGAAGTGCCTTGTTCCAGTGAAGAACATCGCAATTCCAGCCGCCTTCGCTGCAGCAATGACTTCTTCATCGCGGACGCTTCCACCTGGCGATACAACTGCCTTTACGCCGGCATCGATCAAAATCTGTAGTCCGTCAGCGAATGGGAAGAATGCATCGCTGGATGCGACAGAACCCTTTGCTCGCTCCCCTGCTCGGCTTACTGCAAGGCGCGCAGAATCGACTCGGTTTACTTGGCCCATTCCAACTCCAACAGAAGCGCTGTCGTGAGCAAGAAGGATGGCATTGCTCTTCACTGCTCGCACAGAGCGCCATGCAAAGGCGAGATCACTGAGTACTTCGGATGAGACTGCATCCCCACTGACTTGCTTCCAATTCTTTGGATCATCTCCTTCAGCATCAACCAGATCTGAACCCTGGATTAAAAGCCCACCAGAAATTGGACGATTCTCTTCACGGGCGGTCGCAAAGCCATCGATAGTAAGTAAGCGAATAGATGGCTTCTTGCTCAAGATTGCAATAGCTTCATCGGTGAAAGATGGCGCAATCACAACCTCAGTAAAGATCTCGCTTAAATTTTTCGCCATCTCTGTAGTAACTTCACGATTAGCTGCAACGACGCCACCGAATGCAGAGACGGGATCACAGGCGTGGGCCTTCTGGTGGGCAGCTGTGATATTTGAAGCTGTGGCGATGCCACATGGATTCGCATGCTTGATAATCGCAACGCATGGATCAATATGATCGTAAGCAGCACGTAACGCAGCATCGGCATCGGTGTAGTTGTTGAAGGACATCTCTTTGCCGTGTAGCTGTTTTGCTTGAGCGATTCCAGTAAAACCATTTTCGCTATATACGGATGCGCTCTGATGGGGATTCTCTCCATAGCGAAGCCCAGAGATGCGATGCCAG
>CAIMXQ010000086.1 GCA_903845465.1 uncultured Actinomycetes bacterium
GGGTTAACGCATGCGTCACTATGAATTAATGGTCATTCTCGATCCAGAACTCGAAGAACGTACAGTCACACCATCACTTGAGACATATCTCAAGATCATCAAAGACAGCGGAGGCCGCGTCGACAAGCTCGATGTTTGGGGCAAGCGCCGTATGTCATTTGAAATCAATAAGAAGCCAGAAGGCATCTACGCAGTTGTCGATATGCACTGCGAGCCAGCGGCAATCAAAGAGTTAGATCGTCAGCTCAACCTGAACGAATCTGTCTTACGCACAAAGGTTATGCGCCCCGAATAGTCTTTCAATTCCAGAACGCTTCGCTTATTGGAATCAATCCACAGTTGAGGCGTTTCACGAATGAAAAGTCACTTCGGACGAGTAATTTATAAGTACGGACTCCACCAGTAGAGACCACCCAGAGAAGAAAACTAGAAATGAGGAAATAAAATGGCAGCAGGAGATACAACAATCACAATGATCGGCAACCTCGTTGACGATCCAGAGCTACGTTTCACCCCAAGTGGTGCAGCGGTAGCAAAATTCCGCGTTGCTTCAACACCTCGTTATCTCGATAAGGCAACTAATGAATGGAAAGATGGCGAGAGCCTCTTCCTTCAATGCCAGATCTGGCGTCAAGCTGCAGAGAATGTTGCAGAGTCACTGACAAAGGGAATGCGCGTCATTCTCTCTGGACGACTTAAGCAACGTTCGTACGAAACAAAAGAAGGCGAAAAGCGCACAGTCTTTGAGGTAGAAGTTGATGAAGTAGGTCCATCACTTCGCAACGCCACAGCTAAGGTCACACGCACACAGCGTGCTGGCGGAAGCGGTGGAGCTGCAGCACCAGCTGCTGCAGATACCTTCAATGATGATCCATGGGCTGCTGCTTCGACTTCACCCGCCGGCGGTGGATGGGGAACATCTACAACCGACGAACCACCCTTTTAATTAAGTAATTAACCGACAATCCATTCCTTCTAGAGATAGAAGGGCACCCGAAAAGGAGCACCACAATGGGAGCAAGAAATAACCGGGCTCTACGCGAGCCAAAGAATAAGGGCGCGAAGGCAGCTGCCCTTAATAAGAAGTTCAAGAAGAAGCCATGCAGCTTCTGTCGCGACAAGGTCACATATATCGATTACAAAGATATCGCGACCCTTCGCAAGTACATCTCTGATCGCGGAAAGATCCGCGCTCGCCGAGTAACAGGTGCATGCACACAACATCAGCGCGCAGTAGCAACAGCTGTTAAAAACAGCCGTGAAGTTGCTCTTCTGCCTTACACATCATCAGCACGATAAGGAGATATGGATATGAAACTTATTCTTACTCGTGAAGTGAATAAAGTCGGCAACGCCGGCGATGTTGTAACTGTAAAAGATGGCTATGCACGCAACTTCTTGTTGCCACGCGGCGTCGCAATTGTTTGGTCACTTGGTGGAGAGAAGCAGATCGAAGGAATCCGTCGCGCACGTGCTGCACGCGAAGTCCGCGATCTCGATCACGCTAAAGAGATTAAGACAACTCTTGAAAAGGCGACAGTGACTGTAAAGGTAAAGACCGGCACAGCTGGTCGCCTCTTCGGTTCTGTGACAGATAAGGACATCGCTGCTGCAATTAAGTCAGCAACAGGTCTTGGTATCGATCGCCACAACCTCAAGACATCTGGCCACATCAAGAAGACAGGAACACACACAGTAAAGGTCTCTCTTGCACATAATATTGTTGCAACAGTTTCACTTACAGTGGTCTCTGCTTAATTCATGTAAATACTTCTCAAAGAGAAAGACCCGTCGCATCTGTGCGGCGGGTCTTTCTTATCTTTAGAGCCAGCCCGATTTCTTAAATTTGCGATAGAGAATAGCTGTGATCGCAAGCAGTGAGCTGATAACTAGTGGATAGCCATATTTCCAGCGTAATTCAGGCATAGTGTCAAAGTTCATTCCATAGATTCCAGCGACCATAGTAGGGACAGATGCCAACGCAACATATGCAGTTATCTTTCGCATATCTTCATTCTGTTGCAGTTGCACTTGTGCAATTTCAGCCTGTAACGCAGATGTCAAAAGAGCATCTAACCCAGATGCCGCATCTGATGCACGCGATAAGTGATCCAAGGTATCTCTAAAGAATGGAGTGAGTTCGGCTGGAATATTGCGGGCCCCAATACTTGCAATGTGCTGAAGGGGAGATAGCAGAGGATCGATTGCATGACGGAACTCAATTACTTCTCGTTTCAGCAAATAAATTTCCTGCGATGCGCTATCGCGAGTATCCCCAAATACCTTATGTTCAACTTGGACAACATCTACTTCAAGCTCGACTGAGATATCGATATAGCAATCGATGACATGGTCGAGAATTGCGTGCAAGACAGCGTAAGGGCCTTTTGCCAGTTGTTCTGGGTTACTTTCTAGCGCGTGGCGAGTATTTACAAGCGGTGCGCCACTTCCATGTCGAACAACGACTATAAAATGATCTCCAATAAAGCAGAAGATTTCACCCGTTGAAATCTGGCTACCCTTCTCTTCATAGAACGCGGTCTTAAGAACCATTGCCTGCACACCTGGGTACTCTTCAAATTTTGGTCGCTGATGGGCAGTCACCGCATCTTCAATCGCGAGCGGATGGAATCCAAAGTCAGCAACAACTTTTTCAAATTCATTCTGAGTCGGCTCAGCAAGACCTAACCAGACGTAGCCACCTTCACTCTTTGCCTTTTGGATTAGAGCGGGAAGATTTGAAGGTTCGGTAAAACGTCTGCCGTTTTGATAGAGGGCGTAGTCAACGATCATGGTTGAAGTCTTGCGCAGAAAGGTGAATATGAGATGACATCTCACTGGTTGAGAAGTTGATAAATACTTTCCTCCACACATTTCTACGCGTGAAGCGGTGGTTACGCACAATCCATCAACAACTTATGCACAGTTATCCACGCTTATCCACCTACTTATCCCCACCTTTATCCCCATGACTCACCGCCCACGTTCGCTTACTGAGCGTGGCGGACATACCTTTCACCCGTTGATGTCAGTGGTCTAGTGGAAGGTATGTCGAGTGAGCATTGCTGAACTACCTAATAACTCTCGATCAAGCTACAACACTGTCGGCGCTGAATACGAGCGCACACCACCACAAGATCTTCAAGCAGAACAATCTGTTCTCGGCGGAATGTTGTTATCGAAGGATGCAATTGCAGATGTTGTAGAAGTTCTTAAAGAGCGCGACTTCTACCGCCCTGCACACGAACTTATCTATAACGCAATTCTCGATCTCTACTCTCGCGGCGAACCAGCAGATGCAATCACTGTTGCTGCCGAACTTACGAAGAACGGCGAGATCGCGCGCGCAGGTGGCGCACCATATCTCCACACTTTAATTTCATCTGTACCAACTGCTGCCAATGCAAGTTACTACGCAAAGATTGTTCTCGAACATGCAATCATGCGACGTCTTGTTGAGGCAGGTACAAAGATTGTTCAACTCGGTTACGATCAAAGTGGCGAGGTCGATGATGCCGTCGATGCTGCGCAAGCCGAGGTCTATGCAGTTACCGAACGTCGCGCATCCGAAGATTATGTACAGCTCAGCACGCTGCTTCCTGCGGCGCTCGATGAGATCGAAGCGATCTCAAAAGGTATTGGTATCGAAGGCGTTAAATCAGGATTCCGCGATCTCGATCTACTCACTCATGGTTTCCACCCAGGCAACATGATTATCATCGCTGCGCGTCCTGCAGTCGGTAAGTCAACGCTCGGTCTTGATATTGCTCGACATGCATCAATCCACGAAAACCAAGCTGCAGTTATCTTCTCTCTCGAAATGTCGAAATCTGAAATCACAATGCGTATGTTGTCTGCTGAAGCACGTGTTGGTCTTAATAATATTCGCTCGGGTCAACTCAGCGATGACGAATGGGCAAAGCTTGCACGCCGCATGGGCGAAATTTCAGATGCACCGTTATTTATCGATGATTCACCGAACCTTTCCATGATGGAGATCCGCGCTAAGGCGCGCCGCCTTAAGCAGCGCCACGATCTCAAACTCATTGTTATTGACTACCTGCAGTTGATGTCATCAGGTAAGCGCGTCGAAAACCGTCAACAAGAAGTCTCTGAATTCTCACGTCACCTTAAGTTGATGGCGAAAGAGCTCAATGTCCCTGTTATCGCTATCTCTCAGCTCAACCGTTCTCCAGAACAACGCTCTGATAAGAAGCCGATGCTCTCTGACCTTCGCGAATCCGGTTCTATCGAACAAGATGCTGACGTTGTTATCTTGTTGCACCGCGATGATATGTACGATTCTCAGAACAGATCCGGCGAAGCAGATTTCATCGTTGCAAAGCACCGTAACGGACCAACGCGCACCATCACAGTCTCTGCACAACTTCACTTTGCGCGCTTCTTCGATATGGCGCCCAATGTTGGTTCAGGTCGCGACTTCACACAATCATCAGGGCCAACAGATGTACAACCTTCATCACCTGGCGATGGTGGTTGGAACGAATAGTTCTACCCTTTAGATTGTTTCTGGCTTAACTGTCTTTGCTCGATCAGCCAAATAAATTCCAACCAGAACAATTGCAGCGCCAATCAACTGAATCCAATCCCAACTCTGACCGAACCAGATCCATGCAAATGCACCTGCAATAACGGGCTCAAGCATTCCAATGACGCTGCTTGTCGATGCGCTTAAAGACTTCATTCCAGATAAGACCAACATATAAGGAACAACAGTTCCAAAGATTGCGGCCGCACCAATCAGCACCCAGCCTGGCAACATTGTGCCTTTGGCGATTCCACCGAGATCCATCTGAACTGTGAAGACGTGGAAGGGAAAAGTCCAAGGAGGTAAGACGACGAGCCAGAAGATGGAGGCAAAACCCATACCGAAGATCATTGTGGCAATCGGCTCACGACTTTTACCGATGCGCTCACTCATCATGAAGTAAGCGGCGAGACAGAAGGCGCATAAAGTTGCAGCGAGCAAGCCGATGAGATCGAACTTAAATCCCTCCCAGACCTTTGCAACAAGAATGAGACCTGTGAATGAGAGAGCAACAGCGAGCCACATCTCATTGGAAACAAACCCCTTACGGATAAATTTGATCCAGAGGGCGATCCAGATTGAAGCGGTAAATTCGATAATCAGAACAAGACCCAACGGGACTCCGCGCTGAATTCCGAATAAATAACCAAAGTTCACAAAGGCAAAGCCCACTACCCCATATAGAGCAAGGCGAGGGATTTCAGACCTCTTTACCTTGATGATTTCAGGGCGAGTAAAAAGCACATATGTGCCGAGAATTGTTACTGCAGAGACTGAACGAAACTCTGCAAGTCGCAGCGCAGGAAGGTGCTTCATCACAACAGTGACAACAATTCCCGACAGTGAGAAGAAGAAAGCTCCCAAGACAAGGAGAAATTCTCCGCGATGTTTTGTGAGCACCCACGGAGTCTAACTTAGTTGCTTAGAAAGCAGACTCAGGTAAGTCCATGATTGCTGAATCAGTTGCTTCGACAATCTTTCGATCTGCAGTGATGTGAGGAAGAACTGTTGTCACGAAGAACTTCGCTGATGCAACTTTGCCAGTGTAGAAATCAGTATCTTTACCAGCACCTGCGGCTAACTTTTCGACTGCGATATCTGCTTGGCGAAGAAGTAACCATGAAATGATCACATCACCAACTGCCATCAGCGCACGAGAAGTATTGAGCCCAACCTTATAAATCTCATCAGATTTCTCTTGTGAAGCCATTGCATGACCCACTAGAACACCAATAATTCCATTGAGGTCACCGAGCGCCTTTGAAAGCGCCTGCTTCTCAGCGGCATGTGCTCCGCCAGTTTCTGTGAATGCTTGAATCTCTTTACCAAGTAAGCCGAGTGAACGACCACCATCTTTAACAACTTTACGGAAGAAGAAGTCAAGACCCTGAATTGCAGTTGTGCCTTCGTACAAGGTATCGATCTTTGCATCGCGCACATATTGTTCGAGTGGCCAATCCCGTGTGAATCCTGCGCCACCAAATGTTTGCAGTGATTCCGTACCAAGAAGGGTCCATGATTTTTCTGATCCGAAACCTTTGACAACAGGAAGAAGAAGATCGTTGAGCTTCTCCATCGTTTCAGTCTTTTCGGTATCTCCTGCAGCTCGTGCAAGTTCAATCTCATCTTGAATCGATGCGGTGTAGAGGATGAGTGCGCGCATACCCTCGGAGTAAGCCTTCTGCACCATCAGCGAACGACGCACATCTGGGTGCTTAATAATGGTTACACGTGGGCTGGCTTTATCGTTCATGACCTTCATATCGCCACCCTGAACTCGGGTCTTGGCATATGAAAGTGCTTGTTGGTATCCAGCAGAGAGAGTGGCAATAGCTTTAGTTCCAACCATCATGCGCGCGAATTCAATGATCTTAAACATTTGTGCAATACCTTGGTGAACATCTCCGAGCAGATAGCCCACGGCAGGTTCTTTCTCGCCGAGATTTACTTCGCAGGTAGCAGAGACATTGAGACCCATTTTATCTTCGAGCGCAGTGACATAGACGCCGTTACGCTTTCCGAGATCTCCAGTTTTTAAATCAAACATAAATTTTGGAATCAGGAAGAGAGATAAACCTTTTGTTCCGGGTCCGCCGCCTTCGCGACGAGCAAGTACAAAGTGCATAACATTTTCATAGAAGTCGGCATCACCTGAAGTGATGTAGCGCTTATTTCCCGTAATGTGCCATGTGCCATCTGCCTGTTGCACAGCTTTTGTACGACCTGCACCTACATCCGAACCAGCATCTGGCTCAGTCAGTTGCATCGTTGCGCCCCAATGGCGTTCAACCATGTGCTTTGCCATAATCTTCTGATCTTCTGTGCCTAAAACATATGCAACTTGAGCGAATGCATAACCAGAGGCATAGAGATGAATTCCAGGGTTTGAACCAAGAACCATTTCAGCAATTGCCCACCGAACTGATTGTGGGATTTTCATTCCACCTAATTCAACAGGTGCATCAAGGCGCCACCATTCGCCATCGACATATGCTTTGTACGATTTGATAAAAGTTGCAGGAAGATTTACATCGCCGGTTGCACGATTGAGTACAGCGCCAATTCGATCTCCATCGACAAAAGATGCAGCGAGATCATTTTCAGTAAGGCGCTTCATCTCTTCCAACATCCCCATCGCTGTATCGCGATCGATTTCAGAGTAGATAGATGTACCCAGAACTTTTTCCCGGCCCAAGAGGTCAAAGAGGCAGAATTCGATATCGCGCAGATTGGCGGTGTAATGGCTCATGGCGTAATGGTGCTACCCGCCAGTAACTTACGCAAGCGTGCCAGAGACCTTTTCTCGCAATTCGTCCAAGTGATATCTGGAATTCACCTGTGTGGTGGAGTATCCGCAGTGTGAAGATCCTGATTGTTGGCGGCGGAGTTATTGGGACAGCTCATGCTCGAGCTGCCCTCAAAGATGGACACGAGGTCATTCATCTCGAACGAGATCCCGTACCACAGAGCGCATCAGTTAGAAACTTTGGCCTCATCTGGGTAAGTGGTCGAAAAAGCGGCGAAGAGTTAGATGTTGCAATCCGAGCTCGCGAAATTTGGGAAGAGATCCATTTAGAGAATCCAGAATTAATTTTCCGTGGAAATGGCTCACTCACACTCGCGCAGAATGAAGCTGAACTTCGCGTGATGGAAGAGTGCCTTGAGAAGAGTGATGCGCGTCTGCGCAAATGGGAAATCTTGGGAAAGAAGGAGACCCAGAAGATTAATCCAGCTCTGCGTGGAAATTTTCTTGCATCTCTCTGGTGTCCGTTAGATGGCGCAGTTGAACCAGATTCAGTGCTGACATCTCTGAGAAACGGATTGAGTAAGAACCCCCAATATATCTGGAGAAGTTCTGTAGACATTATCGATATTAAATCTTCGGGAGATCGAGTCACTGCAGTTGCAAAGAGCGGTGAAGTATTTGAAGGAGATTTTCTTATTCACTGCCCAGGTGCTGATCATAGCTCTCTCTTCAAAGAGCAGTTTGATTCTGCGCCAATCCGAAAAGTGTATTTACAGATGATGAGCACTGAACCTTTCGATGAAGTAATCACAACATCTATCGCTGATGGCGATTCGATGCGCTACTACCCAGGGTATGACGTTCCTAGTTTGAAGCATTTACCTGCGCAACACCCAGTAGCAAAAGAGAATCACATGCAATTGCTCTTGGTACAACGAGCAGATGGAACTATCACCATGGGTGATACCCACGCATACGATGAACCTTTTCCATTTAAGTTAGAGGAGGTGCCTTACGAATACCTCCACAACATTGCAAGCGATCTCTTCGGCACAAAGCTTCCACCTATAAAACATAGGTGGAGCGGTGTTTATAGCCAGCAGACAGAAGGAGCAGTCTGTGATCGCCGCAGAATTGCCACAAATATTATTTCGGTCACCGGACCCGGTGGACGCGGAAACTCACTCGCACCAGCGATTGCAGAAACCACACTGAAAGAGATCCAATGAATCTAGAGATGGCTGCTTTTGATGTTGCTGGCACAACGGTACAAGATGATGGAATTGTCATCGAAGCCTTTAAGGTCGCTTTTGAAAATACTCAACCAGATTTATGGCCAAGTAAGGGCGCTCAATGGACCCAATATGCAATCGACACTATGGGGCAATCAAAGATTGAAGTTTTCACCGCACTTTTAGGAGATGCAGAGAAGGCATACCAAGCAAATGTCTCCTTTGAAGAGGCATATGTAAACGAGGTTGCCGAGCAAGGCATCGCCCCAATACCGGGGGCTATTGAACTCTTTGCGGCCCTTCGTGAAAAAGGAATTCCTGTTGTGCTTACAACGGGATTTAGTCGCTCCACACTCAATGTTCTACTTACAGAACTCAATTGGTTTGATCTAATTGACTTAACGGTCACTCCTGAAGAAGCAGGTCGTGGACGCCCATACCCAGATATGTTGAAGTTTGCGGCAGAGAAAGTAAATGCACCAACACCCGCATTCTCACTCGTTGTTGGTGATACTGAGTCAGATATGAAATCTGCAGTTGCCTATGGCTCCATCAATATATTCGGCGTACTCAGTGGTGCACATTCAGAAGAGCAGCTCATCAGAGGTGGAGCGACATCTGTTGTTAACTCTGTAGCCGATATCTCTTCACTTTTATAACACTCCCCCGTTCACGGTAGTTCAATTAGATTATGTGAACAATTAACTATTTAGCCCCCGCTTGTTATTGCGCCAAGTTGATACTCCTCCCACAATCCTTAGGAAGGGATCAAAAATATGCGCGGAAAGCGTTTAGTAGTTGCTGCAACTGTTGCAGCTCTTTTCACAACTGGCCTAGTAGTTGCGACAGCACCTGCTCAGGCTGCAGGTAAAATCAATTACTGCACAGCTCAGAACCTCACAGAAGCAGGCGGCATGGATGCGCTTGTAACAGCAGCGAAAAAAGAAGGAACACTTAACGTAATTACTTTGGCTTCAGGTTGGGCAAACTACGACGAAGCAATCGCACTCTTCAAGAAGGCATTCGGAATCAAGATTGTTAACGACAATCCAGACGGATCTTCTGCATACGAACTCCAGACAATCAAAACAGCACCTGATGCTAAGCAGCCAGATGTTGTTGATATCGGAGCTACACACCTTGGTGCTGAATCATCAGACACACTTGGTCGCTCACTTTTCACACCTTACAAGGTAGCTACATGGAACGACATCACACCAACCTGGAAAGATACAAATGGTTTGTGGTACGGCGATTACCAGGGCACAATCAATATCGCGTATGACTCATCAGTAACTCCAGCACCTACAAAGATCTCTGATCTTTCAAATCCTGCGTACAAGGGAATGGTTGCACTTGGTGGAGATCCATCAGCCGCAACAGAATCATTCATGTCAGTCTTCGCAGCGTCAATCGCCAAGGGCGGATCTGTCGATGACATCAAGCCAGGAATCGAATTCTTCCGCTCAATGAAGCAGTCAGGTAACTTTGTAACTGTTCCAGCAACAGGTGCTAACTTGGCAACAGGTGCCTTCAAGATTGCACTTTCATGGAGCTTTAACGGCCCAGGATTTATTCAGGCCGCTAAGGGAATTGGTAAGGATCTTAAGTATGTAACCCCTAAGGATGTTGTCCTCAAGGGAAGCCCATACATTCAGGCAATCAACGCAAAGGCTCCACACTGTGCGGCTGCGCGTCTCTGGGAAGAATTCCTCTACTCAGAGAACAAGGGCAAGTTCTCTAAGGACCTAACACCTGCAGATATCAAGCAGTCTGGTTCAAAGGTATTTGCACTAATCATGGGCGGACAGAACATTTTCAACTCAGGCGCTGCTCACCCAATTACAGAAGCTGCAATGATCAAGAAGGGCACACTTATCGCACCACCAGCAGGGTTTGAAATTCCAGCTGGCGTAAAGGTTTACAGCCCAACACTTGACCAACAGATTCCACAGCAAGCTGTTGTCAAGACAATGTGGCCATCAGTTATCCAATAATCAATGATTAATAGCTACGGCTCAAGCAAAGGTGTCTCCCGAAAGGGGGGCACCTTTGCTCGACGTAACTTGATAATTGCGTTGCCATTAATTCCACTAATTGCATATTTAGCATTCTTCTTCTTCTGGCCGATGGTTATGGTTGTAACTGATTCGCTTAAAAACAATGATCATCATTGGTCATTTATCAACTTCACAACGATCACCCACAAGCCATATAGCACGGCATTTAAAAATAGCATTCTACTTGGAGCGCTCTCCGCTCTTTTCGCTTCAATACCTGGCGCAATCTTTGCCTACATAATTGAAGTTCGGGGATCAGAAAAGTTGAAAGGTTTTGTCACCTCACTCAGTGGAGTCCTTGCAAACACCGGTGGCGTACCGCTTGCATTTATGTTTATCGCAACGTTCGGTGCGCAAGGATCCGCAATCAAAATTCTGAAGGCACTTGGGATTGATCTATATTCTGGCGGATTCACACTCTTCTCTTTCACTGGAATTGTCTTTGTCTACCTCTACTTTCAAATCCCTCTGATGGTCATTATATTTTCTCCCGCGTTACACAGCATTCGTAATGAGTGGCGTGATGCAGCAAAGAATCTTGGTGCTACCCCGAGAAAATTTTGGAGGACCATCGGGGTTCCTCTCCTGTTTCCTAGTTTTACTGCATCCTTCCTTTTGTTATTTGCGAGCGGCTTTGCAGCTTATGCAACTGCGAGAGCGATGACTGTAGGAAATATTGCGTTAGTACCTCTGGTAATTGGCACTCTTGTCGATGGAAACGTCCAAGTGGACCAAGCAAATGTTGGTAAATCACTTGCGGTAGGGATGGTTATCGTTTCGGCACTAGCGATGATCCCGTACTTAATAATTCAGCGACGCGCTAGAAGGTGGCAGCAATGAAAAAGTCACTAAGTATTGCACTTCCATCAACCCTTGCGATTGCAGCACTATTTATCTTTCTTCCATTTGGGTCATCTGCGGAATTTTCTTTCCGTTCATATTCCCCAGAAGGCAAGTTGATGCACTCGTTTGCACCATATCAATGGATTCTCCAGCAACCCGAGTTCATGAGCCATCTCCTACTTTCCTTTAAATTATCTTTAATAGCTGTGGCCTTCACTGCAATTCTCGTAGTTCCTTCAGTCGCGTGGTTGCATCTAAAGGCACAGAGCTTTCGCTCGATTATTGAGGTAGTCACGATTTTGCCACTCGTTATTCCTGTAGTTGCACTTTCCATCGGAGTGCAAGCAGCATTCCCGGATTGGTTGCAGTCAACGGAGTATGAATTACCGTTGATGTATGTAATTCTCTCGCTACCATTCACATTTCGAATTCTTGATAACGGTTTACAAGCAATTCCACTCAAAACAATTTCAGAAGCTTCTCGTGGTCTAGGAGCAAATTGGCCCAAGACAATCATTTTTGTTATCGCACCGGTAATGCGTAGTGCCGTCGCGGGTGCTTTCTTTCTCACCTTTGCACTATCTCTTGGTGAATTCACTCTGACATCACTTCTTCACTGGGACACATTTCCAACTTGGGTAACTTCTGTTTCGCAACAGAACATCATTGGTGCAATTGCACTCTCTGTATTTTCTCTAACTGTTGCATTTGTCGTTTTACTCCTTGTTGGACTCTTCTCCTCTCAAACTAAGAAACGAACGGAAGTAGCAGAATGAAATCAGGAACACTAGAACTCATTGGAATTTCACGTCGCTTCGGCCAGACTATTGCCCTCGATAATCTAAATCTCACCATTGGCGCGGGCGAATTAGTTGCGCTATTGGGCCCCTCCGGTTGCGGAAAGACAACAGCGCTACGAATCGTTGCAGGATTAGAGAGCTCAGATGCAGGAGTCGTGAAGCTCAAGGATCGAGACGTTACAAATCTTTCGGCCCACCTTCGCAATATGGGTATGGTCTTTCAGTCATATTCACTTTTCCCCAACTTGAGTGCGGTTGAAAATGTTGAGTTCGGTTTAAAGATGCGCAAAGTCGAGAAAGGCAATCGCCGCAAGCAGGCGCTTGAATTACTTGAACTCGTGGGACTTACTACACAGAGCAAGCGATTTCCTCACCAGCTTTCGGGTGGTCAGCAGCAGCGCGTTGCACTGGCGAGAGCGCTCGCGATTCAGCCAGAGGTTCTTTTACTCGATGAACCACTTTCAGCGCTAGATGCTCAAGTGCGCACAAACCTTCGTGAAGAAATTCGTCGCCTCCAGCTATCTCTCGGAACTACAACACTCTTTGTAACTCATGATCAGGAAGAAGCCATGGCAATCTCGGATCGAGTTGGAGTAATGAGCAACGGACACCTTGAACAGATTGATACGCCAGATGTTCTCTATAACAACCCTGCTTCAACATTTGTGGCGAACTTCGTCGGAACAATGAACCATATTCCAGCAGAGCAACAAGGAGATCTCGTTTCAATATTCGGGAAGAGCATCCGGGTAAAGAATCCCAATGGAATTAGCGGCTCTGTCTCAGTTCTCGTCCGCCCGGAATCTATCGAAGTTTCGCGCGCAGCTGGATCTGGGAATGCAAAGGTCATTACACGATCATTTCTCGGTGCATCATCCCAAATCATCTGCCAAACACCAGAAGGTGCTGTCATTCAAGCACTTATGCCGAGCAACGGATCTGGAGATTTGCATCCGGGTGAAGACGTTGCACTAAGTGTGATGCTGAGCGAGGTTCTAGTCGCACATGTCTAATTCACTTGATGGAAAAATTGTCCGCTCCAAAGCTACTCCTGAATCCAAATGGACAGATTTGGTCATGGACAGCGGTGAGATTGCAGTTGGAAGCGAACCTCGCGAAAGAAAAGCTATTGCTACCTTTATACATTTGAGCGACATTCATATTTGTGATGCCGCATCTCCCGCACGACTTGAATTTCTTGACCGCCTCGCAGATCCAGATAGCCCTCTCTCTGCACTTGTTCCGTACGTTGGAACTTATCGAGCACAAGAGTTCTTAACTACTCAGGTTTTTGAGGCAATGGTCAGAGCCACAAACGAGATTACACATGCGCCAATGACTGGCGCACCCATTGATGCAGTTGTTATTACTGGTGATGTTACTGATAACGCACAGAGCAATGAACTCAATTGGTATAAAACTATTCTTGAAGGCGGGAATATTAATCCGAAGAGCGGACATGTACAGAAATCAGAAGCTGCTCATTCATCAAATCCTGAGACATATGATGTTCGGTACTACCATCCCGATGGCCCACCACAAGGAAAAGATCTCGATCGACCTCACACAGAACATGGATTCCCACATCACAAAGGTTTGTTGGAGGCATCCGAAGCAGAATTTATAGCAGAAGGTATGAAACATAAGTGGCTCGCAGTGCATGGTAATCACGATGCCCTATTGCAAGGAACTGCTGCACCCACACCACTTTTAGATGATTTAGTTCAAGGTACATCAAAACTTTCTGCACTCAAGAGCATGGATGATCTAGCAACTCTCTTCATTGGTTTTGGCGAAGTAGGGCCAGCGATTTATCCGGGAGTTGATCACCTTGATACTGTTGAAGTCACTGCAGACCCACGACGTAAACTAGTTACATTGAACGAATGGGTAGACATTCATACCAACTGTGGCCATGATCACGGCTTGGATTCCGAACAGCGAGAGACTGCATATTGGTATCGCAATATCGGCACGCGTGTTCGACTCGTGGGACTCGATACAGTAAATCGATACGGCGGCTGGCAAGGGTGTATCCATCGCGAGCAATTTGAATGGCTGCATGAAGTTTTAGAAGCGTCGAAAGATAAGTATGTCGTTCTCTCCTCGCATCACCCGTTAGAGAATCTATTTAATGGGTATGTGCCAGATGGTGTCGGTGAACCTGCGCTTGAGCAAGAAATCCGCGATCTACTTGAGAAATATCCCAATGTCATTCTCTGGTTCTCTGGTCATGTTCACGATCATAAAATTCAAGAGTCCTTAAAAAGCGATGGAACACATGCATTTTGGGAGATTCGTACAGGCTCCCATATTGATTGGCCCCAACAATCTCGTGTCATAGAAATTATGAAAGCTGAGAACGATCAGATTGTTATCGGAACTTCAATTATTGATCATGCAGGACCATTGTTATTTACTGGAAGTGCGAAAGAGTTAAGCGACCCGGTTGCACTCGCAGGATTTTCTAGGCTCCTGGCGGCCAATGATTGGCAGCGTCATCGTGCCGGTGTTAACTCCTTTGAAACCCTCGAAGGCCAGCCGGAGGATAGAAATATTTGGCTATGGGCGAACGATCCACTTGATTAGCCAGAAGGCGTTATAGGCTCTGCCCGTGCTACTCAGTGATCGCGATATCCGCTCCGAAATCCAATCTGGCCGCGTCGCCGTCGAACCATACGAAGAGGCGATGATCCAACCTTCATCGGTTGATGTCCGCCTCGATAAATTCTTCCGCGTCTTTGAAAACCATAAGTATTCAGTGATCGATCCATCGATCGAACAACCTGAGCTCACTCGCGAAGTTATCGCCGAAGATGGAGAAGCATTTATCCTGCATCCAGGAGAATTTGTTCTCGCAAGCACTTATGAAGTCATCACTCTTCCCGACGACATTGCTGGGCGCCTAGAAGGAAAATCATCTCTGGGTCGCCTTGGGCTGCTCACTCACTCCACTGCAGGTTTTATCGATCCAGGATTTTCTGGCCACATCACGCTCGAACTTTCCAATGTTGCCAACCTTCCTGTGAAGTTATTCCCGGGCATGAAAATCGGCCAACTCTGTCTCATTAAACTCTCATCACCTGCTGAGCATCCATATGGTTCAGCGATTTACGCTTCACGTTATCAAGGACAGCGCGGACCAACTCCAAGTCGTTCCTTTATGAATTTCCACCAGAGTAAGATCAAGTAGTTCCCAGATAATTCCAGTCTGGGGAATACCAACCAGGCATAAGGGGTTGTATTAACCATGAAATATATTGTTATCGCCGTTATCGCACTTGTAATTCTCTTTGTTGTAGCTCAATACAACCGTCTTGTCAGACTTAACATCACAGTCGATGAAGCATTCGCGCAGATCGAAGTCCAACTCAAGCGTCGCGCAGATTTAATTCCCAACCTTGTCGAAACCGTTAAAGGGTATGCAAAGCATGAACAAGGAACATTTGATGCGGTAGTTGCAGCCCGTGCAAAGGCAACAAGCGCCTCAACAGTTGCCGATGTCGCAGCAGCCGATGGAGCGGTCACCAACGCACTACGTGGATTGCTTGCAGTTGCTGAGGCGTATCCAGATCTCAAGGCATCAAGTAACTTCCTGTCTCTACAAGAAGAACTTTCGACAACTGAAAATAAAGTTTCCTTTGCGCGCCAGTTCTACAACGACAATGTGCGTTCACTCAACACAGCGGTTAAAACCATACCTACAAGCTTCTTTGCAGGCATCGCAAAGGTCAGCGCTCGCCAGTTCTACGAAGTAGAAAATGCAGCAGATCGCAACGTCCCTAACGTTAAGTTCTAAAATTTACGATGGCTGAAAATAACTTTCGTGCGCTCGAATCAGCAAATAAAGGAAAGACATATTTCCTCCTTGCTTCGATGGGCCTACTTACATGGCTTGTTGCATATGCAGCCCTGACATATTTCGGAACCGGAACAACAACTGCAATCGTTCCATTGGCAGTTGGCATTGCTCTTGTTGGTGTATGGGGCTCGTATTATGGTTCAGATAAATTAGTCATCACCATGACTGGTGCCAAAGTTATTCAACGCGAAGATGCTCCAGAACTCTTCAATCTGATCGAAGAGGTAACTATTGCAAGCGGCCTACCAATGCCAAAGGTTGCGATTGTCCAAGATGATGCGCCCAATGCATTTGCAACAGGGCGCAATCCAGAACATGCGCTCATTGCATTTACATCTCGAATTCTCGAAGTGATGGATCGCGACGAGCTGCAAGGTGTTATCGCCCACGAGATGTCGCATGTGGCAAATCGAGACACACTAGTTTCGGCAGTTGCTGCAACAACTGCCGGTGCAATCGCCATTCTGAGTGATTTCTTAACCCGAATGATGTGGTTTGGTGGCGGTCGAGATCGCGATCGCGATAACGGTGGCAATCCTGTTGCCCTGGTAGTTTCGCTCGTCGTATTAATTCTGGCGCCACTTGCTGCAATGCTGCTCAAATCTGCGATCTCTCGAAAGCGTGAAGCGTTAGCTGATGCAACAGCAGTTTCATTTACGCGTAACCCTGCCGGTCTTCGCAGAGCCCTTGAAGTATTAGCTGCGGATACAACTGTTGTGCGCCAGAAATCAAACGCTGTTGCACATATCTGGATCGAATCACCGCTGGATGGAAAATCTGTATCTAAGTTATTTAGTACTCATCCACCGATTGAAGAGCGCATCGCAACACTTCGCGCGATGGAATCACTAGGCCCAACGGGCAAATAACTTATTTCTCAGCGCGGGGAAATAGCAGGGTAAAAGTCGCACCTTCACCGAGCTTTGATTTCACAGTTGCTGTTCCTCCGTGTGCGCGCATGACCGCATCAACAATGGATAGCCCTAAGCCACTTCCATCTGAACCAGTACGAACGCGTGATGTATCTGCGCGGTAGAAACGTTCGAAGATCTTCTTCTGATCTTCGTCACTTAAACCCGGACCCTTATCAGCAACTGAAATCTCGACTCCGGCATCTGAGGTGCGGACAGAAACGGTAATAGGAGTTCCCGCCGGTGTATGGGCGCGAGCGTTAGCAAGCAAATTTGCAACCACTTGATGGATGCGCGATTCATCTCCGAGTGTGAATATTTCTCCGTTAGAAGAAATTAATTCAACAGGGTGGTTAGGGCCTGCGGCTCGCGCTGAAATAACAGCTTCTTCAACCACCTTATTGATATCTACTGGCTTGGAATCCATCTCTCGGGCTTGATCAAGTCGTGCCAAAAGTAGTAAATCTTCAACAAGTGAACCCATACGCTTTGATTCATTCTCAATTCGCCCAATGAGCTCAGATGTTTCTCTCTGACCTGTCACTGCACCTTGGCGATGAAGTTCGGAGAAGCCTCGAATTGCAGTTATCGGAGTACGGAGTTCGTGTGATGCATCGGCAACGAAGCGTCGCAACTTATTTTCACTCTGTGTCTGCACAGAGAAAGACTCTTCAATGCGCGAAAGCATTGTGTTAAGAGATGTAACTAACCTTCCAACTTCAGTCGCGGGATCAGCATCGGGAAGGCGTGCTGAGAGATTTCCTTGTGCAATCTCTTCGGCTGTTACTTCAACATCTTCAAGCGGTCGCAATCCAACGCGAATCACAGACCGAGCCGCAATGAGAATGATTAAAAGAAGAATGAGTGAGATAAGAAGGAACAAGAATCGTAACTTTGCAATAGTTCTATCGAGTTCGCCAAGTGATTTGGCGGCGATGATTGTTCCTTGACCATTAGAGAAAGGAAGCGCAACGACTCTGAAGTCAGTCCCAGGAGTCTCTAGTGTGAAAGGTTTGCCATTATGCGCAGAAATTTCAGCCGCCGTGAGTGCTGCAACATAAGGAGACTTCGTATTGCCATTGAGATCGCCACCTATTTGGGCGCTTACTTTTCCGTTGGGGCCAAGGAGGGTAAGAGATGTCGCAGTTGGAATTCTGCGAACAGGGTTTCCACTTTTAGTTTTCGGAGCTGCGCTAAATTCATCATCATGTTCAATTCCTGCGCGTTGAACTTGAGGTAGAGACCCCGAGGCAACGGAAATTAATTCAGTATCAATCTGAGTGACGAGATAACCACGCAGCGCATAGTTTGCAGCGATGCTAGAGGCAGCGAATGCAATCGCCGACAAGAGAACAACTCCGAGAGTCAATCGACTCTTAAGGCTCCAATGGCGAAAAGGGGATTTCATAGAGCTTACTTTGCCGCAGGCAGACGCAATCTATATCCAACGCCGCGCACTGTATGTATTAGCGCTGGTTCGTAGATATCAATCTTCTTGCGAAGATAAGAAATATAAGTTTCAACGATTCCTGCATCGCCGCCAAAGTCATAATCCCAGACATGATCCAAGATCTGCACCTTCGACACAACGCGATCTGCGTTAATTAGCAGATAACGCAAGAGTGTAAATTCTGTAGGGGAGAGTTCAATCAGTTTTCCTGCGCGTCGAACTTCGTGAGTTGCTTCATCGAGTTCGAGATCTGCAAAGCGAATCTTTTCATCATCCATTGTCTGTTCGACAACTCCAATGCGCCGCAATAGCGCGCGCAAACGAGCAACGAGCTCTTCAAGGCTAAATGGTTTGGTCATGTAATCATCGCCGCCGATTGTGAGTCCTTGGACTTTATCCTTCATCTCATCTTTTGCAGATAAGAAGAGAACGCCGACTTCGATTCCTTCATTGCGAATCTGACGACAGACTTCGAAACCATCGAGATCAGGCAACATGACATCCAAAATCATTGCGTGCGGCTTAAATTCTTCAGCAATTGTTAAAGCTTGCGATCCCGTTGCTGCGGTGCGAACGTCAAAGCCAACAAATCTCAAACTTGTTGCGATGAGATCGCTAATACTTGATTCGTCATCGACGACGAGAATGCGCTGCCCAGAATTTTCATTTGCCATGCGGTAAGAGTGCTCTCTCGCCCTGTGTCTTTGCTGAGAATTGACGGTACTTGAACGGTGGAGAGTAGGCGCTGAATTACACGCCTGTAACTCCACACACAGTGGGGATAAACCTTGTGGATAACACTTATTTCTCCCTCTTTTTAATAGGAACCCTCACCCCCTTTCTCTTCGCGCGGTATTGCCCACCTCAGAGGCTTTTCAGGGTTATTTCACTTTCCATTTAACGATAGGATTTCACCCTGCTGTTGAGGAAAAACCGCCCTACAGCCAAAATGAGCCAGTTTTCAAAAGGGGACTTTTGTGAGTAAAGAGACCGTGAATCAGGATAAGGGCGGATATGACGCCTCCTCGATCACCGTCCTCGAGGGCCTCGAAGCCGTTCGCAAGCGCCCAGGTATGTATATCGGCTCAACTGGCGAGCGCGGATTACACCATCTTGTCTATGAAATCGTCGATAACGCAGTTGATGAAGCGCTCGCAGGTTATTGCACAGAGATTCAGATAACTCTGATGGCCGATGGATCTCTCAAGGTTGTCGATAACGGTCGCGGGATTCCAGTTGATATCCACCCCATCGAAAAGAAGCCAGCTCTCGAAGTTGTTCTTACTGTTTTGCACGCAGGTGGAAAGTTCGGCGATGGTGGTTACTCAGTATCTGGTGGCTTGCACGGTGTTGGTTCATCTGTCGTCAATGCCTTGTCATCAAATCTATCTGCAACTGTAAAGCGCGATGGATTTATCTGGTCGCAGCAATACAAACTCGGTGTTCCAACTGCGCCGGTTGCTAAAGGTGAGGCAACAACCGAAACTGGAACAACGATTCAATTCTGGCCATCGGCAGATATCTTCGAAACTACAGATTTTTCCTTTGAAGTGCTTTCTACACGTTTTCGCGAAATGGCATTTCTTAACCGCGGTTTGATTTTATCTCTTACCGATATGCGCGATGGCCATGTCGATGAAAAGGGCGAACAGCTGACAGTGCGCTATCAATACCAAGGCGGAATCACTGACTTTGTAAAGCACCTCAATTCAACTCGTGGCGAACTCCATAAATCTGTGATTGCACTTGCAGCCGAAGATAAGAAGGCTCGCCTATCTCTTGAAGTTTCTATGCAGTGGAATAACGGCTTCTCTGAATCTGTCTACACATTTGCCAACACGATTCATACCCACGAAGGTGGAACCCACGAAGAAGGTTTCCGTACAGCACTCACTTCTGTCGTTAATAAGTTTGCTGAAGAACAAGGTTTGATCCGCAAGAAGGAAGATCGCCTTACAGGTGACGATGTTCGCGAAGGTCTTACTGCGATTGTTTCAATCAAATTGGGCGAGCCACAATTTGAAGGCCAGACAAAGACAAAGCTGGGCAATACCGAAGCAAAGTCCTTCACACAGAAAGTTGTCAACGAACATTTAACGCAATGGTTTGAGCAAAATCCTCAAGAGGGCAAAGACATTATTCGTAAATCTATTGATGCAGCATCTGCTCGTGTTGCAGCACGCAAAGCGCGCGACCTAGCACGTAATCGCAAAGGTTTGCTCGAAGGTCGCGGAATGCCCGGAAAGCTTGCAGATTGTCAGTGGACTGATCCATCAAAGTGCGAGCTCTACATTGTCGAAGGTGACTCTGCGGGTGGCTCTACAAAAGGTGGACGCGATTCACGTAACCAAGCTGTTCTACCAATTCGCGGAAAGATTCTTAACGTAGAGAAAGCACGTATCGATCGCGTGCTACAGAACAACGAAGTGCAAGCGTTGATTACTGCACTCGGCACCGGTGTGCACGATGATTTCGATATTGCAAAGCTTCGTTATCACAAGATTATCTTGATGGCCGATGCTGACGTTGATGGTCAACACATTCGCACACTGCTCCTTACACTTCTCTTCCGTTTTATGCGCCCACTGATTGAAAATGGTTTCGTATATCTTGCACAACCACCTCTCTATAAATTGAAGTGGGGCGGAAAAGATCCTGTCGAATACGCATTTAGCGATAAAGAGCGCGATGGCATGATCAAGATTGGTCTCGATGCAGGTAAGCGCCTTCCTAAAGAAGATGGAATCCAGCGCTTTAAAGGTTTGGGCGAGATGCCTGCAAAAGAGTTGTGGGATACAACAATGGACCCAGATCACCGCGTTCTGATTCAAGTAACTCTTGATGATGCAGCTGCTGCAGATGATCTGTTCTCAGTACTTATGGGCGAAGATGTCGAGCAACGTCGCGCATTTATCCAACGCAACGCTAAGGACGTTAGGTTCTTGGATATTTAATGGCAATCGACGACACAACACCGGACGAAGTAACGTACGACCGAATCGAGAAGGTCGATCTTCAAGTTGAAATGGCGCGAAGCTATCTCGACTACGCGATGTCAGTTATCGTTGGGCGAGCACTGCCCGATGTTCGCGATGGCCTTAAGCCAGTGCACCGCCGTGTTTTGTATGCGATGTATGACGCTGGTTATCGCCCAGACAAGGGTTACTACAAATCTTCTCGTATCGTCGGTGACGTCATGGGTAATTACCACCCACACGGTGACACAGCGATCTATGACACCGTTGTTCGTTTAGCGCAGCCATGGTCTCTTCGTTATCCATTAGTTGATGGCAATGGAAACTTCGGCTCACCCGGTAATGATCCAGCTGCTGCAATGCGTTATACAGAGGCGCGTTTAGCACCTATCGCCATGGAGATGATGCGCGATATCGATGAAGATACCGTCAACTTCTCACCCAACTACGACGGTCGTTCGCAAGAACCAGATGTATTGCCATCACGTTTTCCTAACCTTCTTGTCAACGGCTCTGCAGGAATTGCAGTGGGTATGGCGACAAATATTCCGCCCCACAACCTTCGCGAAATTGGTGAAGCGGTTATCTACGCCCTCGAGCATCCAGATATGGCAGCTCCTGATCTGCTCAACCACATGCTCACGATTGTTAAAGGTCCAGATTTCCCAACCAAGGCGCTGATTGTTGGTCGCGGTGGCATTGAAGACGCCTATCGCACAGGCCGTGGATCAATCACCATGCGCGCAGTTGTAAACGTTGAAGAGATCAATAAGCGCACATGTTTAGTTGTCACCGAACTTCCATATCAAGTAAATCCAGATAACTTGGCGTTGAAAATTGCCGAACTCGTGAAAGATGGAAAGATCAAGGGCATCGCCGATGTGCGCGATGAAGGTAACGAACGTCTTGGACAGCGCCTAGTGATTGTCCTTCAATCATCTGCAATCCCAAAGGTAATTCTAAATAACCTTTATAAGCAGACTCAATTGCAAGATACTTTTGGTGCAAATATGTTGGCGCTTGTCGATGGTGTTCCACGCACGCTACGCCTCGATGAATTTATTAAGTACTACATCGACCACCAAGTTGAAGTCATTATCCGTCGCACTAAGTTCAGACTTGTTGAAAAAGAGAAGCGCGCACATATCCTTAAGGGATATCTCAAAGCTCTTGATGCACTCGATGCTGTTATCGCGTTGATCCGCGCATCTAAGACACCCGAAGAAGCCCGCACTGGTTTGATGAAGTTGCTCGATGTCGATGAGATTCAAGCAAATGCAATTTTGGATATGCAGCTGCGACGTATCGCAGCGTTGGAACGTCAGAAGATCAACGATGAGTACGAAGGCTTAATGGCTGACATCATCGAACTCAATGAAATCTTGGCCTCAGAATCCAAGCAGCGCGAAATTATTAAGACAGAGCTTTCAGATTTGATCGCAAAATATGGCGATGAACGCCGCAGCCAGCTAGTTGCAAGCGAAGGCGATTTCTCTGCTGAAGATTTGATTCCAGATAACGATGTGGTTGTCACCATCACGCGCGGTGGATATTCCAAGCGCACAAGCGCTGATCTCTATAAGTCTCAGCGTCGTGGAGGCCGCGGCGTCAAGGGCGCAGCTCTTAAGCAGGATGACGTTGTCGACCACTTCTTTGTTGCCTCTACCCATGACTGGTTATTGTTCTTTACCAACCAAGGCCGCGTTTATCGCGCAAAGGTTCACGAACTACCGGACGCAGGTCGCGATGCACGTGGACAACATGTTGCAAATTTGATGGCTTTTAAACCAGATGAACAAATCGCACAAGTACTTTCATTTAAGGATTACAACGCAGCGCCATTCTTAGTACTTGCTACAAAGAACGGGCTTGTGAAGAAGACTCCACTGAGCGAGTACGACTCACCACGAACTGGCGGCCTTATTGCGATTTCACTCAAGCCAGGCGACGAAGTTGTATCTGCATCCCTTGTTCGTAACGGCGATGAGCTACTACTTGTTTCAAAGAAGGCAATGTCACTTCGTTTTACAACAGATGACGAGTCACTTCGTTCAATGGGTCGTTCAACCTCTGGCGTTATCGGCATGAAATTCCGTGTAGGCGATGAGCTTCTGACAATGTCTCGCGTTGATGCAGCTACATCTGTTGGTGCATTTGTCTTCACTGCAACCGATGGTGGTTACGGCAAGAAGACTGCAATCGATGAATATCGATTACAAGGACGCGGTGGAATTGGAATCAAGGCCGCAAAGATTGATGAAGAATCTCGCGGAACACTTGTATCTGCATTGGTATTAGTCGATAGCGATGAAATTCTCGCGATCACATCTGCCGGAACCGTCATGCGCACCCCAGCTGCTGAAGTCCGCCAAACTGGCCGTGATTCGATGGGTGTTCGCCTCGTTAACCTCGATGAAGGTGCGACCCTGTTATCTGTGACCCGCAACAGCGAAGATGAGATTTCGACGCAAAAGTAGTAGGGTTCACGCCTGTAGTTATGGCATAGCCGTTTTGGCTACTTGATGAATTTCAAGTAACCTTGCGCTTCTGCACACGCACGAAAGTTCGTTTGCGGGCCCATAGCTCAGCCTGGTTAGAGCGCTTCCCTGATAAGGAAGAGGTCGGTGGTTCAAGTCCACCTGGGCCCACCCGTTCTAATACGGGGACCTAGCTCAATTGGTAGAGCACCGCCTTTGCAAGGCGGGGGTTAGGGGTTCGATTCCCCTGGTCTCCACTTCAGTTCCATCTCACTAAATTCCTCCTTATTCAGAAAGAGATATCCATGTCATCAACTGCAACTCTCCACACAACTCTTGGCGATATTGTCATCGAGCTCTTTCCTAATCACGCACCAAAGACAGTTGAAAACTTCGTTGGTCTTGCAACAGGTGCAAAAGAGTGGACAGATCCACGCACCGGTAAGAAATCAAATGAAAATCTTTATGACGGAACAATCTTCCACCGCGTCATCGCTGGCTTCATGCTCCAAGGTGGAGACCCACTTGGTCAGGGATTCGGCGGACCTGGTTTCCAATTCGCAGATGAATTCCATGGCGAACTTCAATTCGATCGCCCATACATCCTTGCAATGGCTAACTCAGGACCTGGAACAAATGGTTCACAGTTCTTCATCACCGTTGCTCCAACAACATGGCTTAACCGCAAGCACACAATCTTCGGCGAAGTAAAAGATGCTGCTTCACAAGCTGTCGTTGACAAGATTGGTTCAACACCAACAGGTGCGCAAGATAAGCCTGTAACACCTGTTGTAATCAATTCCGTCACAATCGCCTAACACATGCCAAGCATGAAGCAGCGTTCAGCGGTACTTTCGCTGATCACTGTTATCTGTGCTTTTTACTTATGGGAACTTATTGATTCAGGAATCATCGGAACTTTTGCTCTCTACGGAATCGATATTCTCAAGACCACCAACGAGTGGTATCGCTTAGTAACAGTTGCGTTGATTCACGATAACTCAAGTGCTCTGCCAATCCATTTAGCTTTCAATATGATGGCTCTGTATTCACTTGGCGCACCTGTTGAAAAATTTATTGGTCGCGCAAAGTTCCTCACCATATTCTTTGTATCGCTCATCGGTGCTTCACTCTCTTCAGCTTTTTTCCTCGGCTATAACGGTTACTCCATCGGTGCATCTGGCGCTGTCTTCGGCCTCTTCGGCGCTTGGATCATCATCGGCCGCAAGATTGGCGCAGAAGTAAAGAGCACTTACGTCATCATCGGTCTCAACTTCGTATTGGGATTCACCATCGGCGGCGTCGATTGGCATGCCCACCTCGGCGGCCTGCTCGCCGGCGGAGCTGTTACAAAAGTTTTGCTAAGTAGTTCATCTCGAAAATAATCTGAAGGATGAAACTCTAGGCGCGATTGTTAGCGCCGAGTTTGCATCCGAGGATTATTGACCCGCCTTAACATTCCGTAGCAAAACTTGTGCAACATCAAGAACTTCGACATCTGATTGACGCGCCACCATGCCGTCTCCAACCATTATTCTGCAGAACGGACATGCGACTGCAACTTCTTGTGCACCGGTATCGATTGCTTCATCGACGCGATTGAGATTGATGCGAGTGCCGATCTTCTCTTCCATCCACATGCGCCCACCACCGCCACCGCAGCAGAATGAGCGTTCCTTATTACGTGGCATCTCTTCGATATCGCACCCGCTTGCCTCAAGTAGCTCACGTGGTGGTGCATAAATTTGATTGTGACGACCTAAGTAGCAAGGATCGTGGAAGGTAATCTTCTGATCTGCCTTATGTGGTGAAGTCTTTAACTTTCCTTCCTTCACCAAGGTATTGAGTAATTGTGTGTGGTGGAGCATCTGTAGCTCATAACCACTCTGTGCGTAATCTTTACCGATTGTTGTAAAGCAGTGAGGGCAGGTTACGACAACTTTCTTCACTCCACGATTACCAAAAGTCTCTTTAAAGGTTTCGATATTTTCCGCTGCAAGAATTTGGTAGAGGAATTCATTTCCAGATCGTCGTGCAGGATCTCCAGTACATGTCTCGCGCTTTCCTAGAACTGCGAAGTTCACACCTGCCATATGGAGCAATTCTGCAACTGCCTTCGTTGTCTTCTTTGCGCGTTCTTCATAAGCACCTGCGCAGCCAACCCAGAATAAGTATTCGACTTCTTCAGGAAGTTCTCCACTGACCACACGAACAGGGAAGTCGCACTCTGCGATCCATCCTTCGCGATCTTGTTTATTGGCACCCCATGGGTTGCCAGCTTTCTCAAGATTGCGGAATGTTCCACCGAGTTCAGTGGGAAATTCTGATTCAACAAGTACTTGGAATCGGCGCATATTCACGATGTGATCGACGTGTTCGATATCTACGGGGCACTCTTCAACGCATGCACCGCATGATGTGCAGGACCATAAGACATCGAGATCAATAGGTGCATTTTCGCCAACAAGGTTCTCGGTCTCAA
>CAIMXQ010000087.1 GCA_903845465.1 uncultured Actinomycetes bacterium
GAAATATTCGAACATTTGTTTGAATTTATCCCCAACCTGTGGAACAATCTGTGTATGGCCAAGAATCCAACCCCCAAGCCTGAGCTGACCACCCGCCAGGTATCGATCCTCGACTTCATTAAGACAGCCTCTGAATCCCAGGGCTATGCCCCATCCATGCGCGAAATCGGCGAGGCCGCAGGCCTCAACTCTCCCGCATCGGTCAAGTACCAGCTCGATATCCTCGAGGAGAAAGGCTTCATCCGCCGCGATGCAGATCGCGGTCGCGCGATGGAGGTAGTACTGCCTGATTCAATGACTGGCGCTGGCGCCCACACAGATAAGACTCGCTTTATCCCACTCGTTGGTTCTATTGCAGCTGGCGTTCCCATCACTGCAGATCAACAAGTTGAAGAAACACTTCCTCTTCCTGAATCACTCGTCGGCAAGGGCGATCTCTTTATGCTCAAAGTAAAGGGTGAATCCATGATTAACGCTGCAATCTGCGATGGCGATTACGTTGTTATCCGCCAGCAGAAAGATGCCAACAACGGTGACATCGTCGCTGCAATGATCGATGGCGAAGCAACTGTCAAAACATTCTCACGCAAGGGCGGCCACATCTGGTTGCTTCCTGCAAACGATGAATTCGCACCTATCGATGGCGATCAATGTGAAGTACTAGGAATCGTTACAGCAGTACTGCGCTCGCTTTAACTTACTTCTTGAGGACGAAAGTATCTAGGACTTGAGCGCCACTCTTCAGAGTCAGCGTATAGCCAGATAAATTGTTTTTTGTTGAAATCGTTCGGTCACCCTCAGAGTTCGTAATGAATGCAATGGTGATCGTCTTTCCGCCCTTCTTTGTCGCAGTAATGGTTAATTGCTGAGATTCAACATTCGCATTTACTGTTAGAACGAATTTTCCCTTTAATGGCTTTGCAGAGAGATCCGCAGCCACAGCCACTTGTTCGCCAGAGTCCGCGCTCACGCCCATTGCAACTTTTGCATTTATGGATTGTGAAGTAGTTGTGGTGGCTGTTTCCACTACGGCTACAGGCACTGCGGCAACGACTACTGGCACCAAAGTCACAGATGCCGTTGTCGTTTCAAGATTTGTCACACTTAAACTTTGCGCTGTAGAGGTATCTAGCGCAGGGGTCGTTGTAACAGTTGCTGTATCAGTGCCTGAAGTAGCTGTCCGCGAATCACTTGGTGAAGCGGTTCCTGTTGGAGTAACTCCGGTATATGCGCACTCTTGTCCTGTCTGTCCATAAACAGACCAAGTGCTGCAACGTTGCACACCTGGAGTTAAGTCAGCGGCAGTCTGCGCCACAGCTTTTGCTTGAGTTTTGTAATTGGCTATCACTCCAAGGGCATCGATCACTGCCGATACATCGTATGTTCCGCCCGATGCTTTAAATTGTTCCCAATATGTTCCGCCGAGTCGATTGGCCTTCCATGCTAAATCTGGCCAGCACTCGGTGAAAGTGCCGGTGCCAATTGCGACGATAATTCCATTAGCTGCTTGAAAGCCAACTGGACATTCTGCGGTCGAATGTTGGCCAGCAAGAATCTTTGTGTAAGGCGATCCATTGCCCGTTATTGATGTGTCATTAGTGGGAATGACGGCAGGTGTGGAACTCGCGCTACCTGCTGGAGCTGTTGTTGGCCCAACGACACCATCAGTTGATTGACTCGGCACTGTCGTTCCGGGGCCTGGTTCAACTGGGTTTGCACAAACTCCACCGCTTGAAGTACCGCCATTGGGATCCGTGAATGGTCCCCACGGAAAACATTTTTGATGGCCCGGGTTGGCAGCGTTCCATGCTTGCGATTGTGCAAGTGCATCTGCTTGTGCAGCAGCAACTTGGGCGCGATATGCAGCCATGGCATCAATATTCGCTTGTGGCTGCCAAGTCTTTACGCAATAAGAAAATTCTTCATGTGTCGTGGCATTCGATTCGATTCCCACTCCAGAACCGGCAGGACATGTAATACCTGGCTGACCAGCAACTCGCGTTCCAGGTATTTCTCCCCCGCTAGCAACGCCAGGAAAAGGATCTGTGTCAGCAAATGCAGCTGAGTTAATGCTTGCACTCGCCAGAATTGCAACGATTAGAACCTTAGAAAACTTTTTCATGAGCGCCTCTTCCTGATTTATCAAGTCTGTCACTTACTTGGTTGGATAGATAGCCAAGCTAGTTCCGACCGCTGACAAGCCCTCGATTTGAGCGCTAGCGCTTGCTAACCACGCTTACATAGAGGTCCCGAAAGTGCTTCACTTGAATATGAATCTCAAAGGATCGCTCGCAAAACTTAAGCCTTCAAAACCAATAAATACGGGCACAATCGCCCTTTTGCTTTTCAGTGTCGTGTTTCTTGTCGCATACATTCTTGTAGTACAAAATAGTCCAGCCGGCACTAATGACAACATAAAGTCGATTCTTGGGATTGGTTTCTTGCTGATTCTCTCCTTCGCCTACATGTCCTACAGGGGACCAAAAACACATTCATCAATCGAGTTATCTACTACCCCACATACTTCTGAGGAAAGAACTCAGATTCTCCATAAGCACGTCATTCTTGAGGCATCGAATGGATGGAGAGTCGAAGTCGAAACTGAATTTGAAGCAGTTCTATCAAAAGGTCACAGGGTTAATCACATTCTGCACTTATTGATAAGTGTTGTGACTCTTGGATTCTGGATTATCCCTTGGATTTTTATCAGTCTTTTAAGTGGGGAAAAGCGAGAGACGATTTCAGTCGATGACTGCGGAAATACAAGGATTGGCTAACTACTTCTTGCCCTCGACGTCTTTTAAGACTCTATGAATCTCGGCTGCAATAATTTTGAGTTCTGCAAGCTCTTGATTTGCAAGCTCTCGCGCCTCTTTGGCAAGTTCGAATTCACCCAGTGAAGCCTCATGGGTCTCATTGATCTTCTGTTCGACCGATGCCGATGCAACGTTCTGCCCCACCATGATGATCGAAAGCAGTACCAACTGCAGAAAAGTCTGCGCAATCCACGCCACGATAATGACTACATCGCCTGTCTTAATAGCAGCAGGCAATGAGATCAGAGCAAGGGCTGCGAAGATGTAGGCACACCACATCGTTGAGACAAATGAGGTGATCTTCTCGGCAACCCGGCGATTGAATTCATTGATGCGATTCATAGTTCAACCCTACTCCTGTCCCTGCAGAACACAGGATATTTTCAGGAAA
>CAIMXQ010000088.1 GCA_903845465.1 uncultured Actinomycetes bacterium
ACAACCAAGACACCTGTCGAAAAACCCACCATCTATATATGCGCACCACGCGATCCGTTGATGGTTAAAGATAAGGGCCACGAAGCGTGGTTCGTCTTGGTCAACGCACCTCGACACAGTTCTACCGGTGATAGTTTTGATTGGAGCGATGAAAACTTCAATCGACAATACGCAAACTCCATCATTGATCAGATTGAAGCTGCTGGAATTCCAATTCGCGAACGACTTGAAGTACTTGAAATTCGCACTCCCCTAGATTTACAAACAAGCGTCAACGCACCTGGTGGTTCGATTTATGGAACATCGAGCAATGGAGCGCGCTCTGCCTTTGCCCGCGCCAAGAATCGTTCGCCGATTAAAGGTCTGTACTTAGTGGGTGGATCTGCTCATCCTGGTGGAGGGTTGCCTCTTGTGGGATTAAGCGCCGAAATGGTTGCGCTAGCTATCCTCGACTAGTCAATACTTTCTTAGCCGCTCGCATTACCTGCACAAAACTAAATAAAAGAAGTCCAAGGAATGCATATGACATCTGCAAAGTGCCTGGAATGTCGAAGATATAAAAGAGAAGTGCAAAGGCCATAAAAATTGCGCGTACGGGTCTTTCAGTTGGAGTGACAACACCAACTTCTGAATGCCCAAGAGATGCAAGGCGTGCGCGTGCATACTCTTGCGTCGATGCAACGGTCCACATGGTGATGACCAACCACGCAGGAATTCCCAGGCGCCAACCCATATAGAGCCAGAAAGCTTCAGAAATACGATCGGCAACAGAATCAAGAATAGATCCCCATTTGCTTTCGCTTCCACGCACAATCGCAACGCTTCCATCGATGCCATCGAAGAAGAGAGAAATCACGAGCAAGAGAAGTGAAATGGCTGCATAGGTAGAAAGTCCCATTGCGATTGCAGTACCAAGGCCTAAGAAAGTCAGAAAGTTTGGGGAGATACGAAGAGCTGCGCATACGCGTGCTGCTTGATAGGAGAAACGCAACCAGCCACCGACGACGCCTTCGACATCTGCGCCGCCGTGCAACTGACTCCAGCGCTCTTTAAATTGCTCCTCTATCATCGCTCATCCTTGAGCTGAGAATAGATTTCGCGAGTAGCAGTTGATGTATTCATTGTGTAGAAATGAAGTCCAGGTGCGCCTGCTTCAAGTAAGTCTTGGCAGAGCTTGGTTGCAATTTCAACACCAAGCTTACGAACATCCTCAGGCTTATCTTCAATCTTTGCAAAGGCATCGGAGATATTCGAGGGAATAGCCACGCCACTTAACTCAGCCATTCGATTGAGTTGCTTGACGTTTGTAATGGGAAGGATGCCAGGAATAATCGGAAGCGTAGATCCCTTAACGGCTAACTTATCAATGAGTGATTTCCACTTATCTGCTTCGAAGAAGAATTGAGTTGTTGCAAAAGTTGCTCCACGCTTCTCCTTTTCGAGTAATACATCTACATCCTTACTGAAATCACCTTGTGATGCTGGATGTCCATCGGGAAATGCGGCGACACCAATTGTGAATCCACCAAATTCAGCAGCAAGTGTTACTAATTCATCTGCATGATTGAGACCGCCATCAGTGGTGCTCCATGGCGCTTCCGGTCCACCAGTAGGGTCTCCGCGAAGTGCCAAAATACTTTTGATGCCTGCGTCGCGATATTTTCCGAGAATGTCGAGTAACTCTGTTCGAGTAGAACCAACGCAGGTTAAATGGGCAACGGTAGGAATATGAGTGCGAGCAGTAATTTCTGAGGTAATACGAATAGTGCGATCGCGCGTTGATCCACCTGCGCCATAGGTCACAGAGATGAAATCAGGGGCGATAGATTCAAGCTGTGACATTGCAGCCCAGAGTCGTTCTTCACCTTCAATATCTTTAGGTGGGAAGAATTCAAAGGAGTAGGTCAAGCCACTCTTCACGCTGCGCATCTCCACGGCGTCAGGATATCGTTGCGCCGTGGATAAAGAGGTCATGATGAGCGCATCCGAGGTGCGCGATGCCGTCAAAGCCGAACTCACACAATATTTAGCTGAACAACGTGACTATCTCACTAGCATCGCATCTGAATTAGTACCTGTCTGCGATGCCCTCGAAGATTATCTTCTCGAAGGTGGAAAGCGACTGCGTCCTCTCTTTGCCTATGCCGGATTTATGGCAGCGGGATCTACTCCTAGCCGCACAGATATTCGTGCGATGGCAAGCCTTGAATTACTTCAGGCATGCGCACTTATTCATGATGATTTGATGGATGGCTCCGACACACGCCGTGGGAAACCTGCAATCCATCGCCACTTTGAAAATCTTCATCGTCAAGGTTCGATGGCAGGCGTTGCAGATCAATTCGGAGAAGCAGCAGCAGTTTTGCTTGGAGATCTCGCACTCGTATGGTCTGATCACATGCTGCATAACAGTGGACTTTCCCCTGAATCATTAACTGCAGCGCTTCGTGTTCACGATGAAATGCGTATCGAACTTATGGCAGGTCAATATCTCGATGTCCGTGAAGCCGGCGAACGTGAACATAGCGTTGAGCGATCACTGCGTATTGCGCGTTACAAATCAGGAAAGTACACAATCGAGCGTCCTCTGCACTTAGGTGCAGTTATCGCGCGCCCTTCTGCATCTGAACATTCACAGCTTCTCAATGTGTTATCCGCTTACGGACTTCCACTCGGTGAAGCGTTCCAATTACGTGATGACATGCTCGGAATCTTCGGAGACCCTGAAACAACAGGAAAGCCAGCTGGTGATGATCTTCGCGAAGGCAAGCGCACAGTATTAATGGCGATGACCATGGAGAAGGCATCAGATTCTGCTCGCGCAGAACTTTCTGCCAACCTTGGAAAGCCAGACCTCTCCCCTGAAAAGATTGAGTCCCTGCGCGCACTCATCATCGAAACCGGCGCAGTAGCCGATGTCGAAAAATTGATTGACCGCTTAGGTGAAGAATCAGTGGCTGCTGCTAACTCTGCGGCAATTAATAAGGAAGCACGTCCATTTCTCTTAGCTCTCGCTGAGACCGCAATCCGTAGGAGCTATTAATGACAAAGACAGTTAAGGGACCCACAGATCACGTCGTCGTAGTTGGCGCAGGTTTGGGTGGACTCAGCGCAGCTCTGCGCCTTGCAGGTGCTGGTCGTAAAGTCACAGTGATCGAACGTGAATCAGTGCCGGGTGGACGTAACGGTCTACTCAATAAAGATGGGTATTCATTTGATACTGGTCCAACTGTTCTAACAATGCCTTCCCTTATCCAAGATGCATTCTCATGTGTTGGAGAAGATATGAAGGATTGGCTTGAACTGATGCCACTTTCACCTCTCTATCGCGCTTTCTATGCAGATGGATCTCAGATTGATGTCCATGCAAATACTGCACAGATGGAAGAAGAGATCCGCGAAAAGGTTTCTCCTGAAGAAGCCATGGGCTATCGCAAGTACGTCGAATTTGTCACCAAGCTCTATAAGTACGAAATGCATGACTTCATCGATAAGAACATCGATTCACCACTGAATCTCTTAACTCCAAACTTGGCGCGTTTGATTGCTCTCGGTGGATTTAGACACTTGCAGCCAAAGGTCAATCAATACCTCAAGGATCCACGCCTTCAAAAGGTGTATTCATTCCAAGCTATGTATGCCGGCGTCAGCCCGCAGCAAGCTCTAGCAATCTACGCAGTCATTGCCTATATGGATTCAGTCAACGGCGTCTTCTTCCCAAAGGGCGGAATGCATGCAGTTCCTCGCGCACTTGCTGCAGCGGCACAGAAGCATGGCGTTGAATTTAAATACGACACGACTGTCACTGGTCTTGATAAGCAGAATGGTCGCGTCAAAGCGGTGCTGACAAATACTGGCGAACGTATTGCATGCGATGTTGTAGTGATGAATCCAGATCTGCCTGTCGTATGGCGTGACTTGCTGGGTAAGACTCCGCTCAACATCAAGCGCCTTAACTACTCACCATCATGTGCAACTCTCTTGGTCGGCTCTTCCAAGAAGTATGACCACATTGCTCATCATAATATTCACTTCGGCGAGTCTTGGGATGGCGTATTTGACGAACTTATTAATAAGAAGATCTTGATGACCGACCCATCTGTGTTGGTCACAGTTCCAACTCATGACGATCCAACACTTGCACCTGCCGGAAAGCAGTCTTATTACATCTTGTACCCAACCCCTAACTTGGATGCAGATATCGATTGGACCAAGCAGGCAAAGCCATATCGCGATCACATGATTAAGACCCTTGAAGATCGCGGTTATGAAGGCTTTGGTGACTCGATTGAAACTGAAGTTATGACCACTCCCCTTGATTGGCAAGCACAAGGTATGGAGCGCGGTGCACCATTTGCTAGTGCGCATACCTTCTTCCAGACAGGACCATTTAGACCGCGCAATATGGCGGCAGGATTTGAGAACGTTGTCTTTGCCGGCAGCGGAACACAACCTGGCGTCGGTGTACCGATGGTTCTTATCTCAGGTCGATTAGCGGCAGAACGCATTGTGGGTCCGGTTAAGTAAATGGATGCAGCGCTTGCAGCATCGTATGCTGAGTGCAAACGATTAAATTCGTTGCATGGAAAGACCTATTACTTAGCGACACTCTTGTTGCCTAAAAATAAGCGTCCTTACGTACATGCTCTCTACGGTTTTGCGCGTTACGCCGATGAAATTGTCGATGACTTGGCTTCAACGCTCTCACCCACCGAGAAAGCGGACGCACTTCGCACGTGGAGCACCGGTGTACTTGCAGATTTAAAAGCTGGAACAAGTACCGACCATATTGGGCGCGCACTTGTCGATACTGCGCACAAGTTTGATATCCCACATCAACATTTCGTGGATTTCCTTCATTCGATGGAGATGGATCTGACAGTTACCGAATATCAGACATATGAAGATTTACTTGAATACGTCTACGGATCGGCTGCAGTCATCGGCCTTGAGATGGTTCCTGTTCTTGGATATTCCGATCAACGCGCATTTGAGGCTGCACAGAAGTTAGGTATTGCATTCCAATTAGCTAACTTCATTCGCGATGTTGGCGAAGACCTTGATCGTGGCCGTGTCTATCTGCCTCTACAAGAATTGGCTCAGTTTGGTGTTGATCGCGCCATGCTTGAACGCCGCGTATTAACCCCTGACATTGTTGCAGCTCTTAAGTTCCAAATAGCGCGCGTTCGCCAACTACAACGCGAATCAGATATAGGAATTGAATTTCTCGATAAGCAATCACGTCCTTGCATCCGCGCAGCCAGCGAGCTCTATTGCGGAATCGTCGATGAAGTCGAAGCAATCGGTTATGACATCTTCAATAAACGTGCCAAGACTTCAACTGCTCGCCGCGCACGCGTTGCGGGCCGTGCCTACATTCAAGCAATAGCAGCCCGTATTCGCTAAAGTTCTATCCAACGGGAGCCAAAATGGCTGAGAGGACTTCATTCTGAAGTCGACCGTCTGACTGGTCCGGTAATGCGGATCTAGAAATGAGGTTCAGTATGTTTTCCATATTTTTTAAAGCCTGGGGCTATGACGTTTCCTATCTCGAATTCGTTGCATCGGTGGTTTCATTTGTTGGTGTCGCTCTAGGTATTACAGCAAAGCGCATCACATGGCCATGGTGGGGAATTAGCAGTCTTCTCTACGGGATCTTCTTCTTGCAGTACAAGCTCTATGCAAGTGCTGCTCTGCAGATTGTCTTTATTCTTGCCGCAATTGCAGGTTGGTATGGGTGGGAGCCAACAGGTGCAAAACCTGGCCCCTTTAAGAATAAATATCGTATGTACACAATCGCAGCCATTTTGATATCAACTCTCGCCCTTGGACCAGTACTGAAATGGTTAGGGGCTGCATCAACTTATGTCGATGCAATTCTCTTCTTTGGTTCAGTTGCTGCACAAATATTGATGGTCTACGAGAAGTATGACAATTGGCCAATGTGGCTAGTTGTAGACGGCGGATACACAGCGCTCTATGCATCACAGGGGCTACTCTTTACAACGCTGCTCTATGTGGCATTTACCGCTATGGCAGCACTGGGATGGAGCACTTGGTATGGATCTCATCGCCGCGCTATCCGATCTCTGTAAAACAACGACACAACCCGTCATCGCTATTGATGGACCGGCAGGTGCAGGCAAAACAACTCTTGCTCACGACATTAAACTCGCATTGGCTCAGAGTTACTCGATAACTGAAATTCATATGGATGATCTCTATGACGGTTGGGATAACGCACTGACAACTCAGCTCTCTGATGTGCTCACACATCTAGTTACTGCACATAAAAAATCTTTGCCCATCTCACTTTCGAGCTATGACTGGCATGCGCAAGCATTCAAACCTGCAGAAGAGTTAGAAAAATCAGAACTCTTGATCATCGAAGGTGTCGGTAGTGGGCGGAGGTCAATTCGAGATTCTTTGACTGCATTAATCTGGATTGATATCGATGCTACAGAAGGACTCGTGCGGGTGTTGCAAAGAGATGGAAATGAAATTGAGAACCGGATGAGAAAGTGGCTGACTACCCAAGAGCAACACTTTGCCGTCGAAGGTACTCAGAACGCGGCTGATTTCGTACTCACTACCTAGAATTGCCCATATGTCTGACCTTACTGGCGAGCTCATTGATGGGCGCTATCAGCTCATTCGCCAGATGGCTTCCGGTGGAATGGCGAGTATCTACGAAGCGCTCGACACTCGTCTGGACCGCAAGGTCGCAGTCAAAATCATGCACTCACACCTTGCGCAAGATGAGCAATTTGTAGAGCGTTTCATTCGTGAGGCAAAGGCTGCTGCTGCCTTGTCCCATCCCAATATCGTTGCAGTGCAAGATCAAGGTTGGAATCAAAATGGAACTCCAGCAATCTTTCTCGTAATGGAAATGATTGATGGCCATACTCTTCGCGAATACCTCAACGAACAAGGCAAGCTATCGACTAAAGATGGAATTAAGTTTCTGCTACCTGTACTGAGTGCGCTCTCTGCTGCTCATAAGATTGGCATCGTACATCGCGATATTAAACCTGAAAATATTTTGATCTCTAAAGAGGGCCGCATCAAGATTGCAGATTTCGGCCTTGCGAAAGGTCCACTTATTGGCGGCACGCTCACCGCTGAATCCAGCGTCATTCTTGGAAGTGTTTCCTACCTCTCCCCTGAGCAAGTTCAACGCGGGGTCGCAGATTCTCGTAGTGATATTTACTCCATCGGAATAACAGCATTTGAGATTTTTACTGGAAAGAAGCCTTTCGAAGGCGATGCGCCGATTCAGATTGCTTACATGCATGTCAACAATCGAGTTCCGCGAGTAAGCACGCTAGTTTCGCAAATTCCAGAAAAACTTGATGATCTAATTTTCCACGCTACGAGTGTGAATCCAGATGAACGCCCGCGAGATGCAACGGCTTTCTATGACCAGCTTTCTTCAATTAGCGCTGCGCTCAACCCACAAGAGAACCAACTCAGCCTCGAACTAGATATTCCTATCGAGCCGATGCGCCCAAAGAGTGCTCGCAAATCACTGCGCAAGAAAGTTCAAGAGCTCACTGCAGCGATACCTGTCCCTTCGATTACACCTAAAGCTCAAGAGACAACTCAAGAGATTGCAAACCGGAAGAAGGCAAGTAAGCGTGTACGACGAAACCGCAAGATTGCTCTCGTACTCGCAGTAGGTGTCGGAATTTTAGGTTGGTACTTACTAATCGGCCCAGGCTCACGCATTGTTGTTCCTTCAACAATCGGTGCGACACAAAGTGAAGTCACTGCAGCGCTAAATCCACTCGGCCTGACTTCGATAGTTAAGGAACAACAATTTAGTGAAGATATCGCCGAAGGCCTTGTCATCCAATCGATTCCACAAGGCGGAGGTCGCATTGATCAGGGTGGCGTAGTCAAACTCATCATCTCTAAAGGTCCAGAACGTTACTTGCTTCCATCCATCGCAGGCCTTACACCAGATGCTGCAGCAAAGGTATTAGCAAAATTCCCGCTTTCACTTCAAGCCAATTCAGAAGAGTTCAGCGCTAAGGTTCCAAAGGGTTATGTCATTGATTCAAATCCACCTGCTGGTGAGAAGGTGAAGCGAGATGCAATTGTCGTAATTCGCGTCTCTAAAGGCATCGAGCAGATTGCTCTGACTTCCTATATCGGCAAGAGTTCTGATCAAGCTCTCAATGAATTGCAATCCGCCGGATTTAACGTAGTTTCAACATATGGGTTTAGCGAAACACAACTTGCTGGTGAAGTCATTTCTCAGAAACCTGCAGGAGGTGGCACTGCCGATAAAGGCGCAAAGGTCACGTTGGTGATTTCAAAGGGAACGCAATTCGCCTACATCCCTAATCTCTTCTCGATTGAAGAAGGTAAAGCGGTCCAATCTCTCAAAGATCTCGATCTCAAAGTTGTCGTGAAAAAGATTGGCAAAAAGAGCGTTAAAAAGGTGACAAGTATTTCACCGAAGGTTGGAAGCAAGGTTAAACGTGGCAGTACTGTGACCATCACAGTAGGGTAGGCAAATGTCTCAAGCCACAAAGAAACCTCGCATCGGCGCTCACACTCCTACATCTGGCGGTATGGCAAAGCGTTCGATTGCCTATGCAGAGTTAACGCAAGCAGAAGCAATTCAAGTCTTTACATCTAATCCACGCGGTTGGGCGATGCCTGAAACCAATCTTGAAGCCGATGCCATTTTCCGAGAAAAAGCTGAAGCACTTGATATCGAGACTTATGTGCATGCTCCTTTTCTCATCAACTTAGGTTCACCTACTGAGGAGACATACAAGAATTCACTCGCTTCAACTGCGTACTCACTCAAGCGCGGGCAAGAGATCGGTGCACTTGGAGTTGTCGTTCACACTGGGTCTGCCGTAAAGGAAGATAACGTCGACAATGCGTGGAAGCAGATTAAGAAAGGCGTCATGCCTATTCTTGAAGCGCTCGATGATGATGCGCCATATCTTCTTCTTGAACCAACAGCTGGCCAAGGTCAATCACTGGTCAAGCGCCTTGAAGATTTAGAGAATTATCTCAAAGCTCTTGAATACCATCCAAAGGTCGGTATCTGTCTTGATACCTGCCACGTCTTTGCAGCAGGACATGACATTGCGAAAAAGGGCGGGATGAAAGAGACGCTCGATCTCTTGGTTCAAGTCGCTGGCATTGAACGTATTCAGCTTATTCATGCCAATGACTCGATGGATGTATGTGGTGCGCTGAAAGATCGCCACCAAAATATTGGTAAAGGTTTCATCGGCGTCGATCCATTTGCAGAACTTCTCAAGCACCCTGCTGTCGTAAATGCGCCCCTCATTCTTGAAACTCCTGGAATGGAGCCAGAACATGGTGAGGAAATCGCTCTCTTAAAGAAATTACGTGGATGAGTTCTTCGCACGCAGTCAAAATGCGGATTGCTCCTTGGGCTCTTCTCTCAGTTTCAGCAGCATGGGGAATGGCCTTTGTTGTGATGAAGGATGCAATCGAGCGACAGAGCGTCAATAACTTTCTCTTCACTCGTTTCTCTCTTGCAGTAATCGTCATGGTGGCCCTCAAACCTCAGGTACTAAAACAATTAAACCGAGGGCTCATTCTGCGCGCTGGCTCTGCTGGAATTTTTCTAGGACTTGGTTATATCTTCCAAACATTTGGATTGGCGCGAACAGGTGCCGCCATTGCTGGTTTTGTTACCGGTCTCTACGTTGTCTTTACACCGCTGCTTGCATACTTCTTTCTCAAAGAGCGCCTTACCAAATTGATTTGGGCTTGCGTATTGCTTGCAACGATTGGACTCGGATTGCTTTCAATTCATGGCTTCTCGGTTGGAATTGGAGAGATGCTTGTACTTGCAAGTGCTTTCTTCTTCGGCGCACACATCATCGCCTTGGGAAAATGGTCTTCAGGCCGCGATGCATATGCGATGACAGTCGTGCAGCTTGCAATGTGCGCGCTCTTATCTGGGATTGCATCAATACCTGGCGGGTATTCAGCTCCCCCAGATTCTGGTGTCTGGGCAGTTGTCATCTTCACTGCGGTGATCTGCACGGCGATTGCATTTGTTGTACAAACGTGGTCTCAGGCTCATATGAGTACGTCGAAGGTAGCTGTCATCCTTACAATGGAAGTTGTCTTTGCTGCGATCTTTGCAATCATCTTTGGTGGTGAACACTTGACCCTGCAGGCTACTCTTGGAGGACTGATGGTGCTCACAGCTATGTTCATCATTGTTCTCAAGGAGAATTAGGCAATGGCAATAGACCTTCGTTCAGATACTGTCACTAAACCCAGCGCCGCAATGCGCCAAGCGATGGCTGCTGCTGAAGTCGGCGATGATGTCTATGGGGACGATCCCACTGTGAACTCACTTGAAGAACGTATTGCTGCAATGTTTGGGCATGAGGCCGGACTCTTTGCACCTACTGGTTCACTCGCTAATCAATTAGCAATCCGCACCTTAGTTAAACCAGGTGAAGAACTTCTCGTTGAAACTCGTGGGCACATTGTTCGCGCTGAACTTGGAGCCGCTGCAGCATTTAGCGGAATCACCACTCGTACATGGCCAGCTGTGGATGGGCTCTTAAAGGCAGAAGATCCACTTGCAATCGCCCATGAAAATGCAGGCCCTTACTTGGTTTCAACAAAAGCAATTGCTGTCGAAAATACCCACAACTTTGGTGGCGGAACAGTGCAGCCAATTGAGGAAATTGCAAAAC
>CAIMXQ010000089.1 GCA_903845465.1 uncultured Actinomycetes bacterium
GTAGAATGGCCTTGATACGAAATCTTCGTCGAAGATTGAATTGGAGTTACTGATGTCACCTTTTGGTTTTACTCCCGATGATGGCGATGACGAAAACAGTAATCCTGAAGATCTCAATAAGATGATGCGACAGATGCAAGAGCAAATTCAGAAACAATTTGAGCAACTTGGAATAAACCCTGCTGGATTTGCAAACCCTTTTGCTGGTTTTACTCAAAGCTCACAAGAAGTATTACCTCCAGCAGTTGTTCGCGATACAGCAAAGAAATTTGTGCAAGCCCAAGGATCTCAACCTGTTGGAACAACTGATGTCACTGTCGTTAATAACGCATTTGAATTAGCAGATCTCTGGCTTAATGAAGCCACAGTCTTTCCTGCAACAACAGGCAATACATCCCAACGCGCAGTCAGCCGTTTGGATTGGGTTGATGAAACTCTTAAAGGATGGCAGGCGACCATGGAGCCACTTGCTACCGGCCTATCCGCCGCAATCTCAACTCTTCTCGATCAAGCAGTAGCTCAGCAGAGCCACGATAGCGATGCCGATAATGGTGAAACTATGGCTGGTCCCATGGGCGCAATCGCAGGTCTGCTTCGCACATTTATCGGTTCGCTCATTGCCACCCAGTTAGGACAGGCAATTGGTGGTATTTCGGCGACAGCAACAGGTGCACATGATGTGGGGCTACCACTTCTCGATCCTGCTCGCCCACTCCTAATTCCTGAAAATATTGAGAAACTCAGCGTTGGCCTTGAGATTCCAAAGACTGAAATCTACTTATTTCATGCACTTCGCGAAGCCGCGATTGCGCGACTATTTGAACATAACCCATGGCTGGTTTCGTATATCCGCAGTGCAATAGTTGATTACGGTCGAGGCATCCATATCGATATGGAAGCAATCCAGCGCCAAGCAGAAGATGCAATGCAGAACTTTGATCCATCACAGATGAATCCAGAATCTGGTGAAAATTCATTTACGATTGCACTCAACAATGGAATCTTTACACCTGAAGAAACACCAGCACAACGTGCAGCTCTTTCAAAGTTAGAGACAGCTCTCGCTCTTGTCGATGGTTGGGCAGATGAAGTTACGGCACTTGCTGCAGGTGATCGACTTCCTGCACTGACACAACTTCGCGAGATGTATCGACGCCAACGCGCCACAAGTGCGCCATCACAACAACTCTTTAAATCACTTCTTGGTCTTGAAGTAACTCCCAAACTGGCACGTGAAGCGAGCGCCTTCTGGCAAAAAGTTCGCGAATCAAAAGATATCGCCGCCCGTGATCAGATCTGGAGTGGAATTTTGCCGAGCGCTGAAGAGTTACTCGAACCTGAGAAGTTCTTAACATCGACTGAGATTCCAGATGATCTCAGCGGCCTTCTCTAACTCTATTTTCTGAGAGAAATGAAAAGCGAAGTCCCCGGGCGCACATTTCGATATCAGCCTTCCCCTTGCTGATATCAAACGGTTATCCGAGGACTTCGTAAGCGCAAACTACGATGAATATTGACCAGAATCAAATGAAAATGGCTAAGACACAAGAAAATTTTTCTGTCAAAAATTATCGATACATCCATAAATAATTGTCTTATCTAATACATTTCCTCAATGAGTACTGGAGACTTTTCTGAGCGAGTTTGAAGAGGTCACACTTCCTGGTGTAGATGAAGGTGAAATTCTCGTCATCCGCTCTACTCGTCGAAAGAAGAGCATCTCCGCCTACCGACAAGGTGGCCGAATCGTCATCTCAATCCCTGCGCGCCTCAGCAAGGCAGATGAGCGAGCGATAGTTCCTGAAATGATTGCCAAGATTCGCAGCCAAGAGGCGGCTAAGACACCCGGTGAGGCCGATCTCATCGCACGTATCGACCAATTACTCACTGAATTAGCTCCAGAGATTACTGAACGACCGATTTCAGTAACATGGAGACCGATGCGTGAGCGTTGGGGCTCATGCACCAGCGTTGATCGCTCGATTCGAATTTCAGATCGATTGAAGCTCGCTCCTGACTACGCCCTTGATTACGTCCTCTTTCACGAGGCGATCCACCTCCAATACTTCGACCACGGCAGCGAATTCACCGATGTTCTGGCCAGATTCGAGGATTCCGAGCTGGCAAGTGCCTATCTCGATGGTTATGAGGCGGCAGAACGGGCCATGCTCCCGCCCCTGGAACTAGAAAAGCTGTAAGAAGCTCGAGAAAATCTAATCCACAGATTCTCCGCGTGGAAACGGCTAATTGAGCGTAAGCGGGGGTATGGTTTCGACCAGTACGCATGAGCGCCAAGCACATGTGTCGAACGGAGGCAAAAATGGCAGAGGTAGAGACATACAAGGGTGACGCTTACTGCGTTAAGTGCAAGGCGAAGCGTGATTTCGAGGGAACTGTAAAGATCTCAGACTCTGGTCGTCGCATGGCACAGGGCATCTGTCCAGTGTGTGGCACCAAGGTAAATCGCATTCTCGGCAAGAAGCCAGAATAAGTTTTTCGTCACCAGACGTAAGTTGTAACCCTCGCTCACATTGAGCGGGGGTTATTTCTTTTCTGTACGCACAGTCGCAGAAGCTCACCTCTACGTCAGCGCACGGGCTGCTTTCTCACATATCAATCGAGCGCAGATCCGCGACTGAGCTATCTCAACCATCATCTGCCGCTATGAGAAAGCTCAAGCGAGGCGTCGCTCTCTACGCAACAGATCGCGCTGATCACTACCTTATTGGAAGCAAGAAGCGAGCAATTCGCATCTCTACACCAATCGAGAAAGCCTTTATCGCAACCCTTGCATCAGGTGCTAGCAACGATGCGATTAAGGAGTTACTTGGATCGCTAACACCTTCGCAGAAGGAAAGAATTGAAGAGCTCATTGCCGCACTCGACTCCGCGCAGCTCTGCGAGAGGCGGCAAGGAAAGCTCGCGCTATCCAAGAGATTTATCTCAAGCAGTAATGGTCGGGCGACAAAAAATAGCCGACCTGAAATGGATGCTGCATTTATTCAACTTCAGAATCGAGTGGCAATAGAACTTGAACAGGCTAGTTGGATTGCAAATGTTGATGATGGCGGGATTGAAATACTCAGCGCTCGCCAAGATATTCTCATTGAAATTTCTGGCACAAGTCGAGTTGCCACAATTCTCTATTCCCTTCTGCTGGCCAGTGGCGCGACGCAGACTCGATTTGCTCCGACCTTCCGTGAAGCATCACCGGCTATCGGAGATAGCGATATTGCCATAGGAAGTTTTACAATGAACCACATCGGATTTTCTTTCGCTAAACAGTGCGAGGTACTTCGTAGAGAGCTCTCGCTCTTTCCACATGATCGAGACAGTAACTACCTTGACGAACTTTCGACTCCTGACCTTCGCGTGCATTGCGGCGATATTGATCCCGAAAAGCTTGCGATGTGGATGAATACCGGGCAACCATTTCTGCATATCCCAACACCGCAAGCTGATACTGCTCAGATTGGACCGCTCGTTATTCCTGGCCAATCACCCTGTATTCGATGTGCCGAACTTGCAGAACGAGAGCAGAGCGGAGTATTAAGTAAGAAACCCTTGCGCCACGAGGGTCACAGTGACTTCCCTGTAATCGCGGCCTATTTCATTGCATCTCTTGCTGCGTCGCAGGCACTTTCCTTCTTTGAAAAGCAATCGAGTGAGACCACGGGGAAAGTGATCTCACTCGATTATCAATCTCTTACACATCCGCAGGTTGTCACGATTGCTCGCCATCCTTTATGCGGTTGTGCTTTCTAGCGCTGGTTACATCTGATCTTCAATAAGACGAGCAGCTGCAATCACCTGACGTGGTGGTCGACCTGCGCGACGCTTACGTTCGATGATGACGCCATCTTCGATTAATTGGCCGCCCCATACGCCACATGGCTCTTGGCGAGATAACGCGCCATCGAGACACTTGTTACGTACCGGACATGTGCCGCAGAGCGCCTTTGCCTCGAGAATTCCTTGATCTGTCTCAGAGTAGAAGAGCTCAGGATCTGCCACATGGCATGGCAAGGTAAAGGCCTTGGCGTTGTCATATGTAAACGTCACATCGCTCAAGCCAATCTTTTCGCCGCTATCTGCCCAGCCTGGTACCTGTAGTTCGCTGAAGAGAACTGTCATCGCTCTCACCTCTTCTCTCTGTGTGTCTTTCTTTTTCTTCTGATTCGTTTGGTTTATGGAAATAAAAAAGGACCTTCAAATCCTTTGTGGATTTGAGGCCCTTGTGGGTCTGTTCGAAGTTACTCGACTAGAGCTCCTGTGGCCTCAACCACTGCATAAAAGTTGGCGTAGAACGCTGACTTTGTTGCTGTGGGCCAAGCTGCGCGCTTATGAGTGCGCTTAGCTGTGGCTGTTGAGGTTGTATGAGCAGCAGAAGGAACAGCAGCGCGTGCGCCTGCTGTTGTTGATGTGAATACTGAATTCATCTCAACGCCTCCTGTAATAGTTCATCACGTGTGTGATGGAGCACTAAGGGTACGCGAAGAGATACGGGTCTGGCAAATGAATTAATTAGCCTTGCGAACCCGCGAGTAACCCAGATTCACGCAGGAATGGGCTCGGGCTCTTGCGATAAGAAATATGTAGATCAGCCTTTGCTCGCGTAATTCCCACATAAAAGAGGCGCCGTTCTTCATCAATCGATGCATCAGATACCGGTAGTTGGCCATCGGATGCGCCAATCAAAAAGACTCGCTCCCA
>CAIMXQ010000090.1 GCA_903845465.1 uncultured Actinomycetes bacterium
ACCTACCTGTAGGTTCAGAAGAGGCAGCCAAGTTCTATGCAACGTGTGCAATCGAAGCGGGATGCGCATTTGTAAATGCCCTTCCGGTATTTATTGCATCTGACCCAGTGTGGGCTAAGAAGTTTGAAGATGCTGGCCTTCCTATCGTTGGCGATGACATCAAGAGCCAGGTTGGCGCAACAATCACTCACCGCATCATGGCCAAGTTGTTCCAAGATCGCGGCGTGCACTTAGACCGTACATACCAACTCAACGTCGGTGGAAATATGGACTTCAAGAATATGCTCGAGCGCGATCGCCTCGAGTCGAAGAAAATCTCTAAGACTAATTCTGTAACTTCACAACTCGATCACGACATGGGTGCAAAGAATGTTCACATCGGACCTTCTGATTACATTCCATGGCTCGATGATCGCAAGTGGGCTTATGTTCGCCTCGAAGGTCGCGCATTCGGTGACGTTCCGCTAAACCTCGAATACAAGCTTGAAGTGTGGGATTCACCAAACTCAGCAGGCGTCATTATCGATGCACTTCGTTGCGCGAAGATCGGTCTTGATCGCAAAATCGGGGGAGCGTTGCTCTCACCTTCTTCATACTTTATGAAGACACCTCCAGTTCAGTACACAGATGAGCAAGCTCATGTAAAGACTGAAGATTTCATCTCTGGAAAGCTCGAGCGCTAAAACTCTAGATATAAGAAAACCCCGGCCCTGATTGCTCAGGGTCGGGGTTTCTTCTTCCCTCAGTCTTCACGGAGAGTTAAAGAGTTGAGGGTTAAATCGTCGCGCTATCTGGGGTGCGACGAATATGCATAAGCCCTGCGATAGAAAGCAGAAGCATCACAAGCCCTCCGACAAGTGCTGCAATTGCTCCGTATCCAGCAATAACTCCCATAGTTCCAAATGCATATGCTTCAAGAAGCATTCCGCGCAGAGTATTTCCCATGAAGAGTGTTTGACGTAAATCGCCTAACTTCGCGATTTGAGCAGTATCAGTACTTCCACCTCTTACAAGACCTAAATACATTCCTGACACATCAGAGTATGTTGCAGGTTTTCCAACTGCTGCAGTTGATGCGGCCTTCATATGTTCCCAGATGTAGAGATCTGAGAAATCTTTCGCCATAGGACCTGTTGTGACGGCCATTCCTGCCCACTTAGTCAATTGCGCCTTAGTTGTTGCAGGCATACCTTCAACTGCTGGGAATGAAATATTTTGGTTCTCGAGCTGGCTCTTCACGGAATCAGCTGCGAAACTGGCTCCCCAATTAAGCAAAGCTGCAGCGACGAGAAGAAATACTGAAAGTCCAAGGCCCACTGATGTAACGATCTTGTCAAAATTCTTGCGTTTCATTTATTTTCTCTCCTTTACGTGGCACTTAGATATTTAAGTGCTATGCAAATTACATACCCGAGGTACGTGATAGTGGAGAAAAAAGCTGAGTGCCAGCACCTAGCTGAAATTACTGAGTGGTGGCACCTCTAAAAATGTGATGTAGGTAATGTATAACGTTAGTGGATATCGCGATTACAAATTGTCTGACCTTCGCCATTAACCACCGAATGTACACACGCAACTCCGAGATTATCGAATGCTGCATCTCCGTAATGAGTACGAAATGCAAGTGCTATCAGGACTCGAATATTTGTATCTCCATCGGATGTAATTCCAAAAGCTTTAGCAGATCTGCTTATCGTATTTTCTACAACTTTTTCAGTATGGCTAGTTTCACGGGCAATTGCAGAATTTGTTTTTCCTTCACAGAGCAGACCTAAGACTAATTGCTCGAATGGTGAAAGTTCCCTAGTAGTAATGGTTATATCTCTTGCCATGGTAGCGACCTCTCCGTTGCTATCTTTATTATGCTCCTACAAGCATCCTTTGATTTACCCCCGCCACCCTTTAAGATGCGCAAATGACGGAAATAACCACATCCACGCATGGCCAAACCCTGGTTATTCGCCTCAATCGTCCAGAGAAGATGAACGCGATCACCCGGGATATGTATGCCGGGTTAGCTCAGCACCTCAATAATGCAGCTGAAGACGACTCAATTCGTTGCGTTGTAATTACCAGTGAAGGTGAACATTTCACGGCAGGAAACGATATTCGGGACTTCATGTCCAATCCACCAACTGAGGAAGATTCCGGAGTCGCGAAGTTTCTCGGATCACTCCTTGAATTTCCAAAGCCACTGCTTGCTGCGGTGAAGGGAAATGCCGTGGGAGTTGGAACAACGATGCTGCTGCACTGTGATGTCGTAGTTGCCGCGCCCAATGCAAAGTTCTCCATGCCTTTTACATCACTAGGGTTAGTTCCCGAGGCTGGATCCACAAAGCTTTTTCCTGAACTGGTCGGATATCAGCGAGCGGCAAAAATCTTTATGACAGGTGAATCCTTTGGCGCGGATGTTGCGCTGGAGATGGGGATGATCGCTGTCATTGATTCCGAAGCAGAGCGCATCGCACTTGAGATAGCAGAACGAATTGCTCAACAGCCACCTAAGGCGATTATGAATACAAAAGCGCTGATGAAGGCAAATAAACATGACGCCGTTGCTCATGTTATGCGCGCCGAATTCCAGCTCTTTGCGCTAGCGCTCCAATCCGAAGAGGC
>CAIMXQ010000091.1 GCA_903845465.1 uncultured Actinomycetes bacterium
CCCCAAACATCGAGCTTGTCGACGCGGCCTCCGCTGTCTTTGATGATCTTGAGATATGTCTCAAGTGATGGTGTGACTGTACGTTCTTCGAGTTCTGGATCGAGAATGACCATTAATTCATAGTGACGCATGCGTTAACCCAACCTCCTTTGGACTAAGACGGCCACGGCATTTCCGTGACAGGAGGGTTAATACTCCTCATAAACAATCCCAGGTGGGCTCGCTTACGAGGAGGTTAAGGGTAACTCTCGCCTGTTGATAAGAGAAATTCGCTCGGAATTACGCGCAGAATTCTGATGGCGGGCGGCTAGGCGCACCACAAGGGCGATTGAGGCAGCGATACGAGCCAAGGAGATGACTGAATAGATGGTGACCGATAGCCCAAATTTCGCACCAGTGACAAAGGCTAGATGTTGCCAAATTGCTAGGTGATACAGAACTTCACAGCCTTGCCAGAACCAGAAGATCGTCAGCTCTCGTTTATCAATTAACGCAATTATTGCAAGAGGAGTTAGCCATAAAACATATTGAGGTGAGTAGACCTTGCTGACAGCCATAACAATAACCATGACAAAGATTGCAGTGTGCGCAAGAGTTGGAACGTTTCGAATTTGCAAGAGGAATATGACAACCGCGGTTACACCGATAAGTAGGCAGAGCACAGATAGATAATTTTGATGCGTCAGATCTAGTCCAAGGTTGGAGAGCGCATACCAGATTGATCCCCAATCAGAACCGCGATTGAGGTTGAGGTCGTAAAAGCGCCACCACCCTGTTGGGGTTGTTAGCGCAACCGGCAGATTAATTGCCGCAAACGTTACAACGGTAATTGCAACAAACTTAAAGAAGTTACTGATTCGTTCTTGTCTAAAGAAGATAATTGCGATTGGGATAAGTAAGAAAATTGGTAAGAACTTAGTAGATATTGAAACCCCAAGCGCAAAGGCACTTGCCGCTTCTGCTCTGCGGTCGAACCAATAGATCGCTATCAGCATTGATGCGATTGCCCACAAATCCCAGTTGATATACATCGAAGCAATTGCAGCAGGCGCTAGTGGCAGCAAATATCCAAATTCAGGTTTTATCTTAAATGTAATGACTGAGATAAAGATAAAAAGGAGAGCGAGAAGGAGAGCACTGCCATAGAAATAGTTATTGATTCCATGCGGAATTAACTTTGCTGTTAGCCACATGATTGTTCCTTGAACTACCGGATACTCAACTGAATCTTTTCCACTGCTATAGGCCCAAACCCCTTTATCTAAAGCTCTATCGCCATAGAGCGCGGGAATATCTGAATAGCAAGCGTGAATATATTGACTTGGTGATTGCCAACCAGTCTGCGCACAGAAATTAAATTTCGCGTAACTGACGAGGGATGCAAGAATTGCAAGCAGTATTACAACGCGAGTAGAAACGCGCATATGTGCTTACTTTGTCTTCATGTGTTGGTGGCCGCCACTTGTCATAACGACAGGATCTAACCCACCAATATTTGCTGGCGCTGGGAAGTCCATGATTGGTTGGCCTTTCAGCGCACCTTTCATAAATGCAGTCCATATCTTTGTTGGGAAAGTTCCACCTGTCACAGAGTTGAGGCCACCGATACCGTTGAGGGATTCAGATGCGCTATCGCGGAACAGTGCAACAGATGCTGCAAGTTGTGGTGTATATCCACTAAACCATGCTGATGCATTGGATTCGGATGTTCCTGTCTTTCCAGCCGCTGGTCGACCCAGTGCGAGAGCTGCAGAACCAGTTCCACCATTGACTACACCTTTAAGCGCATATGTCAGATCTGCCATTACATCTGCTTTAAACACTTCTTGAGTTTGCGCTTTCCCTTCATAAAGCACGCCCTTGTTAGGTCCGATTACTTGACCTACAAGATACGGCTTTGAATAAACGCCTTGGGCTGCAAATGTTGCGTATGCATTTGCAACATCAATGACGTGAGGGCTTGCAACACCTAAAACGACAGATGGGGTTGCAATCATTGCAACGTTATCTGGAATTCCTGCGCGACGTGCAGCGTCGACAACTTTATCCATGCCAGCTTTAATTCCAAGTGGAACAAAAACTGTATTGACTGAGTGTTGAGTCGCAGTCAATAAGTTAATTTGACCCCAGCCTTCATCACCATAATTAGCAACTGGATATGGTTTTCCTAAATCATCAAAAGTTTGTGGTGTATCGCCATTCCACATCGAAGTCAGAGGAATTCCTGCCTCAAGCGCTGCAACCAGAGCAAAAGGTTTGAATGTAGAGCCCGCTAGAGCAATAGATTGGGTCGCATCATTGAGTTGGCGGACCACAAAATCTTTTCCGCCATACATAGCAACGATTTCGCCTGTTCCTGGGCGAATTGCAACGAGCGCAGTGTGAAGATTTGTTGGAGCCGGTGTTGGAGTTAACTTATTTACGGCATCGACTGCAGACTGTTGGGCATCCTGGTCGAGGGTTGTCTTGATGACATATCCACCGACCAATAATTGATCTTGGGTAAATCCAAGTTTTGATAACTCTTTTTCAACTGAATCAACAATGTAACCTTTAGGACCGCTGAGCGTTCCGCCAGCTGTGCGTGGTGCAACGACTGGCATCTTGGCCGCTTTTGCTTCAGCTGGCGTAATCCACTTCTCTTTGAGCATTCCGTTAATTACATATTGGAAGCGTCCATCAAGTCGTTTCTTATTCGCCGCAGAGAAAGCTGGGTCATATAAGCCCGGTGAGCGCAAAATACTTGCAATCACCGCTGATTGAGAAATAGTTAATTGATTCGCATTGCGGTTGAAATATTGCTGCGCTGCAGTCTGTACTCCATATGAACCTCGACCAAAGTAAATGGTGTTGAGGTAATTTTCAAAAATTTGATCCTTCGTCATGGCATTCTCAAGCTTGAGAGAAATAACAAGTTCTTTTACTTTTCGGGTGATGCTTCGTTCTGAAGTAAGAAATGCAGTCTTTGCATATTGTTGCGTGATCGTCGAACCTCCACGACCATTTCCTAGCGTTAAAATATTTGAAACAATCGCATGTCCGATTCCAGTAATACTAAATGCGCGTTCTGAATAAAAACTCCGGTCTTCGGCTGCCATCACTGCATAACGCAATCGCAAAGGGATCTTTGAGATTGGCAATTTTTGACGGTTCTCAGAACCAATACGTGCGATCTCGTTGCCATTCGAATATTCAATGATTGTTGATTGGCTATTGACGTAAGCATTTGGATCTGGAATTCCCACGGTAAACCACGCCAGAGCGAAGAGCACTGCCCCTGCGACAAAGCCAAATCCTGCAAGGAAGATTCCTGCACGAATTAGCTTGGTTTTTAACATGTAACTAGATTAGCGTCGAATTACGCCTACTTCAGCGAGGCAAAGTCTTCGTCTTCTAGTGTTCGTTGGCGGCGAGGAGCTTTACGCTCACGACCGTCTCCTAATATGTAGGTTGAACAGAGATGATTCCATGAACATTGGCGACATACCTCAACAACATAGACCGAGAACTCTCCAAACTCAGATTCCATATTCAATAGCTCGTCGCCATTCTTAATACGACCTGAGTACTGACCGAGTTGATCACCAAATGTGTAGCGAAGTTCGACGAGTGAATCTTTTTTACAGACTGGGCAATTTCGGTCGGCCTTTTCACCGTGGTGCTTGGCGGCGCGCATCAAATAGGGGTCTGCATCGCATGCATCAACAACTCCACGAAAGAGTGCGAGCAGGGTCGCTCTCTTATCGAGTGAATAATCGATGAAACCTCGTCTTGTTTTCATAGCAGGAGAAGAATAATCGCCTTTCTTTAACTACGCTTACTTTATGAGTTTTCTCGAGCTGCTTCGCGATGCGAAACTATTTCGCTTACTCAGAATTCGGTGGGTTGGCCAACTCATCGACGGACTCTTCCAGAGCGCCTTGGCTTCCTTTGTTCTCTTCTCGCCAGAACGTCAAGCAAGTGCAGTTAATGCAGCGGCCGCATTTGCCGTCGTATTACTGCCGTATTCGATAGTTGGACCATTTGTTGGAACGATTCTCGATCGATTCTCCCGTCAGCGCGCAATCTTTTTCGCCAACCTCATCCGCGCCGTAACTCTTCTCGTTATCGCACTTCTCATCTTTAATGGGCGTACTGGTGTTGAGATTACAATCTTTGTATTAATTGCATTCGGTGTAAATCGATTGATTCTCGCAGGGTTATCTGCAGGTATCCCATTGATGACAAATCCGAAATCGTTGATAAGTGCAAATGCCCTCGCTGTTACTGGCGGATCTGTCTGGGTGGTTTTAGGTGGAGGGCTTGGGCTGGGGCTTCGTCAATTAATCAACGGCACCGAATCTGCAAATCATGCAGATGCACTCTTGGTTCTCATCGCTGCGATTGGCTACTTTATTACCGCCTTCCTCACAGCCTTATTGAAACGCGATGAGATCGGTCCACTTGCTCATGAAATTGCAGAAGGTGGTTTCGCACAAGGTATGCAAGAGATGCGCGACGGTTTTAACTTTCTGAAAGAACATGCAGATGCCGCGCGCGGTATTGCGGCAACTGCCGTTCACCGTGGGGGGATAACTGCGCTAACCCTGACAGCACTTCTTCTTGAACGAAATACATTTCATAATCCATCAGATAGTGAAGCTGGATTAGCTGGGTTGAGTTTTGCGCTTTCGATTGCGGCTGTCGGTTTTGTTATCGGTGCAGCAATTGCCCCTTACGGGGTGCGTAAAGTTGGTCGACATAGATGGATTCGCATTTCAATTTCCGCAGCAGGTGTGAGTGCGCTTCTACTTATTATCGATCGAAGTCCTACATTGTTGATTGCAACCGCTTTCTTTACTGCACTATTTGGACAGAGCGTGAAAGTCACAAATGATGCTTTAGTGCAATCAAAGATTGCAGATGTATTCCGTGGTCGCGTATTTGCTGTCTATGACGTTCTGGTCAATGGTGCAATTGTTGCCGGGGCGCTCATTGCAGCCTGGGTGCTTCCCGTTAGTGGTAATTCTTGGCAGATGCCTGCACTGATTGCACTTTCTTGGTTTTTGGTGGCAGTTGTTTTACTTCGCCCACAAAAATTCTTTCTTAAGGGTGACGCCTAGCTTTCCACCATTGCATTAACTCTTGCGTCGCTCGTTCCTCACCGAGTGGGCCATGTTCCATGCGAAGTTCCATAAGAAAATCAAGTGCTTTACCAACGTCTGCAGATGGTTTGATTTGTAGCAACGACATAACTTGTGCACCATCTAGATCTGGTCGAATCTTTGAAAGTTCTTCCTCTTCTGCCAATTTTGCGATGCGTTCTTCAAGACTGTCGTATATGCGTGCAAGGCGTTCGGCTTTTTTAGCATTGCGGGTGGTGCAATCGGCACGGGTCAATACATGTAGATGTGTGAGCAATTCACCTGCGTCACGTACATAACGGCGCACGGCAGAGTCGGTCCATTCGCCATCGCCATAACCATGGAAGCGAAGATGAAGCGCTACAAGGGTTTCAACAGCATCAATGGTTTCGTTATCAAAGCGAAGAGCTTTCATACGGCTCTTTGAAAGTCGCGCGCCGACTACTTCGTGATGATGGAATGAGACTCCACCGCCTTCAATAAGGTTACGTGTCTTTGGTTTTCCAATATCGTGCAATAGCGCAGCCAGACGAATAACAAGGTTTGGACCACCTAGGCGATCTTCTTGCGCTATCGCCTGTTCGAGTACAGTGATTGAATGTTCATAGACATCTTTATGGTGATGGTGTTCGTCAATCTCAAGGCGTAACTTTGGAATTTCAGGAAGTACTAAATCTGCAAGCCCTGTATCTACAAGAATTGTTATTCCTACGCGCGGTTGGTTAGACATCAATAATTTAGTGAATTCGTCGCGGACTCGCTCCGCCGAAATTATTGAGATTCGTCCAGACATCGATTTCATTGCATCAAGAACATCAGAGTTAATCTCAAATCCAAGTTGGCTGGCAAATCGCGCAGCCCGCATCATGCGAAGTGGGTCGTCGCTAAAAGATTGCTCAGCACTTGTTGGTGTTCGAAGAACTCGATCACGCAGATCATTGATTCCACCAAAAGGGTCGATAAATTCTGGTTCGGGTGATGTTAGTTCGAGAGCCATTGCATTAACTGTGAAATCTCGACGTGAGAGATCTCCCTCAATCGTCTCGCCAAATTCAACATCGGGTTTGCGTGAATCTTCTTCATACTTTTCTGTTCGATATGTTGTTACTTCAACAGTTGTATCGCCACGTTTTCCAGCAACTGTTCCAAAAAGTATTCCTGTATCCCATGTGTTATCTGCCCATGATTTAAGGATTTTCTTTGTCTGATGTGGATGTGCATTTGTTGTGAAATCCAAATCATTACCCAGGCGTCCCAAGATTGCATCGCGCACTGGTCCGCCGACAAGTGCAAGGCGGAAACCTTCTGCTTTAAATGCTGCCGCGAGAGAACTCGCCAGGGGTGCCCGATCTATGAGAGCTCGGATGGCTAACTCGCCTGCCGCTCCCAAATTACCCTTCTCAGCGCTCACAATAGATAAGCGTAGTCGCGTACTCTTACTTCATGACCCCGGCACCTAGTGCGGGCAGCGAAGGTACGAAAAAGAAACGCAGGCGCAGGCGCCCAGCTAATCGCTCTCCGCAATCTCAAGATTTAGCGACCGCAACTTCTCCTGCGCAAACCCCAAAAGTTGCCGCCAAGAACTCAAAACCTAAGACTCCCTACGCAAAGCGAGTTGATGAAGTCAGCGCGGGCGGGCTCGTTGTCGATACAACCGGAAAGCTTGGGCTTCTCATTGGTCGTCGCGATCTTAAAGATGCATCTGGAAAAAGAATTTTATGGTCTCTTCCTAAAGGACATATCGAAGAAGGAGAGACGCCAGAGCAGGCAGCTCTTCGTGAAGTTCAAGAAGAGACTGGGATTGAATCTATTATTGAGAAATCTCTCGGAGTTATTGATTTCTGGTTTATGGCTGGTGGTAAACGAATTCATAAAACTGTTCATCACTACTTGTTCCGCGAAAATGGCGGGCTGCTCGCCCCTCAAGAGAGTGAAGTCGATGAAGTTGCATGGTTCCCGCTAGCTGAAATTGTTGAACGCCTTGCATATCCTGATGAAAAGAAACTTATTGCCCGCACAAATGCATCGCAAGAATTGAATGCGTTATGAGGAAATTCTTTGTCACTCTCTTTATCCTCTCTTTTTTTCTTATTCCATCTGCGCAGGCTGCGCGACCAGTCATTCGCATCGTAGATAAAGCTCATACCAATTTTGATGGCAGTTTTAGGGATAACGAGCTTGCGGTATCCCTTCTTCCAAATGGCAAGCTCGGTAAATTAATTTTTGCAACTAATTCATCACACATTACATTCGTTATTGATGCAGCACTTGTCGATGAAGTGCAGCAAATGGCCAAGGGTTATACATTCGATGGCAAAGAAGATTTAGGTGGTCAGCAGACTGCGCAAAATTGGTTATTCCGTTTGAAGAATGCAGTCATGAGTAATCTTGTTGTTGCGTTGCCATATCGAAACCCCGATGAGAAATTACTCAAATCGATTGCACCCGCAGAGCTGCCTTTCTATTCGCACTATGCGCAAACACATCTCGAGCTAGCGTTGGGGCGTACCGTGACTATAGAAAACGGTTGGGGCTCTGGCTCATCGCATCTGACTAGCAAATCCCGTTTTGATTACATGGAAGATCGCAGACTCATTTCGGGGTTAACAACCATTAACTCCTCTCCCGAAATAGAAAATCTTCGTGCACAGTTGGCAATCGTTTTAAACCCGTTACTGAGAAGTGACGAACGCTCTTACTACTCTCATGATGAAGTAGCTTCCGTTAAGAAAATGTCAGATCGCCTCAAGGTAATTCCAGGTCGCTATCAAATTACCTCCCGGTCTGCCAAACTGCCGATTACATTAGTAAATGACTTTGACACTGCATCTGTTGTAAGTGTTTCTCTCACTCCGATGAATTCAAGAATTCAAATTGAAAACCTAGATCCGATAACTATTGCGGCAAAGTCGCGCCAGCAAGTACTAGTTCCGGTTGATGTGATTGCCCCCGGAACTACCCTTGTGCTCGCTCAATTTATCAATGCAAAAGGTCAGTTGGTTGGGCAAGCTTCGAACTTAAATATCACATCAACAATTATCGATTCGCGTGTTGCTTGGTTTACAACAGGTGCGGCCGTTCTACTCTTCTTAGGTGCAATAACTCAATCTGTAAGACGAGTCAGGAGGTCACGTTCATGAAAAATAATGAGCTATATAGGGCCTCAGGAATTATGGCCATCGGGACAATACTCTCTCGGTTAACGGGTTTCGTTCGCGCCCTACTAGCAGTCGCGGTATTGGGTACCGCACTCTTGGCAGATACTTATAACGTCGCAAATACCATGCCAAATATTCTCTACAACCTACTTGTAGGTGGTGCACTTACCGCGATCTTTGTACCTCAACTTCTGCGATCTTTTTCAGATGAAGATGGTGGGCATGCTTTTGCATCACGATTGGTAACAACAATTTCTGGAATTCTTCTCGCGCTAGTGCTTATTGGTGTTATTTTCGCACCTGCGCTTGTCCGGTTATATGCACCGGAATTTTCAACTCCTGGCTTTGAGAATGAACAGCACATCGCAGTTGCATTCACTCGTTACTGCCTGCCGCAAATTTTCTTCCTAGGGTTATTTACAATGCTCGGTCAAGTTGCAAATGCCCGGGGTTCATTTGCTCCACTGATGTGGGCACCTATTGCTAATAATCTAGTAGTTATCGCAGTCTTTGGTTCAATCCTTGCAGTACAACATGCGATCACCATAAATTCCATAACTGATTTTCAGGTGCAGCTACTCGGCTGGGGAACAACTCTCGGAGTAGTCATCCAAGCGCTCATTTTGATTCCTGTTGTAAAGAAATCTGGGATTCGTATCCGGCCAATGTTTGGAGTACACGGTCTTGGTAAATCATTCCGATTAGCGGGGTGGACACTTGTATATGTTCTGATTGCACAACTTGGTTATCTCGTCACCGTCAATGTCGCCACAAGTGCGGCGGTAAGAAGTGCTAAAGCAGGAATTGATACAGGTGTTGGATTTACACCATACACAAGTGCTTATTACGTGATGTTACTTCCATATTCAATTGTGACAATTTCAATTGTGACCGCTCTGCTTCCACATCTTTCTAAACTTGCTATCGCTCGCGATGTTGAAGAGGTCCGAAATCAACTTGTTCGAGCTATCCGTATGGTGGGGGTAGTCACTGTGCCGAGCGCTGTGGCACTTCTCTTCTTTGGCCCACTGATGACAGAGGTTCTCTACATGGGAATCTCTTTGCAGGATTCGCGTTACATTGGTTTTGTTCTATCTGCACTCAGCTTGGGACTTGTTGCATTCTCTATCAACCTTATTTTGATCCGTGGTTTTAACGCTTTTGAAGATACAAAGACTCAAGTCACTTCAATTATCATTATCAATCTTATTTCGGTTGGACTTTCATACTTATTCCTGGCAACTCTTAAGAGCAATTGGGTTACTGTCGGACTTGGTATTGCATTCTCTGTCAGTTATATCGCCGGGCTATTTATTACTATTCCACTACTTAAGAAACATCTTGGCCGCCTTCGTATAAGCGAGTTTGCATCACAGCATGGCAAGCTCTTGATTGCCTCTCTCATTGGTATGGTGCCATTCTTTGCAATCACTGTTTATTTTGGTTGGGCATATCAGGAAACTACGATTGCAGTTCGCGCGCTTCGATTGATTTTGGTACTTGCTGGCAGTGGTGTGGCTTACCTTCTAGTGGCGCGAGCACTCAAAGTGAGTGAAATCGCAGGTCTTAAAGGCTTCGCCACCTCTGTTCTGCAACGTCGTCGCAAGAAGTAACCGCGGTTCGGGCGGTACTCTGCGCATATGAGCACTGAAGTACGCGAACTCGTCATTGTCGGATCTGGTCCTGCTGGTTACACCGCAGCGATCTATGCAGCGCGTGCGCAGTTAAACCCCGTTATGTACGAAGGTTCTGTAACCGCTGGTGGTGCACTCATGAATACAACAGAGGTGGAAAACTTTCCTGGATTTATTGATGGCATCATGGGTCCAGATTTGATGGATAACATGCGTAAACAATCTAAGCGTTTTGGCACTGAATTAATCACTGATGATGTCGTCGAAATGGATTTAACAGGTGATATCAAAATAATTAAAGATGGTTCAGGAAATACTGTTAAAGCAAAAGCAGTCATCCTTGCAATGGGCTCTGCCTATCGTGAAATCGGATTAGCGAACGAGAAGCGTTTATCTGGCCGCGGTGTTTCATGGTGTGCAACATGTGATGGTTTCTTCTTCCGCGATCAAACTATTGCAGTTGTCGGTGGCGGAGATTCAGCTGTCGAGGAAGCAACATTCCTTACAAAGTTTGCAAGTAAAGTTGTATTGATCCACCGTCGCGGAGAACTTCGTGCTTCAAAGATTATGCAAGATCGCGCCTTCTCTAATCCTAAGATTGAAATGTTATGGGACACAGAAGTGATAGATGTTCTGGGTGCCGATAAAGTTGAAGCTCTCGAACTTCGCAATATCAAGACTGGTGAAGTCTCCAAGCGAGATTTCACAGGTCTCTTCGTCGCAATCGGGCATATTCCGCGCTCTGAGCTTGTTACATCTTCTATAACTCTCAATGAAGAGGGTTATGTCGAGGTTGAAGGGCGTTCAACGCGCACAAACCTTTCTGGGGTCTTTGCGTGTGGTGATTTGGTAGATCACACCTACCGCCAAGCAATCACTGCTGCAGGTTCTGGGTGCCAGGCGGCTCTCGACGCTGAAAAATTCTTATCTCACTAGTAACCTTCCAACCGTAACCACACAGATAAATAGGAGTAACGATGAGCGCACCAACTAAGGTCACAGCAGCAGATTTCGATCAGGTTGTACTGAAGAGCAGCACCCCAGTTCTGGTTGATTTCTGGGCTGAATGGTGTGGGCCTTGCCGCGCAATTGCTCCAATCCTTGATGATATTGCAGCCGAGTACGGCGACAAGCTCAAGATTGTAAAACTCAACACTGACGAAGAATCTGCGATTGCAATTAAATATGGGGTTACATCAATTCCAATGCTCAATGTCTATGTCAATGGCGAAGTTGTTAAGACAATCATCGGTGCAAAACCAAAGCCTGCTCTTCTTAAAGAGCTCGAAGGCTTTATTTAATATCTTCCCGGATATTGATAATAAGTTTGTAGGAGATTCGATATGAAAGAGATGTCTCCAGATGAGATTCGCTCTTTCCAGCAAGAACGCGGCCTGCATGTAACTGGTGATCTCAATGATGCAACGGTTCGTGCTCTAGATGAGTCGCGTTGGAAACTTGGAGATCGCTCGCTCTATCTTCAAAGATCTCCGATGATGCGCGGAGATGATGTTGCAGCGTTACAAGCTCGACTTACCGAAATGGGTTTCAATAGTGGCCGCGTTGATGGAATCTTTGGTACAGCAACAGAAGAAGCGGTAAAAGATTTTCAGAAATCTGTAGGTGTTAAAGTAGATGGCAAGTGTGGTCCAGCGACAATTATTGCCTTGTTGAGACTTACAAAGATTGTCTCTGGTGGAGCACCTGGTGCACTTCGTGAAAGTGCAGTACAGAAAAATCGTGGGCCTGCGCTCGCAAATAAAGTTATTGTTCTCGATCCCGCATCTGAAGAGTACGAGCGAGAGATTGTCTATGACATCGCGCAGCGAATTGAGGGACGCTTACTCGCACTCGGTGCAAGTGTTTTTCTTACTCGCGGTACAAATAACAATCCGTCAGAGGCAGAACGAATTACATTTACCAATCAAAGCAATGCAGATCTTCTCATCTCATTACATGTTGATAACCATAAGAATTCAGCAGCGCGCGGTGTGGCAACCTTCTTCTATGGCAGTGACCAACATGGCGTTCATTCAATTGTCGGAGAACGATTCGCCTCTCTTGTGCAGCGCGAAATATGCGCTCGCACAGATTTCCTCAACTGCCGTACTCATGCAAAGACGTGGGATTCACTTCGCCTTACAAAGGCACCGGCAGTTCGCGTTGATTTGGGATATGTAACAAATGAAAGCGATGCAGCCCGTCTGCACCGTCCAGATTTCAGAGATACCGTCGCCGAAAGTTTTATCATCGCGATACAACGCCTCTATTTATCGGCTGAAGATGATGCAAAGACTGGAACTCTTCGAATCTCTGACCTTCGTAACGCTGGTATTCGTCGATAATCGGCGCACAACTACCTAAAGGTTTGTGGGAGACTTCTCCTTATGTCCGACATTTCAATCCGCTATCAAACTGGTGCTCCACAAAATCTTGAAAAGAGATTTGCTACGCGAGCCGCTGGAATGTTGCCATCTGAAATTCGCTCACTCTTTGCTGTGGCATCACGCCCAGAAATTGTTTCGCTCGCTGGTGGAATGCCAAATCTTTCAGCACTTCCAATGGAGATGATGGCTGGAGTTGTTAACGAACTCATTCTCACCAATGGTTCGGAAGCTCTGCAATATGGAAGCGGTCAAGGACATCCGAA
>CAIMXQ010000092.1 GCA_903845465.1 uncultured Actinomycetes bacterium
AGATTACTTCTGCGCCGTCAGCAATGGCACAGAACTTTCAATCACTGAATCTCCGCCGTGATGACCAATCATTGCGCCCTCTTTATCGCTGCGCTCTGGATCAAGTAGAACTATATTTTCTTGAGCAATCGCAATCACATCTCCGGCACGTTCTGATGCATCAAGGCTTACGTGTGGTCCAAAGAGACCGGCATCTATTGCGCTTTTTCGCGTATGCATCTTTACCCTTGATCCCAATGCAGTTTCCCATCGTGAGACAACTTCGGATGCTGCCTGAGGGCTAGTTGTATTGAGATAGAGATGACGTGCTCGTGGTTCGCCCGCAATCACAGCAATATCTTTCTGCAGATCATTATCGAGTCCTAGAATAATCTTTTCTCCCACATTGATCATTCCGTGATCAGCTGTTAGCCAGATACGAGTGCCAGTCGGAACCTTCGCAATCAGATCTGCTGCAAGTTGATCTACCGCGCCGAGGGCTGCAAGCCATTTATCTGAACCCACGCCATCTGAATGACCAGCCGAATCCAGATCATTGACATAGAGATAGACAAACGATGGTGACTTCGACAGCGCGGTGATTGTCTCTGAAATCAAATCGGCTGCGATATTTGCGCCTTTATAGTGAGCGCCGCGAAATACAGCGCGAGTAAATCCAGTATTTTCATAGCGCTTGGCCGCAACATGTGTCGTTGTAATTCCAGCAGCCACCGCGCGTTCAAAGAGTGTGGGAACTGGTTGCCAGATCGCTGGATCTACTCGCTCATCCCACTTGAGAGTATTGAGAATGCGTCCTCCGCTTCGGGGAACTTGCACCGTATAGCCGAGCATTCCATGTGCACCAGGCATTTCACCTGTTGTCAGCGTTGCAAGGCTTGTTGCAGTCGTGCTGGGGAAAGAAGTTGTAACACTTCCTCGAGATTGCATGCGTGCAAGCGTGGGAGCTGTATCTGCGAACTGAGTCAGCACATCGGCGCCGAGTCCATCGACGAGAAAGAGAATCTCGCGACCCGTGGGACTTTCACCACACCCGATTGAATCTTGCGCAGTCGTTAAACCCAAACTAGAGAAGATCGAAGGCATGATCTGCGACAAATGCACAGCCCTATCTTCTCACGAGTATTGTTTCCACCATGAACTCGTATGAATTCGTTCCATCGCCAGAGGTTGCTGTAGCACTCAAGGCCGGAAAGCCAGTTGTTGCACTTGAATCAACAATTATTAGCCACGGCCTACCTCGCCCCTCAAATCTTGAGGTTGCTCGCGAAGTCGAATCCATTGTTCGAGCTCATGGTGCAACCCCTGCCACAATTGCAATTCTCGATGGCAAGGTATGTATCGGACTTACAGATGAACAACTCATTGCAATTGCCAACCGAGATGACATCGCCAAAGCTTCAAGTCGAGATTTAGCAATCATCACCGCCACAGGAAAATCTGCCGCAACCACTGTTGCTGCAACTGCTCATCTTGCAGTCCTAGCTGGCATTCATGTATTTGCTACAGGTGGGCTCGGTGGCGTACACCGTGGAGCCAATGAATCATTCGATGAATCCGCAGATCTGACTGCGCTCTCTGATCTTGATATCACTGTCGTCTGCGCGGGTGTTAAATCAATCCTTGATGTCGGAGCGACTTTAGAAAGACTTGAAACTCTTGCTATCGGTCTTGTCGGTTATAAGACCACTCACTTCCCAGGTTTCTACCTCACAGATTCGGGTTTTACTATCGAACATCAAGTTAATTCAGCCGATGACATTGCACAGATAATCAAGGCTCGTCACGCGCTGAAGACTGACTTACATGCTCTTATCGTTGCCAATCCAGTGGTTAAAGAGATGGATCGCACTCGTCACGATGCAATTCTCAAGAGTGGACTCGCAGGCGCGGCTAAGAGCGGAATTATCGGTAAGGCTGTTACTCCTTACCTGCTTGAACATTTCCATACTGCATCCGAAGGTGAATCACTTAAAGTCAATATTGACATAATCAAATCTAACTCAGCGCTAGCTGCTGATATAGCTGTAGCGGTAGCAAAGTAAATCTATGCCCGCCAAAGTCTTATGTATTGGCGATGTCATGCTGGATGTCGTTACCAAGATTCAGGTCATGCCCTCAGCCATTAACTATGGGAGCGATACACCTGCGAAAATTTCAACTCATGGTGGGGGTGCCGCTGGAAATGTAGCGTCGTGGCTTACTCGCACAGAAGCTCAGGCAACAATCGTCGGCCATGTGGGTGATGACGCAGCAGGTTCTGCTCTTGTCTCCGAGTTTGATCAACTTGGAGTTGCGCACCACAACTTAGTAATTGATGAAGGTCATTCTGGAGTTGTTGTGGTGTTAGTAGATCCCACAGGAGAGCGCACAATGTTTCCCGATAATGGGGCTAACTCAGGTCTGCATATTGGCGATCTTCCAGATCTTGCCGAATATGACGCGGTATATATCTCTGGTTATTCACCACTTGACCCACTTTCTTTACCCGGTATCAAGGAGATGATTTCCAAGATTCGCGAAGCAGTAATCCCAATCTACTTCGATCCTGCATCAGTGGGTGGCATGAAAGAGGTTGCAATAACTGAAGTGCAATCCTGGTTGCCATTGATGAACGTATTACTTCTCAATGAAGAAGAGGCCATTTACCTCTCGGGGCAAAGTGATATCGAGAAAGCGCTCGATCACTTGCTTCACGATTGTCAGACCGTTGTCATCAAACGTGGCTCTCATGGAGCAATTGGAAAAACTCGAGGCCAAGTTTCTATATCCGTTCCTGCTATTCCAACATCTGTGGCAGATACGACGGGAGCAGGAGATGCATTTGCAGCAGGATTTATTTCACATTTCAGCACCCATCATGATTTATCACGGGCTTTGATGGCCGGAACCGAGGTTGCAGCCCATTGTGTTGCAATCGTTGGGGCAAGACCGCGTGTAGGTACCAAGATTTAACTCAATCGCTTGGCAGAATACGCGCCATGGCAGCGAAGAAGGCAGCAGCACCAAAGAAGTCAGCGAAGGTCGTTGGACCAAAGCCTGGAGAATTTCCTGGCAAGATCGTTGATATCGATGTCTCTTCAGAAATGTCTGAATCATTTCTTGAATATGCATATTCAGTAATTTATTCGCGTGCGCTTCCAGATGCGCGTGATGGACTTAAACCTGTACATCGCCGCATCCTTCATCAGATGAGCGATATGGGTCTTCGCCCAGAACGTGGCCACGTCAAAAGTGCGCGTGTAGTCGGTGAAGTAATGGGTAAGTTGCACCCTCACGGCGACTCTGCAATTTACGATGCGCTCGTTCGTATGGCCCAATCATTCTCGATGCAGCTTCCACTCATTGATGGCCATGGAAACTTTGGTTCACTCGATGCTGGCCCTGCTGCAATGCGTTACACCGAGGCGCGCCTTGCATCGGCTGCGATGTCGATGGTTGCTGAGGCAGATGAAAATACTGTCGACTTCGGTCCTAACTACGACGGTCAGCTCGCTGAACCTCTCGTGCTGCCTGCAGCATTTCCCAATCTTCTCGTCAACGGTGGTTCTGGAATTGCAGTAGGTATGGCGACAAATATGGCGCCACATAATCTTGGCGAAGTTATCGCTGCGACAAAATTCTTGATTGATAATCCAAAGGCAACGCTCAACCAATTGATGAAACATATGCCTGCGCCAGATTTCCCAACCGGTGGTGAAATCGTTGGTCTCGATGGCGTGCGCGAAGCATATGCAACGGGCAAAGGTTCATTCAGAGTCCGTGCATCCGTTGAAATCTCCAAGGTCACTTCTCGGAAGATGGGCCTTGTCATCAAAGAGCTTCCCTTTAACGTCGGTCCTGAAAAGATTGTTGAACGTATCGCAGATCTTGCTAAGGCGAAGAAGATTCAAGGCATCTCAGACATCATCGACCTCACCGATGGTCAAACAGGCACCAACGTAGTCATTGAACTCAAGAATGGTTTTGAACCTGAAGATGTCCTTGAAAAGCTCTTTAAATTAACTCCGATGGAAGATGCATTCGCAATCAACGCTGTTGCACTCGTCAAGGGCAAGCCACAGACCCTTGGTCTCAAAGAACTTCTGCAAGTTTTCATCGACCACCGAATCGAAGTAGTACGTCGCCGTTCAGAATTTCGTAAAGCCAAGGCAGAAGATCGACTATCCCTTGTAGATGGGCTGCTCAAGGCGATTATCGATATCGATAAGGTCATCAAGATTATCCGCGGCAGTGATGATGCAGCTGCTGCTAAAGAGAAACTCATTAAAGACTTCAAACTTAATGATGAACAAGCTACCTACATCTTGGATATGCCACTTCGCCGCTTAACTAAGATGAGCAAGCTTGAACTTGAAACTGAATCCAAAGAATTGAAGGCAGTAATTGCAGCCCTAACGACTCTCTTAAAGAGCGAAGATGCAATTCGCAAGCAAGTATCTGAAGAACTCACTGCAGTTGGAAAATCTTTCGCAGTTCCTCGCAGAACTCGTATCGGCGCTGCATAATCCAAGTACATAACCCAGATTCATTAAATCAGGGTTAATGAATCTGGGTCTATAAAACTCTTAATTTCTTATCCCACGCTCACTGTGGGAGACTTCGCCAAATGATTTCAACATCTGCCCTCGAGCTCCGCGCAGGAGCGCGCCTTCTCGTATCAGGTGTCAATGTACGTATCAATCACGGCGATCGCATCGGTTTCGTTGGCCGTAACGGAGCAGGCAAATCAACTCTTGCCAAAGTCCTTGCCGGAGAGAATCTTCCTGCAGGTGGCGCAGTTCAGCGCACAGGAAAGATTGGTTATCTCCCCCAAGATCCCCGTACCGGTGAAGATCAAGGAACTGCCCTCGATCGCATCTTATCTGCGCGCGATTTAGATCAGATTGCTGCTCGTATGACACAGGTCGAGCAAGAGATGGCGACAACAGAAGGTGCAGAGCTTGAAAAAGCTCTCGAGCGTTACACGCGCGTTGATGCAGAATTTACAGCTGCTGGTGGCTATGCCGCGACATCAGAAGCGGAGGCAATCGCAACTTCACTTGGTGTCTCAGAAGCTGTCTTTCATAATCAACTCGAAACACTTTCCGGTGGTCAACGTCGCCGTATTGAACTTGCACGCATTCTCTTTTCAGGAGCCGAAACACTTCTGCTCGATGAGCCCACTAACCACCTCGATGCCGATTCCATTATCTGGCTTCGCAACTACCTGACGAGCTACTCCGGTGGACTCGTCATCATCTCTCACGATGTGAACTTGATTGAAACAGTCGTAAATAAGGTCTTCTACATCGATGGAAACCGAAACGTTATCGACGTCTATAACATGGGTTGGAAGCAATACCTCTTGCAGCGCGAACAAGATGAACATCGCCGCAAGAAAGAGCGTGCCAACGCTGAGAAGAAGGCTGAGATTTTGCAGAAGCAGGGCGAAAAGATGCGCGCAAAGGCTTCGAAGGCGACAGCAGCTCAAGGAATGTTACGCCGTGCAGAGAAACTTCGTTCGAGTCTCGATGATGTACGCGTCAAAGATAAGGTCGCAAAGCTGCGCTTTCCAACTCCTGCTCCTTGTGGCAAGACTCCCCTTTCGGGTGAAGAGCTTTCGAAAAACTACGGATCACTTGAAATCTTTACCGACGTATCTTGTGTCATCGATAAGGGCTCCCGCGTTGTGATCTTGGGTCTCAATGGAGCAGGAAAGACAACGCTTCTGAAAATTCTTGCCAACCAACTCGAATCCGATACTGGAAAAGTTGAACAAGGCCATGGATTAAAACTTGGTTACTACGCGCAGGAGCATGAAATGCTCGACTTCGAGCGGACAATTCTTGAAAATATGATGTCGTCAAAAGATGATCTGCGCGAACCGGAAGCTCGCAATGTTCTGGGTTCATTCCTCTTCGTTGGCGATGATGTTCATAAACCGGTCAAGGTGCTCTCTGGTGGCGAAAGAACTCGTTTAGCTCTTGCAACTCTCGTAGTATCTGCAGCAAATGTTTTACTTCTCGATGAGCCAACGAACAACTTAGATCCAGCATCTCGCGAGGAAATTCTTGGAGCTCTCACTGAGTATCAAGGCGCTGTCATCATGGTCTCTCACGATGAAGGTGCTGTGCAAGCCCTCAAGCCAGAGCGCGTGATCTTGCTGCCTGATGGCGATGAAGATATTTGGAAAGACGAATACTTCGACTTAGTCTCTATCGATTAATATCGAATAAAAGAAGGCTTAAGCGTCGATCTGCTCGCGATCGATTTCAGCAGTGGCGATAAATTCCTTACGCGGAGCAACATCTGAGCCCATCAGAAGCTCGAACATTTTCTCGGCAGCTTCTCCATCTGGAACAGTGATGCGACGAAGCGTGCGCGCATCGGGATCCATTGTTGTTTCGCGAAGCTGATCTGCATCCATCTCACCCAGACCTTTATAACGCTGAATGGGTTCCTTCCAACGCTTGCCCTGCTTCTTCAAATCTGCGGTGACCTTCTTCATCTCATCATCTGAGTATGTATAAAGATATTCACCTTTCTTGCCACCGGCTCCCATAGTTTCGATGCGGTGCAGTGGTGGAATCGCTGCAAAGACGCGACCTGCATCGAGCATGGGGCGCATATAGCGATACATCAAGGTAAGTAGCAAGCAACGAATATGTGCGCCATCAACGTCGGCATCAGACATCAAGATGATGCGGCCATAACGAGCTTCATCGAGTTCAAATGATTTACCAGAACCTGCGCCAATTACCTGAATGATGGATCCGCACTCTTTATCATCGAGCATCTGAGAAAGTGATGCCTTCTGTACATTGAGAATCTTTCCGCGAATCGGCAGAATCGCTTGGAATTCAGAGTTACGGGCAGCCTTTGTTGTGCCCAGTGCCGAGTCACCTTCAACGATAAAGAGTTCGGTGCGAGTGACATCTTCTGAGCGACAATCTGAAAGTTTGGTAGGTAGAGATGATGATTCGAGAGCATTCTTACGGCGCTGCAGATCTTTATGGGCGCGTGCGCTGATACGAGTACGTGATGCTCCAGCAATCTTCTCCATGATCAATTTGCCGTTGGCCTTATCGATGCGACGAGTCGTGGCGAAGAATTCCTTTAACTTATCTGCAACGACGGCAGAGACAATCTTTGTAGCAGCTGCTGTTCCCAGAACTTCCTTTGTCTGACCTTCAAACTGTGGCTCAGACATGCGAACTGTGACAACTGCGGTGAGGCCCTCCATGACGTCATCTTTAATGACATCGATTTCATTCTTCTTCAAAATACCTGCACTGCGCATCGCTTCGTTAAATGCTTTTGTAATTGCTCGTTCAAAGCCAAGGACGTGAGATCCACCCTTGGGAGTGGCGATGATGTTGACGAAAGAGCGAAGCGTGGTGTCAAAGCCCATGCCCCATTTCAGTGCAATATCAACTTCCATATCGCGCTCGACATCGGTGGAGACCATATGGCCCTTGTCATCGAGTACAGGAACAGTCTCTTGGTAGTGGCCACTTCCATAAATCCGGATAACTTCACCGACAGGTGCATCAGGCTGCAAGAAATCACAGTACTCAGAGATTCCGCCCTTATGGAAGAAGGTCTGTGTTGTCTTCTCTTTCTTGCGGTTATCGTTAACGGTAATGGATAGCCCTGGAACTAAGAAAGAAGTCTGTCGAGCGCGAGCGTAAATATCTTCAAGGTCGAGTTCAGCATCTTTCAAAAATATCTGACGATCTGACCACCACTTAATGCGCGTGCCGGTTACCTTCGCTGAGACTTTTCCAATTGTGCGCAGACCAGATTGTGGAGTAAATGGCGCCTTGGGTCCTTCGCCATCGAAGATGCCAGCGACTCCACGCTTAAATGACATCCAATAAATCTTGCCGTTGCGATCTACTTCGGCATCGAGGCGTTCAGCAAGTGCATTCACAACTGATGCACCAACACCGTGTAATCCACCTGATGCAGCATATGAACCGCCACCGAATTTGCCGCCTGCGTGCAATTTCGTGAGTACAACTTCGACACCGGTAAGGCCAGTCTTGGGTTCTTTATCAACCGGAATTCCGCGGCCATCGTCGTGGACTTCAACAGATCCATCAGCCTCTAGATTAATTTCGATTTTCTTGCAATGTCCAGCCAACGATTCATCGACTGAGTTATCGATAATTTCCCAGAGACAGTGCTGCAATCCACGTGAATCGGTGGAGCCGATATACATTCCGGGGCGTTTACGAACGGCATCGAGGCCTTCGAGGACAGCAAGATCTTTGGCGGTGTAGCTATCTTTAGAATCCACCACTGCTTCGAAGTTCAACTCATCATCTGCCACGGTGGCAAAGGTTATCTAGCCAATCCTTCGCAACCGCGTAAGCGCGCCGATGTGTCTCATATATTGATAGATGAGGGTGAGATATCTCTAAATATCGATAAATCTAGGCTCAAATCAATAAAAATTTACATAATTGGAATCTATTTGCCGAGCGGGGAATAAAGAGAACTGGCATGATGTTCCATAGATATACAACAACTTCCCACTAGCGAAACGGAGAGCGCGATGACCGAGCAAGTAATCCTCGAATCCACACCTCTTAATGCCCTTGATCGATGCGATCGATGTGGCGCTCAGGCGTATGTTCGAGCAACACTTCTCTCAGGTGGGGAACTTCTTTTCTGTGCACACCACGGTAAGGAATATGCTGAAAAGTTAAGCACTGTTGCTGCAAATATCCAGGACGAGTCAGAGAAGCTTGTCGAAGTTAAATAATTTGTAGTAAAGAAAAACCCCCTATGCGCGCATAGGGGGTTTTCTCTTGCCTAATTTTAATCGAGGTAATCGCGCAGTGATTGCGAGCGTGATGGGTGGCGAAGCTTCGACATAGTCTTTGATTCAATCTGACGAATACGTTCGCGGGTTACGCCGTGAACCTTTCCGATTTCATCGAGCGTCTTTGGCTGTCCATCTGTAAGGCCGTAGCGAGCCTTGATGACATCTGCTTCACGGTTTGTTAGCCCACCGAGAACCTGCATCAACTGCTCCTGCAAGATTGTAAATGTCACAGATTCTTCTGGCTTTACAGCTTCAGAGTCTTCAATGAGATCTCCAAATTCAGAGTCGCCTTCTTCACCCAGTGGCGTGTGAAGTGAGATTGGTTCGCGACCGTACTTCTGAACTTCGACAACCTTTTCAGGCGTCATATCGAGCTCTTTTGCAAGCTCCTCGGGTGTTGGTTCGCGTCCAAGATCTTGAAGCATCTGGCGCTGCACACGTGCCAACTTATTGATGACTTCAACCATGTGAACAGGAATACGGATTGTGCGAGCTTGGTCTGCCATCGCGCGAGTGATTGCCTGACGGATCCACCATGTCGCATAGGTTGAGAACTTATAACCCTTTGTGTAGTCGAACTTCTCGACTGCGCGGATAAGACCGAGGTTTCCCTCTTGAATCAAGTCTAGGAAGAGCATTCCACGGCCTGTGTAACGCTTTGCAAGAGATACAACCAGACGTAGGTTTGCCTCGAGCAAGTGATTCTTTGCGCGCTTGCCGTCTTCGACAATCCACTCAAGCTCTCGCTTGAGTTTCTTATCAATCTTCTTTGTATTCTTCAGCGCTTCATCAGCAAAGAGACCGGCTTCAACGCGAGTAGCAAGTTCTACTTCGAGTTCTGCGTTCAGAAGTGCAACGCGACCGATCTGCTTGAGGTAATCCTTTACAGGATCGGCTGTTGCACCTGCTGTTAGGACAGTTTGCTCTGGAGGAAGGCGCTTGATTTCAATCTGAATAAATCGCGCTTGCTCATTGAAGAAGTACTGCAAATCTTCAAGATTCTTGAGGTAACCCTGGTTTACAGCTTCGGCAATCATCTTCGCTGATTTCTCATTGAAGGTATTCATCGCAAATTGCTGTTGAACTTGCTTAAAAGTAAGTGCCTTTGCATCCGCTTGATCAATATTGTGCTTTGGCGCTACATCTACACCTTGGATCTTGCCATTGATAGCTTCAAGAACGAGATTTACATTCTTGAGATCCTTCTTATGCTTTTCGCGCTCGTTCTTATCTTCTTCTTCATCATCGGCATCAGATTCGAGAAGAGTAAATGAACCTTCTTCGTTCTTTGTCTCATCAGAGAGAGTGACAACGCGCGGCTGATCTTTGCCATCTGTTTCGGCATCGATGATTTCAGATGCTTCTGCAATAAGAGTTTCAACATCCTCGAGTTCTACTTCTTCGACAACGATTTCGTTGCCATCCTCATCGAGAACAACTGCGGCCTTAGCGCCCTTTGCATCTGGTGCTGACTTTGGCTCTTCTTTAGGTGCAACGAGTGCGAGTTGAGCCTTTGACAAGATACGACTTGGTGCGCCAAGTCCTGCCTTCCGTGCCTTCTCTGTTGCCTCAGGGATTACTTCATCGAGGTGGCGGGCTTCGAGAGCGAGCGCCATAAATTCTTTCTTAACTGCCTTGCGATAATTATCGATGCCACTTGTTGCAAGTGTTGCGATGATCTCTTTCTGGCGAGCAACGAGATTCTTTAAATCTACAAGCTGCTGTACTTCCTTTGCAGAGAGATCTTTTTTGATCTCGATCTTTACTGGCTTGGCGGCTACTTTCTTAGCAGGG
>CAIMXQ010000093.1 GCA_903845465.1 uncultured Actinomycetes bacterium
ACCTGGTCGAGACCGGATGCATCATCTGGGACCACATGGAAAACCTTGGACGGGAAAGAAATTCTCTTCGCTAAAGGTCAGATATGGGTCGCACTCACTGATAAACCGCCGATTTTCCAGCCAATTCCCTCGGATGCGCCATCGGCCGCGGCAAAGTAGACTCAGCGCTCTTACATCACCGTTCCCAAGGAGTTGAAACATGTCTGAAGCAACTGGCACCGCTCGCGTAAAGCGCGGCATGGCTGAAATGCTCAAGGGCGGCACCATTATGGATGTGGTCAATGTTGAACAAGCAAAGATTGCAGAAGATGCAGGTGCATGTGCAGTGATGGCGCTCGAGCGCGTGCCTGCAGATATTCGCGCACAAGGTGGCGTTGCACGCATGTCAGATCCTGACATGATCGAAAAGATTCAAGCGGCTGTGTCTATCCCAGTGATGGCAAAGGTTCGAATCGGTCACTTTGTTGAAGCTCAAATTATCGAAAGTTTGAACGTCGATTACATCGATGAGTCAGAAGTGCTTACACCCGCTGATTACACAAACCACATTGATAAGTGGAATTTCAAGGTTCCTTTCGTCTGTGGTGCAACAAATCTCGGAGAAGCGCTTCGTCGCATCAATGAGGGTGCAGCAATGATTCGCTCAAAGGGCGAGGCAGGTACAGGCGATGTCTCTAACGCGATGATGCATATGCGCACGATCGGTGCAGAGATTCGCCGACTTACATCAATGCGCGAAGATGAACTTTACGTTGCTGCAAAAGAACTTCAGGCACCATATGCACTTGTTAAAGAAGTTGCCGAGACTGGCAAGCTTCCCGTCGTTCTATTCACAGCAGGTGGAATTGCAACTCCAGCCGATGCTGCGTTGATGATGCAGATGGGCGCAGATGGAGTCTTTATTGGCTCAGGAATTTTCAAATCTGGAAATCCAGCTCAGCGTGCTGCTGCCTGTGTCAAGGCAACTACCTTCTTTAACGACGCAAAGGTCTTGGCTGAAGTATCACGTGGACTTGGTGAGGCAATGGTTGGAATCAATGTTTCAGATATCCCTGTGCCTCATCGCCTTGCTGATCGCGGTTGGTAATTCGTAATATATTTGCGAAGAGCTTATGAAAGTTGGAGTACTAGCGCTACAAGGTGATTTCCGAGAACACCTCATTGTTGCCACACAGTGCGGACATGAAGGTATCTCGGTTCGCACAGTCGATGAACTCAACGCCGTAGAGGCGCTCATTCTTCCTGGTGGAGAATCCACAACGATTATTAAGTTGGCACAATCTTTCGGTTTACTCGAACCCATCCGCGCACGCATTGCATCGGGCCTTCCTGTCTATGGATCATGTGCGGGAATGATTTTGCTCGCAAACCGTATAGAAGATGGAATCGTTGGACAGCAAACCTTCGGCGGAATTGATATGACCGTGCGCAGAAATGCCTTTGGCCGCCAAGTAGATTCCTTTGAATCAGATATCACTTTCAATGGAACTCAATTGCATGCAATCTTCATCCGCGCACCGTGGGTTGAAGAAGTTGGCGATGGGGTAGTGGTTCTATCTACTGCCGCCGGGCACCCTGTCGCAGTTCGACAAGGAAATCTTCTGGCAACCAGTTTTCACCCCGAATTGACCGATGATCATGCGGTCCATAGCTACTTTTTTGATGAGATCTGTAAAGGCCGATAAAGTACAGCCTACAAATTTTTCTGAGTTATTCGATTGAGGAGTTCCAATGTCAGGCCATTCCAAATGGGCAACAACTAAGCATAAGAAGGCTGTCATCGATAGCCGTCGTGCGAAGAATTTTGCAAAGCTCATTAAGGCGATTGAAGTTGCCTCGCGCAATGGTGGACCTGATGTAGATGGAAATCCAACGCTCTTTGATGCAATTGCAAAGGCGAAGAAGAACTCAATGCCAGCAGACAATATTGAACGCGCGGTAAAGCGTGGAGCGGGCCTTGAATCCGGCGGATATGATTGGCAGACAATCATGTACGAGGGATACGGTCCTAATGGCGTTGCAATCATGATCGAATGTCTTTCAGATAACCGCAATCGCGCTGCATCTGAAGTTCGCGTTGCTGTTACTCGCAATGGCGGAACGATGGCAGATCCTGGCTCTGTCTCATATCTCTTCAATCGCAAAGGCGTCATCATCGTCAATAAGGCAATCGGCGCAACCGAGGATTCAATCCTTGAAGCAGCGCTCGATGCTGGCGTAGAAGAAGTTAATGATCTCGGCGAATCTTTCGAAGTAGTCTGCGAAGCAAGTGACTTGGTGGCGGCGCGAACTGCGTTGCAAAGTGCTGGGATTGATTACGAATCTGCTGACTCGTCATTCTTGCCATCGATGCAGATTCCGCTGGATGCAGAGGGTGCTCAGAAAGTCTTCGAACTCATTGACGCTATTGAAGAGCTTGATGATGTGCAGAACGTGTACTCCAATTTTGATGTCTCAGACGAAGTTATGGCGAGCCTTTCCTAACCTTCTTAGCCAGAAGTCCTAGGCTTAGAAGTTATGAGCCACCCACAGCGCCGCGTACTAGGAGTAGATCCTGGGCTTACTCGTTGTGGCATCGGAGTCGTTGAAGGATCGATTGGTAAACCTCTCTCCCTCGTTGCAGTCGGTGTAATCCTCACGTCTGCTGACTTGCCGTTAGAGCAGAGGTTGCTCCAACTTGAATCCGAACTTGAAGAGTGGGTTAGCGAGCATTCGCCCGATGTCATGGCTGTCGAACGCGTCTTTTCTCAACACAATGTGCGCACGGTTATGGGTACCGGCCAAGCTGCAGGTATTGCACTCCTTGTTGCAGCGCGCAGAGGAATTCCAGTGATGATGCATACGCCATCTGAAGTTAAGGCAGCAGTTACAGGCTCGGGTCGCGCCAATAAAGTACAAGTGGCCGAGATGGTGAAAAGATTATTGAATTTGGAAGTAATTCCAAAGCCTGTTGATAGCACCGATGCACTTGCACTTGCAATCTGTCACATCTGGCGTGGTGGAGGCAATGCAAAGATTGAAGAAGCTCTTAAAGCTGAGAAGTCCCGGCTTGCAAAGTTGGTGAAGAAATGATTTCACTACTCAACGGCATAGTGCGTTCAATCCATACAGATAAAGCGGTCGTTGAAGTTGGTGGCGTTGGCTTAAGCGTTTCCATTACCAATCACACTAGTGCCCAACTCAACTTAGGTGCACCCGTTCAACTCTTTACATCTCTTGTTGTGCGCGAAGATTCACTCACGCTCTTTGGTTTTCTCGATGAAGAAAGTCGCTCTACATTCGAACTCGTGCAGACCGTCTCTGGTATTGGCCCCAAGGTTGCGCTAGCCATTATGGGCGCACATTCACCACAGTCTTTAGCCTTGGCAATTACTCAAGAGGACATCAAAGGAATTGAGAAAGTACCCGGTATTGGGCGCAAGGGCGCGCAACGTCTCATTCTCGAACTCAAAGGCAAGATTTCAGATTTCAGTACATCTGACCAAGAACGTACGCATCAACCTGTTTGGCGTGAGCAACTGACTTCGGCACTTGTATCGCTGGGATTTACTGCAAAGGATTCCGACGCTGCTATTAATAAAGTTCTTGCTGAGTATGCAGAAGAAGGTGTAGATCCTTCATCATCGGATCTCTCTGATCTTCTCAAGCGCACACTACAAACTGGGCGGCGCAGCAAATGAGCGAAGAGAGAATGGTCAGTTCACAGAGTGGCTCAGATGATCTGGCCGCTGAACATGAGCTGCGGCCTAAGACGCTCAATGATTTCATCGGACAACATCGTGTACGTCAACAGATAGATGTGTTGTTGACAGCTGCACGAAAGCGAGATTCTGCAGCGGACCATATTCTTTTGTCGGGTCCTCCAGGTCTTGGCAAAACTACGCTTGCGATGATTCTCGCATCAGAAATGAATACACCGATACGAATAACTAGCGGTCCTGCAATTACTCACGCTGGTGATCTCGCAGCGATTCTGTCATCCCTTGTCGAGGGAGAAATCTTCTTCTTGGATGAAATTCATCGCCTGCCACGCCCTGCAGAAGAGTTGCTCTATCTTGCTATGGAAGATTTCCGCGTCGATGTTGTCGTAGGTAAGGGCCCTGGAGCGACAGCTATTCCACTACAACTTCCACGGTTTACGTTGGTAGGTGCCACAACGCGAGCAGGGCTATTGCCGTCGCCGCTTCGTGATCGCTTTGGTTTTACGGCACACCTAGATTTCTACGAAGATTCTGAACTCGAAGAAGTTATTTCGCGTAGCGCCGTCTTACTTGGTCTAACAATTGAAAAAGCGGCAATCAGTGAGATTGCCAGCAGATCTCGTGGCACACCTCGCATCGCTAATCGACTTCTGCGTCGTGTCCGGGATTACGCGCAGGTCAACGGCTCCAATGCGCTGACTCATAACGATGCCAAAGCCGCACTGGAGATTTACGAGGTCGATGCCAAGGGTCTAGATAGATTGGATAGATCAGTTCTTCTAGCTTTGATCGAAAGATTTAATGGAGGACCTGTGGGGCTTTCCACTCTTGCGATTGCAGTAGGCGAAGAGACCGAGACTGTTGAATCTGTCGCTGAGCCATTCTTAGTAAGAAATGGCTTTATGGCGCGAACTCCACGAGGTCGAATCGCGACTGCATTGGGTTGGGAGCATGTGGGACGAACACCACCTGCTGGAATCGCGACCCTTTTCGACACACCAGCGCCCGACGCCTAGACTCTGCTCTTATGTCCACACCTAATAAACCAGTGAAGACCACTGGTCGACCAGTACGTGCTTTGGCTATCTTGGCCGTACTTATAGTCGGCCTCTTGGCAACGGCCCTCATTCAGGGCGCAACTTCTGTACACCTCGGGCTCGATCTTCGCGGTGGAACAAGCGTCACGCTTCAACCTCGCGCCTCTAATGCTTCAAATAAAATAACATCCGAAGCGATTGATCAGGCCGTGTCAATTATTCGTCAGCGCGTGAACTCACTTGGCGTTGCAGAATCAGATGTAACTGCACAAGGCAGTGGAACAAATCGTCAAATTGTTATTTCAGTACCAGGTGACTCAGGTCGACGTGTGGTCGATCTCGTAGGACAGACTGCAGAGTTGAGATTCCGTCAGGTGCTCGCAGAGTCTTCCGCACTCACCGCAAATGACACTTCAACTGCTGCAACTCCAGCATCAGGTGTATCACCTGTTATTAATGCAAAATTTGCCGCGCTCAATTGCGCGAATCCAGCCAGCCGTCAAGGTACAGGTGCAGATGCGCCTACTGACACAATCGTCGCATGTTCACGAAGCGGTGCGAGCAAGTACATCTTGGGGCCTGCAGAAGTTCTTGGTCGACAGGTATCAAAGGCAACAGCGGGAATTGATCAGCAAGGTGCAAGTGGTTGGTATGTGCTTCTTACATTTAACGGTGAAGGAACCACTGCTTTTGGAAACATCACAGCGCGAGTCACAAAATTGACCTCCCCACAGAACCAAGTAGCCATTGTTCTCGATGGCCTTGTTGTATCTGCACCAGTAATTCGCGAAGCGATTCCATCTGGCAATGCACAGATCACCGGTTCATTTACACAGACCGAGGCACAAGATCTAGCCAACGTTCTTAAGTACGGCGCGCTTCCTCTCGCTTTCGATCGCGGAGAAGTACAGCAAGTCTCTCCGACTCTTGGCTCTGACCAGCTACATGCAGGGCTACTTGCTGGCGCCCTGGGTCTCTTCCTTGTATTGATCTTTTCACTTCTCTATTACCGAGCACTTGGTCTAGTAACGGTCGGTTCACTCGCAATTGCAGGAACCATTCTCTACCTGCTCTTCTTGGTCTTAGGTAAATCAATCGGCTTTACCTTGACTCTGGCAGGCATCGCCGGTGCAATTGTTTCAATCGGTATTACGGCAGACTCATTTATCGTCTTCTTCGAACGTATTCGAGATGAAGCGCGAGAAGGTCGCTCACTTCGCTCTGCGGTCGAAAGCGGCTGGGCACGCGCTCGTCACACAATTATCGTGGCAGATACTGTCTCGATCCTTGCCGCTGTGTTGCTCTATTTCTTCGCTGTTGGTGGAGTTCGAGGGTTCGCATTCACACTCGGTTTAACTACTTTTATCGATCTTCTGATCGTATTTATCTTCACTAAACCGATTGTTACTGTGATTGCGAAGTGGAACTTCTTCGCATCTGGTCATCCACTCTCTGGATTCTCTGAAAAGAGCATCGGTCGCAAGCACACATCAACACCTTTGGAGGCATAAACAGATGGCTAAATTTTCAGGACTCGGTGGCCGCCTTTACTCAGGTGAGACATCTTTCAATATCGTAGAAAAGCGCAAGCGTTGGTACACAATCTCTGCGCTCTTTATCCTTGCCTCTATCGCGGCACTTGTTATTCAAGGCTTGCACCTCGGAATCGAGTTCAAAGGTGGCGCTTCGTACACCGTGAACCAACCAACTGCCACTATTGTGCAGGCACGAGCGGCCGTACAAGGTATTGGGATTCCAGGTGAAGTAATAGTTCAGAAAATTGGAACTTCAAAGGTTCGAGTGCAGACAGGTGCAGTAACTCCAGCGCAATCTCAAGCAATTGAAACGGCGTTGACAACTGCATTTGGTGTCACAGCTGAATCGATTGATACTCAACTTGTCGGTCCATCTTGGGGTAAAGAGATCACGAGAAAGGCGCTCTATGGATTGTTCGCCTTCTTGCTTGCGGTCATGCTTTTCTTGGCGATGGCATTCGAACCGAAAATGGCAATCGCAGCAATTGTTGCTGTGGTCCATGACGTTCTGATCACCGTTGGAATTTACGCACTAGTTGGTTTTGATGTCACGCCAGCGACTGTAATTGGCTTCCTGACAATTCTCGGGTACTCGCTCTATGACACAGTTGTCGTCTTCGATAAGGTTCGCGAAAATACTAAATCCGTTGCTGCAAATAGCAAGATGACGTACTCCCAAGCTGCGAACTTGGCTGTTAATCAGACACTCGTGCGTTCAGCCAACACATCTCTCATCGCGCTTCTGCCAGTTGCTTCAATTCTTTTCGTAGGAGCTGGCTTACTTGGCGCAGGAACTCTCAAAGATTTATCACTTGCACTCTTCATCGGACTTGCTGTTGGTACTTATTCCTCAGTATTCATCGCGCCACCATTCCTTGCTCAACTTCGCGAAAAGGAGCCAGCAATGCAGGCTCTTGCTAAGCGCGTTGCAGCACGTGGGGGAACAGCACCAGTTGCACAAGCACAAGAAGTCCGTGCATCAACTGGAAGTGGTCCGCGCAATCAACCAAAGCGCAAAGGTCGCAAGTAACTTTCTAACTTATTTCTATGGATACCCTGCATCTGATCGCACCACTCATTGGGGCGCTCAGGGAGCATCATCCAGGTGCTGATATATCAGGAATTGAAAGAGCGTTCCTGGTTGCCGAACAAGCGCACAAGGGACAGCTCCGTAAATCAGGTGAAGATTACATAACGCATCCTGTTGCCGTTACTCAGATTCTCGCTGAACTTGGGCTGAATGAGACAAGCCTCATCGCAGCTCTTCTGCACGATACTGTTGAAGACACTCCATATTCCTTAACGCAACTGCGCGCAGATTTTGGCGATGAGATTGCAAATCTTGTAGATGGCGTAACCAAGCTCGATAAGTTGACATACGGTCCCACTGCGGAGGCAGAGACTGTACGCAAGATGGTTGTTGCGATGTCTCGAGATGTCCGAGTCCTGGTCATCAAATTGGCAGATCGCCTCCACAATGCACGCACGTGGAAATTTGTTTCCAGTGATAGCGCAGCTCGCAAGGCTCGAGAGACGCTTGATATTTACGCGCCTCTAGCTCACCGCCTTGGAATGAACGCGATTAAGTGGGAGCTTGAAGATCTCTCATTCGAAGTGCTCGAACCCAAGAAATTTGAGGAAATATCCCGTCTTGTTGCAGAGCGCTCACCTTCAAGAGATGCACTTACTAGTGAGGTAATCGATGCTGTCGAATCAGATCTTCAACGAGATCTTATTGTGGCGACTGTAACTGGTCGCAAGAAGCATTTCTTTAGCGTTTACCAAAAGATGGTTGTGCGTGGACGCGATTTCAACGACATCTACGACCTTGTGGGGATTCGTGTCTTAGTTAACGATGTACGCGATTGTTATGCGGTACTCGGCTCAATCCATGCACGGTGGAGTCCGGTTCCGGGGCGATTTAAGGATTACATCGCTATGCCGAAGTTCAATCTATATCAGTCTCTTCATACGACAGTCATTGGTCCCAACGGCAAGGCGATTGAGATACAGATTCGTACATATGAGATGCATACGCGCGCCGAGTTCGGTATTGCGGCACATTGGAAGTACAAGCAAGGGGGAGAGCCAGATTCCAGCTCTCCTGAAATGTTGTGGCTTCGCCAATTACACGAATGGCAGAAGGAGACTGAAGATCCATCCGAGTTCCTCGAAGCTCTGCGCTTTGATCTCGGAAGTCCGGAAGTATTTGTGTTCACACCGAAAGGCTCTGTTGTAGCGCTTCCAGGTGGTTCAACCCCTGTCGACTTTGCATTCTCAGTGCATACGGATGTCGGTCTTCGCTGCGCTGGAGCAAAGGTGAATGGAAGGCTCGTTCCTCTGGAATCCAAACTTAACAATGGCGATGTCGTAGAGATCGTTACAAATAAGGGACAACATGCTGGGCCAAGTCGTGATTGGCTCAACTTTGTTAAGAGCCCTCGTGCTCGATCAAAAATCAAAGCATGGTTTAGCAAGGAACGTCGCGAAGAAGCTATCGATGCCGGTCGTGAATCAATAGCGCGACAGATGCGTAAGGTGGGTTTGCCTTTACAGAAGATATTTGCTGGCCACTCACTTCTTGAGCTTGCACATGAGATGCGTTATGCCGACATTGATGCTCTCTATAGCGCAGTTGGCGATGGACATGTATCTGCAGCATCCATTATCGACAAACTCGTTGCGAGTATGGGTGGCGAGGATTCACATCCAGAACAGACTATTGAACAGATTCCAACTGGCATTCAAGGAACTCGTCGAACATCCAGCGCGGTTGAAGTAGAAGGCGTTGACGATGTACTAGTCAAGCTTGCTCGCTGCTGCACACCAGTTCCTGGCGATGCGATCATGGGATTTATTACCAAAGGTTCAGGAATCTCTGTCCATCGCATCGACTGTATCAATGCGGGAGATTTGCGCGAGAATCAAGCAGAGAGAGTTGTGAACGTTTCATGGCTTGCAGGAGCTGCAAGTCTCTTCCTCGTTAACATTCAAGTAGAAGCGCTCGATCGCGCACGGTTACTTGCAGATGTGACTCGAACACTATCTGAGCAGCATGTAAACATCTTGAGCGCCGCTGTGAGTACTTCAAAGGATCGTGTAGCAATCTCGAAGTTCACATTCGAAATGGCTGATGCAAAGCATCTCGACTCAGTTCTTGCAGCAGTTCGTTCTATCGAAGGCGTCTATGACGTCTATAGAACGTAATTAACTAATTAGTTAAATTCAGCGAGGTGTTTTTCAGCCTCTGCAAGCCATACCTTACGAGCTTCAGCTGAGTCGAGAGCCTCCTTAGCCTTCTTCTCATTTCCTGCAGCCTGTGACTTTGCGGCGACTTTTGCGTAATTTTCGATAGATTCAGTAAGTTGTTTAACAACTTCTGCAGCACGAGCCTTCGCGCTGGGATCGGTCTTGCGCCAGATCTCAGCCTCAGCCTCCTTGATCGCATTTTCAACCGTGGCAACGCGTGCATCGAAGGCGGCGCGCTTATCGCGGTTTGTGATACCAATCTTGGTCCAAGAGTTCATGAGATCGCGGAAGGCGTTCTTTGCAACCTTCACATCGGTAAATGGAAGAATCGCCTCAATCTGCACTATGAGTTCTTCGCGCTTAATGAGATTTGCAGCCATCGAAACTTCACGTTTTTCCAAATCTGCATTCTTTGCTGTGAAGAATTGATCTTGCGCTGCCTTAAAGCGAGCCCACATCTTTGCGTCATCGCTCTTCTTGCCACGACCAGCAGCCTTCCACTGATCCATAAGAGTCTTGTACAGACGAGCTGTGGCAACCCAATCGGTAGATGTGGCCAACTTCTCGGCCTGTTCGATGATCACAGTTTTAGCTTCAGAGACCTTGCCTGCTGTTGCCTCAAGTTGAGCGAAATGAGTGCGTCTGCGCTTATCAAACTTATTTCGAGATGCGGAGAAACGCTTCCAGAAATCAGCATCAGATTTCTTATCAAGGCGAGGTGCTGCCTTCCACTCATCCAAGAGAGCCTTCAGGCGATCGCCAGTGACTTTCCAATTTTCAGAGAGAGCCAGTGATTCAGCTTCGACAACAATCTTCTCTTTTTCAATCAAAATCTGTTCGCGTCGAGCAGCCTTGAGTACAGCCTCGGCGGCCTTCTTCGCTTCATATGCTTCGCGATGGCCTTCGATAAGTGGCTCAATCTGCTCTACTGATTGAGCAAGTGCTGCTAAATCTCCGACTCCGTTGAGTTCAGCAACTTGATGGCGCAATTTCTTTACAGCTTCGTATGCATCTTGAGGAACCATGGCCCCACTTGTGATGCGGGCGGCTGTGAGCGCTACTTCAGATGCAAGCGCTTCAAATTTGCGAACAAAGTAGGCGAGCGCTTCTTCAGAAGTTTTACCTGGGTATGAACCAACTGCCTTCTCGCCATCGGGGGTACGAACATAGACAGTGCCATCGTCTGCAACGCGACCAAATTGTGAAGGGTCTCCGATAAGTGCAGATGCTGCACTCGGATTTGAGTGTGTGTGAGCCAATGTAGATGGATTGATATCGGTCATGATTTTCCCCTTCAGCGCGTTAGTCGCATCTAAAGTGACGCGGCCTTCGTTGATATGTGCCAATGTATAAGAGGTCAAAGGTACCCTGTGCATCCTCTAGTAGTAAATCCTCGCAAGAAATTGGGTCTCATAGTGCTCGTTCGTTCCTTTCCAGCCCCAATGTTTGCGACCAATTGCTGGGTGATTGCCCAGGGCGAGGGTCAAGAGTGCATCATCGTTGACCCCGGTATGCCCGACATTTCGAGAGATATCGAGATGATCATCGAAGAGCATCATCTCAAACCAGTTGCGGCCTTATTAACTCATGGACACTTAGATCATACTTTTTCCATTAAGCCACTTGCAGATGGGTACAACATTCCTGCATACATTCATTCTGAAGATCGTCGCTTCATTGCAGATCCCATCGGCTTGCATGGCGAACAGTTCGTAGCGCAATTAGCAGGTATGGAATTCGCAGAACCGATTAGTGTGAAAGAGTTGAAGAACAATGCGGTTCTGGACTTGCTTGGAATGAAGATTGTTGCAATTCACGCACCTGGTCATACTCGAGGTTCGCTGATGTTTACTATCAATGATGAACTTCTCGTCAGCGGCGACGTCCTCTTTGCGGGCGCGATTGGTCGCACTGATTTGCCGACAGGAAGCGCGAAAGAGATGACACAGACCCTGAAATCTAAAGTTCTTACGCTGAGCGATGATCTACGCGTACTCACCGGACATGGACCTGAGACCACAATTAAATTCGAGCGAAAAAACAACCCTTATCTGAAAGAATTGGCTCTATGAAGTTCGAGAAGTTACAAGCGCCAAAGGGCGTACGTGAATATCTGCCTCCGGAGTCCCAATCCTTCGAATGGGTTCGTGAGCAGTTGATCTCTCCTGCCAAAGCGGCGGGATATCAATTGATGGAGCTTCCCGTCTTTGAAGATACCAATCTCTTTACTCGTGGAGTCGGCGAATCAACAGATGTCGTCTCGAAAGAGATGTACACCTTCGAAGATCGCGGTGGTCGCTCAATCACCTTGCGCCCCGAAGGCACGGCCGGAGTTATGCGCGCTGTCATTGAATCGAATCTTGACCGCGGCCAGTTACCGGTAAAAGTTTGGTATTCGGGACAATTCTTTCGCGCAGAACGACCACAAGCGGGGCGTTACCGTCAGTTTTACCAAGTTGGAATTGAAGCTATTGGGTTAGATGATCCTGCGTTAGATGCAGAGGTAATTGCAATCGCTGATCGCGGATTTAAGAATCTAGGTTTGAAGAATTACCGACTAGAAATCACTTCGCTGGGGGATGCGCAATCTCGGGCCGCTCATCGCGTTGATTTATTGAAATATATTTCAGGTCTGCAATTAGATGAGGCAACAGTTGCTCGTGCTGCAATCAATCCACTTCGCCTCTTCGATGATAAGCGCCCGCAGATGCATGAAGCGATGGCAAAGGCACCCATTCTGCTTGACTATCTCTCAGCTTCATCAGCTCAGAACTTCGCAAAAGTGCAGAGTTATCTGACTGATATGGGAATTGCATTTACCATCAATCCTCGAATGGTTCGTGGTTTGGATTATTACACCGGCACAACATTCGAATTCATTCATCCCGACCTCGGTGCACAAAGTGGCATTGGCGGCGGTGGCCGTTATGACGGTTTGATGGAGACCCTTGGTGGGCAAGCGTTATCAGGAATTGGTTTTGGACTTGGCGTTGATCGCGCGCTTCTTGCAGCTATTGCCGAGTCAACTGTTCCTAGCCAAGAGTTCACATCGGACTTATTTATTATTCCGTTGGGAGATGAGTCGAAAGGACAAGCGCTCACCATCGCTTCGTCTCTTCGAACATCTGGCATCCGCACCGAAATCGCGTTTGGAGATCGAGCCCTGAAGGGTGCAATGAAGGCAGCTGATAAGACTGGTGCGCGCTATGTCATAGTTCTTGGAGAATCTGAACTGCGCGATGGCTCGGTTGAACTCAAGAGAATGTCAGATGGAGTTACATCCTCGGTTAAGATTGCCCAATTACAGGACGAGTTACAGCGAGCACTCGCGCTGTAGTTCTCCATCATCTAAAGGCGGCTCTTCACAATGTTAAGAAACCACGACGCGGGATCTCTCCGCGCATCTCATGCCGGTCAGACCGTAACTCTTGCTGGGTGGGTCGCTCGTCGCCGTGATCATGGTGGAGTCGCGTTTATCGATCTGCGCGATGCAACTGGTTCTGTGCAGGTTGTTATTCGTGATGAAAAGATGGCCGGTCAATTACGTGCTGAATGGTGTTTACAAATTACAGGCGAAGTTGCACTTCGCCCTGCTGGAAATGAGAACCCAAATTTGCCAACAGGCGCCATTGAGATTATGGGTGACGATGTTGTTGTCTTGAGCGAATCTGCTCCACTTCCATTCCCAGTCGATTCTGGAAGCGAATCTGAAATCTCTGAAGAAGTTCGCCTGCGCTATCGCTACCTCGATCTACGTCGAGAAGGGCCCGCAGCAAATCTTCGCCTTCGATCCAAGGTCACAACATCTATTCGTAATGCAATGGAAGACCTTGATTTTCTCGAGATTGAAACTCCGTACCTCACACGTTCGACCCCCGAAGGTGCGCGCGACTTCTTAGTTCCCGTCAGATTGCAGCCAGGAAGTTGGTATGCGTTGCCGCAATCACCTCAACTCTTTAAGCAGTTATTGATGGTCGCGGGCATGGAGCGTTACTACCAAATAGCTCGCTGTTTCCGAGATGAGGATTTCCGCGCAGATCGCCAGCCAGAATTTACACAGCTCGATATCGAGATGTCCTTTGTCGATCAGGCAGATATCGTGGCAGTGGCTGAAAAGATTCTTGTGAAGGTGTGGAAAGAAGCTATCGGATACGACATTCCTACTCCGATCAAACATATGACCTATGCCGATGCAATGGATAAGTATGGTTCAGATAAACCAGACCTTCG
>CAIMXQ010000094.1 GCA_903845465.1 uncultured Actinomycetes bacterium
CAGCAAGATATGGTCCACCGCAGCGTCGGACGTGCAGGAATTGTTATTACCGGTGAAGGTGGCCATGCAGTTCAACAGATGATGCAAGATGAGAAGAAGAAGGCTGAACGTTTTGCACCTGGTGTCCCGGTTATTGAAGTACTAGTTGGTGATGGCCCAGGACAGGTTTCAATTCGCAAATTGCAGAAGCACCTCACAAAGCTTCCTAAGAAGTTATCTGCTCATCAGATGCGCGAAGTCCGCGCCCGTTTGAAAGCAGTCGGCGGAATGTCTATGCCAATTCCACGAGGACCGCTTCCGAAGGGCACGAAGCTCCGTTAAGCGGTAATAACTTCTAGTCTTCGTAGATGAGATCTGAACCAAGGCGCTCAAGGACTTGATTAGGTTCGCTATTTATTCTCTTCCATAGCGCGCGCCAACTAGCACTCTTAGCTTCAAATTCCGAGCCACCTCCCCATTGCTTGCCAAAAGCATCTGCGCTTTCGAATGTAAGCGAGAAGCATGTAGATGGGGAATAGTGGCCGATTTCAACGTTTCCAACGCGAACTTCTTGGATTCCGAGTTTTAGCGCTTCAGCCTTAATCTCTTCAATGTAGGCATCAGCTTTCGCGCCTTGCCCGTATTTTGTGCGGAAGTAGTAATTTACAAATACTCTTTTAGCCATTTCAAATTACTCTTCCACTACGTACATGTCATGTGAAACAAAATCTGCCATCTGAGGCTGACTTTGCATCTTCTTAAAATGAGCTTCAATATCTGGATCCTTAGCGAAGGCATCGTTTAATTTTCCATTATCTTCAGCGTTTTTAAAGTACTGATGCATGATTATGCATCCCACATCTTTGCCCGCCATCCCAGAATGTATCTCTACTTTACTAATGCCCAGTTTGAGAACTAGACGCTTGAATTCATTTACCATTGCGGTGACTTCTGCATGCTTGCCGTGATGAATGCGCCAGACAGTGCGCTCTACAACTTGTGCCATTTTTCTCTCCTTGTGATAGCTGGAAGGAAAGAAAAGCAGATTTTCTGAGATTTGTGAAGAGTTTTGCACTTAAACCAGCGTTAAGGGCTTACAGGTTTCATTCCTCTAGCAAGCTTAAGCAAATCTTCATAGGTTAGACCAGAGACTAAGACCTCGATTTCGGTACCGTGAAGTGACTTGGCAGATGGGACTTTCCAGATTGCATAACCGCCAAAGTTGTGGATATCTGATGTTTTACAGTTTTTCCACTGATTCTTATTTGATGGATCGCAGAAAGCGACAATCTTTGCCGTAATTCCATTGATTGAAGCAGTGGCAACTTTTACCCCAAGACCAGGATTCGAGCATTTAACCTTGGCGTCGGTTTCTAGAAATTGAACTGAGCGATCTTCGCCATAAATGGCAGCCAGCCACTTTTCATTCTTCCCTCCACAAGATTGCATCGTGAAAGACCGAAGGATTAAATCTCCGGTTGATCCAGGTTGAAAAATGCGATAGCTGACACCTGCTTGGGCAGTCTGATATTTATTTCCAGAACCGGTTGCGAAGGAACTCTGGGAAAAACTGATGATGACTAAAAGAGCGAGAATGAATCCCTTTTTTCTCACCTTTGGCTCCTTGTATTAACCAGCACTGTGTTAGAAAAGCGTTCATTAATACCTCGACCGTTTTCATCGAAGGTAATTGCAGTTATTAATGGCATCAAGAGCGCCGCACGGATAAGTGCTTGCAGCGGTGTGGGTGCTCCCCCATCTGAAAATCGAACGACTTTCAAACCGACAACTCGATGTCCAAATGAAGCGCCACCGAAGGCGACAAGCAACGCGTACTCTGCGAAGAGCAAGATGAGCACTGGGATGCGTGCATGTGGAACTCGATCGGTATATGAACCAGTCCCTGCAAAGAAGCCCAGGGAAATGGCCAGGCAGGCGATCCAGTCGATGGTGATTCCGAGGAGGCGGCGGCCCTGGCTAACGCGTGGATACATGTCGGTAAGCCTATCGCCCGCCATATCCAGCGTCGGTGTGAGCCATCCGACCGCGATGTAACACG
>CAIMXQ010000095.1 GCA_903845465.1 uncultured Actinomycetes bacterium
CAAGTTAAATCCGTGGCCCTTAATAAAGAGCTCAGGAATTACTGTTGACGCATTTGCCCAGTCAGCACCCCAACCAGCAGTTGAAATATCATTCTGCTTAGCGTTGTTCTGAACTGTTGAGTAGTACTGCCCACCTGGAATGAAGTTAAACTTCACAACAATGCCAGCTGCCTTCAGTGCATCTGTAATCAATACAGAAGCCTTCTGGTTTGTCGCTGACTGTGCGATATCCCAGACGATTCCCTTATCAGGGTTTGTCGCCTTGTCATATGTTGCAGGACATGAAGCCTTAGCCTTAGCCAAGTATGACGCTGCATATGTTGGGTTACCGTTGATGCTCCAGCTTGGATCGTGGATATTTCCGGTTGTCTTCTTGTAGTCAAGACCAAGAACTGGCTTGATTGGGCTATCTCCTGGATCTCCGTAGTACTCGCGTCCACCTGAAAGGTCGATAAGAGCCTGTGTGTTGATCGCAAAGAAGACTGCCTTACGTACGTCGAGGCAATCCATGTGGCCAGCAGACACGTTCATTGCTGCATAGCGAACATATGGGTCGTAGACGTTAAATCGCTGATCCTTCTTTGTTGGATCTGCGAAGAATGCACGCATATTTGCTGGCTGCATTCCATCGAGAGATACAGTGTTAGGGATCTGATCTTCAAGCATGATCTGATCGCGAACATCTTCAGCTAGGCCGAAGCGAACCACGATGTTATCTGGGTATGGAGTACGAACTGAGTCAGAAGACTTCTTCCATGAAGGGTTACGTACGAGTTCCATCTGATCGCCGATCTTGTATGAAGCGATCTTGTATGGAGCGTTTGAGAATGGACGTAGGTCGTACTTGTCGCCTGTGTCCTTTGAAGCCTTAACAGGTGCACCAGCTGGGTAGGTAAGTGCGTAGTTAAAGTCAGCAAATGAGCGGTTCAAGTTAAATGTAACTGTGTTACCAGAACATGTAACAGCCTTGTCGAACAAAGCCTGACCTGTCTTCTTGTATGGACCTGCGTACTTTGAAGTACCGTCAGCATTTGTTGGGATATCAAGTGCCTGTACTAGGTACTGAGGACCATCTGTGATGACATCTGTTGCGAATGGACGTGAAACACCGTACTTAACATCTGCACAGGTGACAGGTGATCCGTCTTCCCATGTGACGCCAGCGCGAAGTGTGAACTTCCATGTCTTTGCCTTATTTGAAGGAACACCAGTATTAGTTGCAAGGTCTGCAACGAGTGATGAACCAGCTGTTCCAGCAACTGGCTTATAAGAAACCAAGTTACGGAATAGATACGAGTTCAAGAACGCAATGTCACGACCTGTGTATGTACGGGCTGGGTCAATGTGAACGAACTGATCATCGTGGGTAATAAAGTACAAAGTGCCACCAGTTACTGGCTTTGCAGCAGCTGCAGCGTTTGCACCTGAGCCTGTAGCAAGCGTTACACCAACAGCAAGTGCAATGACAGCTGTTGAGGCAAGGATGCGACGGCTAGTTTTCAAACCGGACATGTGTCCTCCTTGTAGAAGCGGTACTGGTTCACGGCCGTGAACCAGCTGTGAAACTTCATTAAGAGAAACTCGCGAGATATCTCTTCACTGAAATTTCTTCCCATATTGCTACGGGAAATCCCATATTGCTATGGAAATTTAAGGTCTTACCTACCTGCCTTTGGGTCGAGCGCATCGCGAATTGCATCACCCAGAAGGTTGAGTGCGAGAACAATGGCGATCAAAATCAATGAGGGGAGTAATAGATAGGCAGGATCATCTCGCCAATAACTAATTCCATCAGAGAGCACCAAACCGAAAGAAGTATCTGGCGCTTGGATTCCAACACCTAAGAAGGAGAAGGTCGCTTCTGCAGCGATATAACCCGGAAGGGAAAGCGATACAAAGACGATTGCCGTTGGCCACAAGTTAGGAAGCAGCTCTTTGGTAATAATGCGCCAACTGGATGCGCCCATCGCTTGTGAAGCCATCACGAAATCACGTTCACGAAGTGACATCGACTGTGAACGAATCAATCGATAGAAACCTGTCCAACCGAAGAAGACGAGGAAGATCACAAGTACTACAAGGCGCGCGGCATTGTCGTGAGCTATTCCAATTGATTCAACGCGTTGAACAAGCGGAAGTGAGAGGGCAATAATCATAAATGTGCTTGGGAAAGACAATAGGAAATCAGAGAAACGACCAATTGTGGAGTCGATCTTTCCTTTGAAGTAACCAGTCGCAATTCCGACAAGCATGCCGATGCCAATTGATGCAGCCGTTGAAATAATCGCAACGGTGAAAGAGATTCGTGAGCCGTAGAGCAAGAGCGCGAATACATCGCGGCCAGTGCCAGGCTCGAGTCCAAGTGGGTGGGCAAGTGAAATTCCGCCCCAATGGCCGATAGGCATTGCAAATTGGTTAAGGCCCTTGGGATACCGAGAATGATTATTGACGTGAAAGGCGCGAGAAATAAGTGGTGCTAAAAATCCCGCAGAGATAAAGAAGGTGGACGCAATACCCGCAAAAACGCCAACTTTGTTGCTCTTAAATCGTCCCCAAGCAATCTGCTTAGGGGTGCGCTGAACAATCTCTTGCGACTTTTCATCGAGTACAGCCGTAGTCAATTACTGATCCCCTTAAGTGAATTCCAGTTGAACATATCTATTCGAGTACTGGAGAGTAATCCCACTATGCGGAAAAAGAAACCCCAAATGCCCCAAATCACCCCTTTTGACGCGAGCGTTATGGAGTCGTTATATCCGAGGTCATTCTCTTCATTGCGAGGAAGATTGGGATCGAAAGGAAGCAGCCGATGAACATCGTTACAACCCAGGCGGTTCCCAGATTAGCTCCCAGCATGATTCCAGTAATTGCTGGCCCCAAAACTCCTGAAACCGACCATTGCAAACTCATCCAAGCATTAGCGCGCCCGCGAATATGTTCTGGCGAAAGTTCATTTGCAAGAGTTGGAATTGTTGGCGCTTGCACCATCTCTCCGAAGGCGAAGATTAATTGGCTAAAGCAGATTGCAATACCTGATGCAACCATTGGCAAGTAAGGGGCAATCCCTACAAAGAGCCAAGACACAGCCCAAATAATTCCTATAGAAATGAGCGCCGTATATCTCGAATATTTATCGAGAACGCGCATCACAAGTGGTTGAAATACAACGATAGAAATTGTGTTGACCCCAAAGATAATGCCGAGCCATTTAGGGCTGAGGCCCAGGAACTGGGTTGCAAAGACAGGTACGCCAGCTTGAATAGTTCCATATCCAAATGTAAAGAGAATAGTTCCGGCGATCCCGAGCAAGATCAGGGGTTTTATTTCAAAGAGATCTCGATAGGTGCCCTGCTTCGGTTCATCAGAAGTAGGTATGTATCGATTGACGTGTTCACCGCGAAGTGAGAGAACGATAAGTAGATAGAGCAAGAAGGTTGATGCATCGACCCAGTACATAATCTGAAAGGAAAGCAGATCGCCCTTCTGGATAATGAGTGAAGAGATTAAGCCACCCATACCAAGGCCGAGGTTGAGCAACATAAAGTTAAAACCAAATATTTTTGAACGATCTTTCTCAGGAGTTACGCGAGTCAAGATAACGCTCTGGCTGGGCCAAATTGCTTGTCCTGCAATATTAATAAAGGTCAGCGCCACAATGGCTTGAAAATGTGTATGTACCTGCGAAAGTGAGAGCGATGATGCCGAGTTCAGAATCAGCCCACCAATCATCACCTTTTTGGGGCCGATGCGATCCACCAGCGCTCCCATTGGAGTACTTGCCAGAATGCTGACAATCGATGCATATGCAAGAAGCAATCCACCGAAAGTATTTGTAAAGCCGCGCATATCGTGGAGATAAACCAACAGAAGTGACAGGGTCATTCCCCCGCCGATTGCATTGAGGCTAATACCCATGACTATCTTGCGTGACTGCGGATTGAGCAGCACGGTAAATTCTTTAAAGAGCATTTACTTCAAAAGCTCGATGGCTTGCTTCAAGATAGCGGCACGGTGCTTGGCATTTAATGAAATATGGCCTTCACCGGGCACAAATGTCAGCTGTGCAGCGGGGATATGTTTTTCAAGCCAATATGAGTGTGCGTGAGGAACCATAAAATCATCATCACCTTGCCATAAATAAACTGGCTTTGTAATCGCTGCAAGATCGAAACCCCACGGTTCTACAAAAGCTAGGTCGTCATCTATCCAGCCATCAAAGCTCACGGCCAGACCACTTCGATACGAGGCCGCAATCTGGTCTGCCGCTCCACCATTCAGTGCTGCCTTATCAGCATCTCCGATGAGTCCGCCATATGCCTCGATGATGTCGCTTCCTATTACTGATTTCAACGGTCCAGCGTTCTCATTCATCCACGTATCAATAACTGCTTCGCCTTTAAGAGCAGCGCCAAATTCATCATGGTTTTCAGGACCCATACCTTCGAGAAAATCTAAATCGTCTACGCCAAATGCACCCACGCCAGCAAGAGAAATAGCTCCAACGTTACGATGTTCAAATGTATTTGCAAGTGAATGTGGCCCGCCTCCAGACCAACCAATTGCAACAAACTTTGTAATATTTTTTCCATCGAGAATCTGCCCAATATCGTTATTGATACTGATCACGCTGCGACCTGGCTGTCGATCACTGGTGCCATAGCCTGCACGAGAATATGCAATCGCACGAATTCCTGCAGCAGCTGCTGCTTCTAGCCAATCGCCCCAAGTGCTTGCATGTCCTGGCGTTCCATGGTGAAAGATGATGGCGGATTCAGAGTTGATTCCATTGTCGAGAATTTCGAGTTCGCGACCATCTTTGAGTTTAAATTGAGGCATTTGCTCAGTCTATTACTCTGACACAATATGCAACATGGTTTCGGCAGCTACAGGTAATGGCTTCTCCTATGAGATTACCCATGCCGCAGAAACCGGATTCGCTCGCGCCGGAGTCATTTCAACTCCCCATGGTCAGATTCAAACTCCAGCATTCATTCCTGTCGGAACGAAGGCAAATGTGAAGACTGTTCTGCCTGAAGCGATGGAAGAACTTGGAGCGCAAGCGCTCTTAGCGAATGCTTATCACCTGTATTTACAGCCTGGTCCGAGCGTTCTCGATGAAGCAGGTGGTCTTGGTTCATTTATGAACTGGGATAAGCCAACTTTTACCGATAGCGGCGGGTTTCAAGTGCTATCACTCGGAGTTGGATTTAAAAAAGTTCTTGCCATGGATGCTCAAACGTTCCGCTCAGATCAAGTGATCGCAAAGAATAAAGAGCGCCTGGCACATGTCGATGATGAAGGCGTCACATTTAAGAGCCATCTCGATGGTTCAATGCATCGATTTACCTCTGAAATTTCAATGCAGATTCAGCACCAACTCGGCGCTGACATCATGTTTGCATTCGATGAATGCACAACGTTGCACAACACTCGTCCATATCAAGAGCTAGCGCTATCGCGCACCTATGACTGGGCAATTCGTTGCCTGGATGAACATAAGAAGCTCACAGATTCAC
>CAIMXQ010000096.1 GCA_903845465.1 uncultured Actinomycetes bacterium
GCGAGAAGTCCTGATTCGTTGGTGTCACCCATGGGAAGCAAGATCCGACCGCAGATGAGTTCAAGAATTAAACGTGGCGCTGTCGCACCGCGCATCTGCGTTAAACCTTCAGCTGCAATATCTGCGGCACGCGATAACGATGCTTGTCCAATGTTCTGTGCTTGAACGCGCATACGCTCGAGTTGATCATCAGGTAATTCACGCAAGATGCTGTTGGCATTAGTTGCATCAAGTGCATCGACAATCATTAAATCGCGCAATCTTTCGAGCAAATCTTGTGTGAAGCGACGTGGGTCATGGCCTGATTCAATAACGCGATCGACAGTCTTAAATAACGTTGCACCATCTCGCGCAGAGATTGCATCCATAGCATCATCGAGCAGCGCACCATCGGTAAAGCCCAACAACTGAATTGCGATTTCATAGCTAACGCCATCTTTTCCGGCACCTGCAAGAAGCTGACCCAGCACAGAAAGTGCATCTCGTACTGACCCGCCCGATGCACGAACAACAAGTGGAATAACACCCTTAGCGACTTTGACGCCTTCGGATTCGCAAACTTTTTCTAGATGCGCTGCAAGAATTCCGGGTGGTACTAATCGGAATGGATAGTGATGTGTACGAGAGCGAATTGTTGAAATTAACTTTTCGGGTTCTGTTGTAGCAAAGATAAAAATAACGTGAGCAGGCGGTTCTTCAACAACTTTGAGCAAGGCATTTGAAGCACCCGGCCCAAGCTGATGGGCCTCATCGATGATGTAAATCTTGTACTTGCTCTGAACTGGTGCGAAGAATGCTTTATCGCGAAGGTCGCGCGCATCATCGACCAAACCATGGGTTGCTGCATCGAGTTCGATGACATCGATAGAACCCGGGCCATTTGCTACTAAATCTGTGCACGATTGGCATACGCCACATGGATTAGGCGTTGGGCCTTTTTCGCAATTAAGTGATCGCGCCATGATGCGAGCGCTAGAAGTTTTGCCGCAACCACGTGGGCCGCTAAAGAGATATGCGTGATGTGTTTTGCCGGATTCGAGCGCGTTAGATAAAGGAACAGTGACATGTTCTTGCCCGATGACATCTGCAAATACAGAGGGGCGATACTTTCGATATAACGCTAACGACATCTTTATCTACTCTCGTTAAGGCCGCGATTCAATTCACTTCTAATTGACCGCAACGCTTTGATATTGATTTGTGGGACCTCCGGTGCACCCGCCAGAGCGTACCTACCCTTGCTGTATTCCTACCCTGGGGGAGTTCAGCACGGTGTCGTCGCACCGGAGATCTGAGGCAATACTACTTAGCAATCTAGCTAGCGTGTCGGGGGCGACGCTACGCACCGCTACCCTTGGGGCGTTAAGGCTCGCGCCTTAGCGCTGGAGGATTCGCATAGCGGCCGAGTGCGCACGCTTGGAAAGCGTGTATAGGGAAACCTATCGAGGGTTCAAATCCCTCATCCTCCGCCAGAAAGTTCACTCAAAAGCTATTTCACTCTCGTCGCTCCCCGCGTATCTTTACCGATTATCGCGAAGGATGGGGAATAGAAATGGCTGAGCAAGTAGCTGATTACACCGGAACAATGAAGTGGGAACACGGCAATACTTGGTATCGCGTAATTGGTGATTTGAAATCCAAGCAAACCCCCGCAGTTGTAATTCACGGCGGTCCTGGTGCTCCCCATAACTACGTACTTGGAATCGTTCATCTCATAGCAATGACAGGGCGCCCAGTGATTGTCTACGATCAACTTGGCTGTGGCCAATCAACACATTTAGGTAATAAGCCAAGTGATTTTTGGACTGTTGAACTTTTTAAGACAGAGCTCAATTTACTTCTTAAAGAGTTAAAGATTGCAAAAAAGTACATTCTTGTTGGTCAATCATGGGGCGGAATTCTCTCATTTGCTCATGCAGTAGAGAAGCCAAAGGGACTTCAAGCTCTCATCATTGCAAATTCACTTGCATCAATCCCTAAATGGTTGCCTGAAATTGAAAGACTTGTCACTGAATTACCCGCAGTGCATCGAAAGGCAGTTCATAAAGGTATGGCCGAAGGCATTTACACTTCGCCCGAATTCCAGGCAGCGAATGATTACTTCACAACGCAACATTTAGTTCGTGTCCCGATGACGACAGATGTGGCTGAAGCTTTCGGTCAACTCGCAACTAATCCGACTGTATATGAAGCAATGTGGGGGCCAGTTGAATTCGCACCAATTGGTTCATTGCGTACA
>CAIMXQ010000097.1 GCA_903845465.1 uncultured Actinomycetes bacterium
GCTGTCTTAATGAAGTCGAGGATCGATACCTGGCGGGTGGTCAGCTCAGGCTTGGGGGTTGGATTCTTGGCCATACACAGATTGTTCCACAGGTTGGGGATAAATTCAAACAAATGTTCGAATATTTCTTGCAGATGTCGGTGGGGGGCTGTATGGTTTTCCTATCGAACAAGTGTTCGAAAACCTTCCCCAAAGGTTTAGTCAGTAGCGAAAGAGACGAACCATGAGCACAATGACACTATCTACATATGGCTCCAAAGTGAGTGTAAATCAAGGCTTTTTGACCAATCCGTCTGCGGTTACCCTTAATCGTCGTGGTCGTTTAGCGCGCACCGTTCTGGTTCTCTCTCTCGCTATCGTCTTGGGCTCAGTCGTCAGCGCCAAAGCTGGGGCTGGCACAACATCTGCCCCTGTGGCAGCCGGATCCTTCATCACCGTCACTGTCGCCCCAGGCGAGACTGTCTGGTCGCTGGCCAATCGCCTCTCAGCAGGCTCAGATGTGCGCTCGCTCGTCTCCGAGATCATCTCGGTCAACTCCCTCGCCTCGGTCGATCTTTCGGCTGGTCAGAAGCTACGCATCCCGCTCAAGTAAGCCATTGGGTGCGACACGTAGAAAATATTTCTACTCAGCAGGCAGAGTCTCAAGAAATGCTTTATAGTTCCCACTAGATGTAGGGGTCGAAAGCGTTAAAACTTCCATTAGTAGTGTTTTTACGGTAGTTTTCGCAGTTCGCCAATACACCCGAATTTGGGAAAAATAGAGCATTCGAAGGGAGACACGCCGAGATGATTTGCCCGTTCTGCAGACACGATGATTCCCGAGTCGTCGACTCCCGTCCGGTCGTTGATGGCACAGAAATCCGCCGCCGCCGCGAATGCCCAAAGTGCGGCCAGCGATTTTCAACCCAAGAGGTTGCACTGCTCAACATCATTAAACGATCTGGGGCCACCGAGCCATTTAGCCGCGAGAAAGTTCTTGTCGGCGTTCGCAAGGCGTGCCAAGGTCGCCCAGTAGATGAAGATGATTTGGTTTTGCTTGCCCAGCGAGTAGAAGAGACCCTTCGCGGAACCGGACAAGCAGAAATTGAAGCTCAAGAAGTAGGAATGGCAATCCTTGCGCCACTCCGCGAACTCGATGAGGTTGCCTACCTCCGATACGCGTCTGTGTACCGTAACTTTGCCTCCCTTGAAGATTTCGAAGGTGAGATAGCACTTCTCCGCGCCCTTCCTTCGAGTGCAACAAATGCAACATCCGCAACAAATGTAAGAACACCAGTTAACACATCAACAGCTCAACAGAAGACGGGGAAATAACACATGTCAGATACGGTCATCAATCGACCAACTTCGAAAGTTAAGGGCGGAAAGTCTCTTACTGTCGAAAGAATTTACACAACAGAAGGCGTTCATCCATATGACACAGTCACATGGGATCGTCGCGACGTTGTTCAACAGAATTGGAAGACTGGCGAAGTTGTTTTCGAACAACGCGGCGTTGAATTCCCTGACTTCTGGTCAGTGAATGCTTCAACGATCGTAACCACCAAGTACTTCCGTGGCGCAGTCGGTGCTGAAAATCGCGAATGGTCTCTCAAGCAGGTCATTGATCGCGTTGTACTTACCTACACAAAGGCCGGAAAAGAATTCGGTTACTTTGCTACAGATAACGATGCAACAATTTTCGAGCACGAACTCACACATATGCTCATGCACCAAATCTTCTCTTTCAATTCCCCAGTTTGGTTTAACGTCGGAACTGCTGCCCCACAGCAAGTATCTGCATGCTTTATCTTGTCTGTTGATGACACGATGGATTCAATTCTTAACTGGTATCGCGAAGAGGGAATGATCTTTAAGGGCGGTTCTGGTGCCGGCCTTAACTTGTCACGTATCCGTTCTTCCAAGGAACTTCTTAAGTCAGGTGGAACAGCCTCTGGCCCAGTTTCATTTATGCGAGGTGCCGATGCATCTGCAGGAACAATCAAATCTGGTGGCGCAACCCGTCGCGCAGCAAAGATGGTTGTTCTCGATGTTGATCACCCAGATATTGAAGAGTTCATCGAAACTAAGGTCTCTGAAGAGCAGAAGATTCGCGCACTTCGCGATGCTGGCTTTGATATGGATCTCGGTGGAAAAGACATCATCTCTGTTCAGTATCAGAATGCAAATAACTCAGTTCGCGTCAGCGACGAGTTCATGCGCGCATACGAGAACGGAACCGAATTCGGTCTAAAGGCTCGCTCAACTGGCGAAGTCCTCGAGACAACAGATGCTCGCAAGCTCTTCCGCAAGATGGCAGAAGCTGCATGGGCGTGTGCTGATCCTGGAATCCAGTACGACGACACCATCAATGATTGGCACACAAACCCAGAGACAGGTCGCATCAATGCGTCTAACCCTTGCTCTGAGTACATGTCACTCGATAACTCATCATGTAACTTGGCTTCACTCAACTTGATGAAGTTCCTCAAGTCAGATGGTTCATTTGATGCAAAGACATTTGGAAAAGCTGCAGAGATGATCATCACTGCGATGGATATCTCAATCTGTTTCGCAGATTTCCCAACACAAGCAATCGGCGAGACAACTCGCGCATACCGTCAACTCGGAATCGGTTATGCAAACCTCGGCGCTCTTCTTATGGCATCAGGTCTTGCATACGACTCTGAAGGTGGACGCGCTGTAGCTGGTGCAATCACTTCACTTATGTCAGGTATTACCTACAAGCGCTCTGCAGAACTTGCAGGCATTGTTGGTCCATACGATGGCTTCGCACGAAATGCAACTGCACATGCTCGCGTTATGCGTAAGCACGCAGCTGCATCATCTGCTGCAAAGCAAGAGACAACTCTCGATATCGATGTATGGGCAGAAGCCAATAAGGCTTGGGATGCATGCCTCACAATCGGTGACAAGAACGGATGGCGCAATGCGCAGATCTCAGTTCTTGCTCCAACAGGAACAATTGGTTTGATGATGGATTGCGATACCACTGGTATCGAACCTGACTTCTCACTCGTTAAGTTCAAGAAGCTTGTCGGTGGCGGATCTATGCAGATCGTTAACCAGACAGTTCCACAGGCTCTCCGCAAGCTCGGTTACACCGAAGAGACCATCGAAGCGATTGTTGAATTCATCGCCGCAAATGGACACGTCATCGATGCACCAGGGCTTAAGCAAGAGCACTACGACGTATTCGACTGTGCACTTGGCGCACGATCAATTGCTCCAATGGGCCACGTCCGCATGATGGCTGCTTGCCAGCCATTCTTGTCAGGTGCGATTTCAAAGACAGTTAACCTCCCAGAGGATGCAACTGTTGAAGAAGTTGAAGAGGTCTATTACGAAGGTTGGAAGCTCGGACTTAAGGCGCTCGCTGTCTACCGCGATAACTGCAAGGTCGGTCAGCCACTTTCAGATGGAAAGGCTAAGAAGAAAGATGTTGTTGCCGATGTTGAAATCGCAACACCAGTGCGTAAGCGCCTCCCTAAGTCACGTCCTGCAACTACAACATCATTCTCAGTCGGAGGCGCAGAGGGTTACATGACCGCTGGTGCATACGCTGATGGTGCACTCGGTGAAGTCTTCTTGAAGCTCGGTAAGCAGGGTTCAACTCTTGCCGGCGTAATGGATGCATTCTCAATCGCAGTATCAATTGGTCTTCAGTACGGAGTACCACTTGAGACATTCGTTGAGAAGTTCACCAACCTTCGCTTCGAACCAGCAGGTATGACAGATGATGCAGATATTCGTATCGCACAGTCAATGATGGATTACATCTTCCGCCGCTTGGCACTTGATTACCTCCCATTCGAACAGCGTTCAGCAATGGGTCTCTACACATCAGCAGAGCGTGCAGCAGCTCTCGATAACGGTGGCGAATACGCTCCCGTATCAAATGCAGCGAGCGCGAGTGCTGATACCCCAAAAGCACCTGCGGTTGTGGCGGCTCCTGCGGCTGCTCCAAGTAAGCCAGCCGAATCAAAGGTAACCAGCGTAAAGATTGAAGCTGCACCACTTGCAGCGACAATCGGTTCATCATCTGATCTCCTTGAATCAATGGGAATCAAATCTGATGCACCACTGTGTATGACATGTGGCGTGAAGATGCGTATGTCAGGTGCATGCTTTGTATGCGAAGGTTGTGGAAACACATCTGGTTGCAGCTAAAACTTGTCCAACCCCGTTCAGAAGGCCCCTCCGATTCACTTCGGAGGGGCCTTCTGCATTAGACTCGTGGTGTTGTTATCGGGGTCGATGTAATTTCGAACCGGCGGTTATAGTCCGCGACCCGCACATATCCAATGGGCGGTTGACTCAGTGAAACTCTGAGACCGACGGTTAAAGTCCGGATGAGAGATAACAGCGGAATCGGTGCACC
>CAIMXQ010000098.1 GCA_903845465.1 uncultured Actinomycetes bacterium
CTCTGTAGTGGTCGAATTGTTATCGCTATTGATGAAGAGAGCCGCTCGGTAATAGGCCAATTCAGCGATGGAGTCACGGATATCTCCGAGTGCGCGGTGGTTGCCAGTCTTGGCAGGGGCTGCAAAGTAGGTCTTGGGATACCAGCGACGGGCTAGCTCTTTAATCGATGAGACATCAATGGTGCGGTAGTGAAGGTAGCCATTGAGTGCGCTCATATCGCGAGCGATGAAGTTGCGATCAACCGACACTGAATTTCCCGCCAGTGGCGACTTACCTGGTTCGGTGCCTGCAGATTGCAGATAAGTAAGTATCTGTTCTTCAGCAGCTGACATCGAAATACCGTTTGGGATTTCTGTAATCAAACCCGAGGTTGTATGCATCTCGCGAACAAAGTCATTCATGGATGCAAGTTGACCTTCGGTTGCATGGATAACAACATCAACACCGTCGCCGATCACGTTGAGTTCAGAGTCGGTGACAAGAACTGCGATTTCAACGAGGGCATCGGTTGCTAAATCGAGCCCCGTCATTTCGCAATCTATCCAGATCAGGTGCGGAAGTTCGGTAGCCATGGGTTCACCTTAAGGGGCACGCCTGAGCCTGACGAAATTCAGTTTGCGTTCACCTTCCGTTCATCTACCTGCCTTTCTTTATCCAGCAGTTAGATACAAGATTCGAGCATGTCTGTAGCAACGCCTGCCAAAGTCACCCCGCCCGCGCGCGTTATTACAACCAAGCCTCGCGTATCGGATCAAATCTTCCGCGGCATTGTTACTACTTTTAGTTTTTCAGCGCTGGTCATTCTCTCTTTGATTGCTCTATTTCTCTTTCTTAAGGGATTTTCGACTCTTCGCGCACAAGGTTTAGGTTTTATCACTCACTTCGAGTGGAGTATTACCACTGATGATGCTGGCAAAGAAGCTGCGCACTTTGGATTACAGGCAATGTTAATTGGAACAGTTGTCATCTCAATTATTGCTCTGGTTATCGCAGTCCCACTTTCAGTACTCACAGCAATTTTCTTAACATTTTATGCACCAAATACAGTCAAGAAATTATTGGTAACTGTTATCGATCTAATGGCTGCTTTCCCATCGATTCTCTATGGACTTTGGGGATACTTTGTTTTGATGCCGATGGCTGAATATTGGGCAAAGCTCCTTCATAAGTGGCTTGGTTGGATCTACATATTTAACGTTCCTGAACCTTCATTTACGCGTTCACCTTTTATCGCAGGCATAGTCTTGTCAGTAATGATTATTCCAATCATCACATCTGTTTCTCGCGAAGTGTTTTCACAAACCCCACTCGATCGCGTCCAAGCAGCATATGCGCTTGGCTCAAGCAAGTGGGGCATGATTCGCGCCGTAGTGCTTCCATTCGGTGCTGGTGGAGTTGTAGGTGGTTCCATGCTCGGACTTGGTCGCGCTTTCGGTGAAACTGTTGCCGTTTACTCAGTACTAAATATTGTCTTCCGCACTAACTTCCACATTCTCTTTACTCAAGGCGGAAACGTGGCATCAATGATTATTCAAAAGTTTGGGGAAGCAGGTAAAACTGAAATCAGTGCGCTGATTGCGGCAGGACTCGTGCTCTTCATTCTGACTCTTTTAGTTAATTTTGCTGCGAACTTCGTTGTTACAAAAACTGTGAAGTCAGGTCGCTAATATGTCAACTAACACAATTCAATCAACCGTTAAACCAATGCGCCCATGGGCCGCAACGCCACGCGACCGTGTCATCACAACTTTCTCTATTGCGCTTGCAGTACTAGTTTCCTTCATTGTTGTGGCAGTCACTCCAATGAAGGGCAAACTTGCATACGCTTTTGTGTTCTACATTGCATGGCTCGTTATTGATTCTGCACTTGTTATTCGCAAGTCCGGCATGAAAGGCGTTCGAGACGGTTTAGCTGCAAAAATAACCTTGCTAGGTGGAATGCTCGTCATGATGGCGGTTGCTTCGATCCTCTGGTCTGTGATTTCACGAGGAATCAAGGGAATTAATCTGGCATTCGTTACAGAGAATATGCGCCAAGCTTCTCTCTTCGATCCAATTGGAAAGGGTGGAATTCTCCACGCCATATTTGGAACGGTAATGTTGATTGTTATTGCAATTATTTTCTCAGTACCCATGGGAATCTTAACCGCGCTTTATCTCACTGAGATCAAAGGACGAGCCGCAGGTTTAATTCAATTCTTGGTCCAGGCAATGTCTGGAGTTCCCTCTGTTGTTGCTGGCCTCTTTATCTATGCCGCAATCATTCTGAACACCCCTCTGCGCGCCTCATCATTCTTAGGTGGGCTAGCTCTGACAATTTTGATGGTTCCTACAGTTACACGAACTGCTCAAGAAGTTCTTAACTTGGTACCGCGCGATCTTCGCGAAGCAGGGCTGGCAATGGGTGCAACTCAATGGAAGACAGTCGCACTTGTGGTAATACCTGCCGCTCGTAGCGGATTGATCACGGCAACAATTCTTGGAGTTGCTCGCATCGCTGGAGAAACTGCTCCGCTGCTCTTTACTGTAGGTACTTTTGACTCGTACAATTTCAATCCAGTCAAGGGCGAAAATACAGCAATACCTATTGTTATCTGGAGAGCTTTGAATGGTGGATCACCAGAATCGGTTCAACGAGCGTGGAGCGCAATCCTCGTTCTTTTAGTTGTTGTTTTACTTCTTTTCGTTGCAGCTCGTGCACTGGGAACAAGAGCAATGAAGAAATGACAAATACAGAGACAGGCTCACTTAATCAGAATGGAACTCACATGAGCGACCAAAACAATCAAACATCTCCTTCATCGCTCTCTGATGTTGCTGCAAATAGAGCCGAACGTAAGGTTGCTGGTACTTCTCCACTTGGCACTGGCCTTGAAGCTCGCGGAGTCCATGCCTGGTTTGATAAGCACCACGCGCTCGAAGATGTTTCACTCGATTTCTCTGCAGGAACTGTCACAGCGCTCATTGGTCCATCTGGTTGCGGCAAGTCAACGTTTATTCGCACGCTCAACCGAATGCACGAATTCATCCCAAACACATCAATGGCCGGACAAGTCCTTCTCGATGGAAAAGATATTTACGAGCCTGGTATTGATGTCACAAAAATTCGTCTTCAAATCGGTATGGTCTTTCAGAAGCCAAATCCATTCCCATCGATGACAATCGGTGAGAATGTTCTCTCAGGTCTCAAGCTTGCTCAATTGAAAGTTTCAAACCACGAAGAACTTCTTGAAGAATGCCTTACCCGCGCAGGACTTTGGACTGAGGTAAAGGATCGCCTTGGAGCACATGCAGGAGGCCTCTCAGGTGGTCAGCAGCAGCGTCTCTGTATCGCTCGTGCACTCGCAGTAAAGCCAAAGGTCTTGTTGATGGATGAACCATGTTCAGCACTCGACCCAGGTTCAACCCTTCGCATCGAAGAGACAATCTCACAGCTTTCAAAGTCGATGACCATCGTGATCGTGACTCACAATATGCAGCAGGCAGCCCGTGTCTCTGATTACACAGCCTTCTTCCTATCCGATGGCGGCCCTGGACAGATGGTAGAGATGGGTCCAACTAACGAAATCTTCTCTCGCCCACGCGATCAACGCACAGAAAATTACGTCACCGGCCGCTTCGGCTAAGAGAACTGGTGAAGTCTCGGTTCTGAGGCTTCACTCAGTGTTTACTGACTGTTTACCTTAGTTACCCCTTTAGGTTAACTCTTTCGGAGAATGTTGCGCCCACGAACGCGTTCTAACTCTACGAAA
>CAIMXQ010000099.1 GCA_903845465.1 uncultured Actinomycetes bacterium
AAAGAGACTGCAAACCTGATTGGCGTCGAAGCGCTCAAGAAGGTTAAGAAGGAAGTTCGCATCATCAACGCCGCACGCGGTGGAGTACTAGATGAAGCAGCTCTCTATGACGCAATCGTCGAAGGTCGTGTTGCTGGTGCAGGACTCGATGTCTATGTCACCGAACCATGTACAGATTCGCCTTTGTTCCAGCTTGATCAAGTTGTTGCAACGCCTCACCTTGGCGCATCAACGGATGAAGCACAGGAGCGCGCAGGTATCGCTGTTGCTGTCTCAGTTCGTAAGGCACTTGCTGGCGAATTGGTTCCCGATGCGGTCAACGTAAAGGGTGGAGCAATCCACGACGAGATTCGTCCATCACTTCCACTTGTCGAAAAGATGGCACAGATTGCAACTGCAATCGCAGGCGAAACTCCTGTATCGATGGAGATCACTGTTAAGGGCGATATCTCTGGACATGATTCATCTGTTCTCGCAATCAGCGCGCTCAAGGGCGCACTTGTTGCATCAGGCTGCGAAGACGTTACCTATGTCAATGCACCAGGACTTGCTGCAGAACGTGGCGTTACATCCAATGTGACAACAACTCCAGATAGCCCTGAATACCGCAGCATGATTTCACTGCACGCAGCTCTTTCAAATGGTAAGTCAATCAAGATTGATGGAACGTTGATGGGTATTCGCAAGGTAGAAAAGATCATCGCTATCGATAACTTTGATCTCGATCTTCCACCAACAGATAACCTACTTTTCTTGCGTTATGCAGATAAGCCTGGCGTTGTTGGCGCAGTCGGACATGCACTCGGTAGTTCAAAGATCAACATTGCAGGAATGCAGGTTGCTCGTGAATCAGCAGGTGGAAGCGCTTTGATGGCTATCACCGTAGATTCAGCTGTTTCAGATGCAGTAGCTGATGCAGTCAAGAAAGAAACTGGTGCAGATCTCGTTCGTTCAGTGACTTTGGTGAACTAATGTCACGCACTATAAATCTCGCAGTTATTCCAGGCGACGGTATCGGTACTGAAGTTGTGGGCGAAGGTCTTAAAGTTCTTGATGTTGTTGCCGCTAAATACGGCGTGACATTTAAGAAGACTCACTATGACTTAGGCGCTGGATATTGGCATCGCACAGGTGAAGTTCTTCCAGATTCAGTTCTGGCAGAGCTTGCAAAGTCTGATGTCATCTTGCTTGGCGCAGTGGGGGACCCAACAGTTCCTAGCGGCGTTCTCGAGCGCGGTCTCTTGCTCAAGCTTCGCTTTGCCTTTGATCACTACATCAACCTTCGCCCAGCAAAGTTGATGCCTGGTGTAACCGGCCCACTTGCAACAAAGGCACCTATCGATTTCGTCGTTGTTCGCGAAGGAACCGAAGGCCCATACGTTGGCGCAGGTGGCGTACTTGCTGAGGGCACCGAAGCAGAAATCGCAACGGAAGAATCACTCAATACTCGTCGTGGCGCTGAGCGAGTAATCCGCGATGCATTTGCTCGCGCATCAGTGCGTGATCGCAAGAAACTCACCCTTGTACACAAGAACAATGTTCTTACTCGCGCAGGTGGATTGTGGACACGTACCTTTAATGAAGTTGCGAAAGAATTTCCAAACATCACAACTGATTACTTGCACGTGGATGCCGCTTCTATGTTCTTTGTGACCAACCCCGAGCGCTTTGATGTTGTTGTCACAGATAACCTCTTCGGGGATATCTTGACCGATATCGCTGCAGCAATCTGTGGTGGTATCGGTCTTGCTGCCTCAGGAAACATCAATCCAACAGGTAAATTCCCATCAATGTTCGAACCAGTACATGGTTCAGCTCCTGATATCGCTGGAAAGAATTTAGCTGATCCAACTGCGACAGTAATGTCTGTTGCCATGATGTTGGATCACTTAGGACTCACCGATGCAGCCCGCGATGTTGAAAAGGCTGTTGCAGCTGATTTATTGACGCGTGGAGATTCCAAGCGCGGCACCACTGAAATCGGTTCAGCGTTAGCGGAATTGGTGAAGTAAATGAAGATCACTCTCAATCCACATGCAGTTCCAACGGCAGAGCGCGAAGAAAAGGTCGCAAACTGTGGTTTTGGAAAATATTACACCGACCATATGGTCGTCTGCGAGTGGACTGAAGCCGGTGGTTGGGAAGAGCCAGAGTTAAAGCCATACGGCCCTATCTCACTAGATCCAGCAACTGCAGTTTTTCATTACGGCCAAGAAATCTTTGAAGGAATGAAGGCATATCGCCAACCAGATGGTGGCATCTCACTCTTTCGTCCTGAAGCAAACTCTCGTCGCTTTGCACGATCTGCAGCACGTCTTGCACTTCCAGAAATGCCTGAAGAGTTATTCCTGGAAACTATTCACACACTTGTAAAGCAAGATGCAGGTTGGACTCCAGGAAAAATCGGCGAGGCTCTCTATATCCGTCCATTTATGATTGCAACCGAAGTTGGCCTTGGTGTTCGCCCAACAAATAAGGCAACGTACTTACTTATTGCTACACCTGCAGGTGCTTACTTTGATCCATCGAAGGCTGTCTCTGTCTGGATCTCAACTGAGTACGTACGCGCAGCCCAGGGTGGAACAGGCGAAGCAAAGTGCGGTGGAAATTACGCAGCATCCCTCGTTGCACAGAAAGCTGCAGCGAAAGAAGGATGCGACCAAGTAGTCTGGATCGATGCGGTAGAACGTAAATGGATTGAAGAGATGGGCGGTATGAACCTGTACTTCGTAAGAGGTAAAGGCGCCGATGCAACTGTCATTACTCCAAAGCTAACCGGAACACTTCTTCCAGGAATCACACGTGATTCAATCTTGTCGGTTGCAAAAGATCTTGGTTATAAGACCGAAGAAGTCATGCTTTCCGTGGACGACTGGCGCGATGGCGTTACATCAGGTGACATCTCTGAAATCTTTGCATGTGGAACAGCAGCAGTTGTTTCACCTGTAGGTCAAGCGAAATCTGCCATGGGTACATGGGTAACAGGAGACGGACAACCCGGACCCATCACTATGCAGATTCGCAACCACCTTCTTGCGATTCAACATGGAACAACTGCTGATAAGCACAGCTGGATGAAGAAGGTTGCGCTCTAATGTTCGACAAAGAGGCGATGCATATTTATGACACCACTCTGCGCGATGGTGCACAGCAAGAAGGACTTAATCTTTCGGTTCATGACAAGCTGACGATTGCTCGCCACCTTGACGACTTAGGCGTTGGCTTTATCGAAGGCGGATGGCCCGGAGCAAACCCTAAGGACACCGAATTCTTTGCACTCGCTAAGAAAGAACTCAAACTTAAGAATGCAACATTTGTGGCATTCGGTGCAACTCGTCGCCCCAATGTAAAAGCGGCAGATGATGTATTACTTAGCGCACTTCGCGATTCAGGTGCACCTGCCGTAACTCTCGTTGCCAAGGCATATGACCGCCACGTTGATCTTGCGCTGAAGACGACTCTCGATGAAAACCTTGCAATGATTCGCGACTCTGTTACTCACCTGCGCCAAGAAGGACAACGTGTATTCCTCGATGCAGAACACTTCTTCGATGGATACCGCGCTAATCGTGCATACGCTCTAGAAGTAATTCGCGTAGCTATGGAAGCCGGTGCTGATGTGGCAGCGCTCTGCGATACCAATGGCGGCATGCTCCCTGATGAGATTGCCGATGTAGTAAATGACGTAATAGGAGCAACATCTGCACGCCTTGGAATTCATTGCCACAATGACACAGGTTGCGCAGTTGCAAACTCCATGGCTGCAGTTGCAGCAGGTGCTACCCATGTACAAGGAACTCTAAATGGTTATGGCGAACGCACAGGAAATGCTGACCTAGTCACCATCATCGCAAACTTAGAATTGAAGAAGAAGAAAGAAGTACTTCCTCAGAACGCACTTCGTGAAGCATTCCGCATCTCGCATGCAGTTGCTGAAGTAACCAACATTTCACCTTCTCCTCGTCAGCCATATACAGGTGTCTCAGCCTTTGCTCATAAGGCAGGCCTTCACGCATCTGCAATCAAGGTTGATCCTTCGCTCTACCAACATGAAGATCCTGAATCTGTTGGAAACGATATGCGCATGCTCGTATCTGATATGGCAGGGCGTGCATCTATCGAACTTAAATCTATGGAACTCGGTGTAGACCTTGGGGGAGACCGCGAACTCATTGGTCGCGTTGTAGAACGAGTAAAAGAGATGGAATCTCGCGGCTTTACCTTTGAAGCAGCCGATGCCTCATTTGAACTTCTTCTTCGCGAAGAAGCGACAGGTAAGCGTCCATCTTTCTTCACTATCAATCATTGGCTCACCACAACTGAGCGCGGTGCAAAGAATTCAATCATTACAAAGGCAGAAGTAACTGTTACTGCGCAAGGTAAAGAGATCACATGCTCTGGCGAAGGAAATGGTCCGGTTAACGCATTTGATAATGCGCTGCGCGATGGACTCAACCAGCTCTACCCAGAACTGGCTGCACTTGAACTCACCGATTACAAGGTTCGCATCCTCGAAGGTCGCCTTGGCACAGGCGCCATCACCCGCGTTCTTGTTGAGACTTCAGATGGCAAGGGCGAGTGGAATACCGTTGGCGTTCACGAGAACG
>CAIMXQ010000100.1 GCA_903845465.1 uncultured Actinomycetes bacterium
TACAGAACTGCGATAGAGCTGCGGACGGGGCTTAGTTGCTGCCTCAATTGCACACACCAACCACGGTGCTGACTCTGCATAACCGTACTCAAGAAATGGCGAGAATTCACCCCAGCCATATTCACCCTTAAATAGAGCTACTTCTCGAACGCCGATGCCGCGAAAGTTTGTCTTTGTCGGCAGCGCAACTACGCGCATGGTGTCGAGCAGAGATTGATCCATAGGTTTACGGACGCTTTGGAAACTTTCCGAAATCAGGTTTGCGCTTCTCTTTATAGGCATCGCGTCCTTCTTGGCCTTCTTGAGATAAGTAGAAGAGAAGGGTGGCATCTCCTGCAAGCTGCTGAACTCCAGCAAGTCCATCATCGGCAGCGTTCATAGAAGCTTTAATGAGGCGAAGTGCCATCGGAGAGTTCTGCAACATCTCGCGGCACCATGAAACAGTTTCTGCTTCCAACTCTTTCAGTGGAACTACAGTGTTAACAAGTCCCATTGATAACGCCTCTTGCGCATCGTATTGGCGAGTTAAGAACCAGATTTCGCGAGCCTTCTTCTGACCAACACTTGCGGCCAATAAACCGGAACCATAACCGCCATCGAATGAACCGACCATCGGACCGGTCTGACCAAACTTTGCATTGTCAGCGGCAATTGAAAGATCGCAGACAACGTGAAGAACATGTCCTCCGCCAATTGCCCAACCAGCGATCATTGCAACTACTGGTTTTGGTGTGCGACGAATTTGTACCTGAAGATCTAAGACATTGAGGCGACCTACACCTTGCTGTGCGAGTGAATCATCGCCGAGATAACCATCATCTCCGCGAACGTTGATGTCGCCACCAGAACAGAAAGCTTCATCGCCTTCACCGGTAAGAATGATGACGCCGACTTCTGCATTGTCGCGAGCTAAATCAAATGCAGATTTCAATTCAATAATTGTTTGTGGGCGAAATGCGTTACGCACTTCTGGTCGGTTAATCGTGATCTTTGCAATGCCATCAGCGACTTGGTATTTGATATCGGTAAATGTTTCTCCACCAGGGCCAGTTGCCCATGCAGGGATACTCCGGTCACCAAAATCACGCTTAATAGGCTTGCTCACGATTCCTCCATCTGGTCTACGAGCGATAGCCTACGCGGGCAATGGAGCAGAACGCACAACGAGAACTTCGCTTGGCTAATCCCGAATGGACAGTCCGCGAATTGATGGCTCACGTCTCAAAGGCCCTGACATCTGATGGTCCTGCGCTGGCTTTTGGCAAAGTCCAGAGCGCCAAGGTTGCATCTCGTGTCAGCATCGTTGTTGGAACAACGGGTAGTTCTGGAACCTCGAAAGAGGTTGGGCTCAGTGCAAGCGCTGTAATCACTTCAGCGAAAGCGTCAAATACGTACCTTGGTGCAGCAGATGGAGATACATGGTCACTTCTTCTGCCGGTGACTCACATTGCAGCTATCAATGTATTGGTACGTGCGCAGCTTCTTGGTACTAACCCTATTGATCTTCGAGGCGAACGAAGTGAATATCCAACTGTTGATTTCACAGCCATTGTTCCTGCACAACTCTTTACAGCACTTAATAGTGACTCTGCACTTTTACGCCACTTAAAAGAAGCTAAATCAGTCCTTATTGGTGGAGCAGCTCTCTCTGAAACTCTTCGTACACAAGGTGAAGCAGCTGGTATCAATATTGTCACTTCTTATGGAATGACAGAAACCTGTGGTGGTTGTGTCTATGACGGAACTCCACTTGATGGAGTTGATGTTTCAATTACCGCTGAAAATCGTATTGCTATTAAGGGTGCGGTACTTGCTGATACTTATATCGGTGCACAAGCACAGTGGGATGCAGCAAGTAAAGATGGTTGGTTTGTCTCATCAGATCTTGGAAAGATTGAAGATGGAAAGTTAATTGTTGAAGGTCGCAGCGATGATGTCATCGTCTCTGGTGGTGAGAATATTTCACTGGGCCAGATTGAGACCGCTCTGCAACGTTACTTTCCAGATTTAACCTGTGCAGCTTTTTCTACGAAAGATGTGCAATGGGGAGATTCACTTCATCTTGCAGTTGCCGGATCAGAATTGCCAACAGAGGCAGATATCAATTCATATCTCGCTGCCGAAATTGGTGAATTTGCAAAGATAAAAGGATTTCTCCATCTTTCCGAACTTCCCTTGATGGGTATCGGTAAGGTTGACCGTAAGAAATTAGCGCAATTATCTATGGAGGCTTCCAATTAATATCTGGATTCAAGGGGCTCGTCCGCGCACACTTCCTGCAGCCATTGCACCTGTACTTGTTGCAACCGCCGCAGCCGGATCCCACCGAAAGCCGCTTGAAGCGCTATTAGCTCTCTTAGTGAGCTTGTCGCTACAGGTCGCGGTTAATTACTCGAATGATTACTCCGATGGAATCCGCGGAACTGATGACAATCGCATCGGCCCTGTGCGGCTTACCGCATCGGGGTTAGCGCCCGCTGAATCTGTAAAGCGCGCTGCAATTCTTGCTTTCGCTTTCGCATCTATCGTTGGAATATTTGTTGCATCCCTTTCATCATGGTGGGTAATCCTGATCGGAATTTTTTCTATCGCTGCTGCCTGGTTCTACACAGGGGGTGCAAACCCTTACGGTTACAAAGGGCTCGGTGAAGTCTCTGTCTTTATCTTCTTTGGTGTCATTGCAACGGTGGGGTCGTATTACGTTCAAACACTTCAGATTACCTGGGTAGCAATTGCCGCATCTATTCCGATGGGCGCTCTGGCTTGTTCACTCCTTGCAATTAATAACATTCGCGATCGAGCTCAAGATCTTCAGGTATCTAAGAGAACGCTTGCAGTTCGACTTGGAGATACAAACTCACGTCGATTCTTAATACTGCTTCTTGTGAGCGCTTATCTCTTTGCTGGATTGACCTTTAAGCCATGGGCACTTCTCGCACTTGTGACGCTACCGATAGCAATCGGCATTTCACGCTCCGTGGTCTCAGGTATTACAGGAAAGGATCTGATTCCACTTCTTGCTAAGACTGGACAGCTTCAGCTTCTCTTCGCACTCACCTTCGCTCTGGGCCTTGCGCTTTAACCAGTAGAATCAACTCATGATTAAGTTTGAAGGTTTCTTCCTTCTTCTCTCACTGGCCCTAGTTCTCTACTCATTTATCGATTGCGCTCGTCGCGAAGATTATGAAATTCAGAAACTTCCTAAATGGGGCTGGCTTCTCTTAATCTTCTTCACCGGATCAATTGGTTCAATTGCATTTCTCGTTATCGGCCGCAAACCTCGTAGTGGTGGAATTGGTGGAACAAAGGCGAAGAAGCGCATTCTTCCGCCGGATGATGATCCAGATTTCTTGCGCAGTATCTAATTTATAAACCAGAGTAGGTATGTTTTCCTGTACCCCATACGTTGACGTATACATAGTTAAATAAGAATGTAGATCCTGCAAAGATGCAGAGCCATGCTGCGCGACGTCCGCGCCAACCAACAGTTACACGTGCATGTAGATACGCCGCATATGCAACCCAGGTAATAAATGCCCACGTCTCTTTTGGATCCCAACCCCAGTAACGTCCCCATGCGCTCTCGGCCCAGATTGCCCCTGCGATAACTGCAAAGGTCCAGAGTGGAAATACAAA
>CAIMXQ010000101.1 GCA_903845465.1 uncultured Actinomycetes bacterium
CACTGACTGGCTCTAACCATGTACAGATTCAGGTTGCAGTTGATGAACACACCTCACGACTTGTTATCTCTGTTGCAATCGATAATCTTGGAAAAGGCGCTGCTGCTCAAGCTATCCAGAATGCAAATTTGATGTGTGGCTTCGATGAGGGTGCAGGACTTAACTTCGATGGGCTCGGCGTATGAGCAACCTTCCAAAAGGCTTTCGTGGCGCAGCGATAGCGGCAGGGCTGAAATCAAGCGGAGCGTTGGATCTGACACTCATCGAAAATACTGGACCACTCTTTGACGCTGCAGCGGTCTACACATCAAATAAAGTTGTGGCAGCACCTGTCATCTGGTCTCGCGAAGTGACCAAGGGGAAGATTGTGCGTGCTGCTGTTCTTAACTCTGGTGGAGCAAATGCCTGCACTGGACCTCAAGGATTTTTAGACACTCATCGCACAGCTGAGAAAGTTGCTGAACTTCTCGGAGTTTCTTCCGGGGAGATTGTTGTCTGTTCTACTGGTCTTATTGGTGAGCTTCTTCCGATGGATAAAATCATTTCGGGAATTAAAACTATCGCCACCCATTTGAAGACTGATTCACTCGATGATATATCCCGAGCGATCATGACGACCGACACTGTTCCTAAGGTAGCCAAAACCACCGTACAAGGTGCAGAGTTTGCAGGAATCGCAAAGGGTGCTGGAATGCTCGCACCTGCCCTTGCAACCATGCTCTCTGTTGTGATGACTGATGCAGTTCTTCCGGGCGATGCGCAAGAGATTTTTACTCGCGTGACAAACCGTACGTATAACCGTATCGATTCTGATGGCTGCACCTCAACGAATGACACTGTGCTTCTCATGGGTAGTGGCGCCTCTGGCTTAAAGCTCACAACAACGGAGTTTGAGGCAGCGCTGATGGGGGTATGCGGATCTCTTGCTAGCCAGTTGATTGCAGATGCTGAAGGATCGACAAAGACAGTTGCTATCACGGTGAAAGGCGCTGCAACAGAATCAGATGCTGTTGAAGTAGCGCGGGCCTGTGCTCGTAATAATCTTTTGAAGTGCGCCATCTTTGGAGCAGATCCAAATTGGGGTCGGGTATTAGCTGCCGTTGGCACAGCTGATGCGCAGATGGATGCGCTCAATATCGATGTTATTCTCAACGGTGTTCATGTAGCGAAGCAATCAGCGCCATTTGAGGATAAGAATCTCGTATCTTTTGCAGAGCGTCTGGTAAACCTTGAAATCAATCTCAATGTAGGTAGTGCTTTTGCCACCGTGATGACCAATGATCTCTCTCATGATTACGTTGAAGAGAACTCGGCGTACTCAACATGATCGTCATTAAATTTGGCGGTCATGCCATGAAAGATGAAAACGGAAACTTTTCCAAAGCTATCTCTGCTGCACAAAAGGCGGGGGAACAGGTTGTAGTTGTGCATGGCGGAGGCCCACAAATTGATGCGGCTCTCAGTGCCAAAGGTATTGTTAGTACTTGGGTCGGAGGCTTTCGCGTTACAACTAGAGAAATCTTTGATGTTGTTGAAGATGTTCTTGTTAATCAAGTTGGCAATGAGGTCGCTACGACACTTGGTAAGGCTGGGATTAAGGCTCACGCCATGTCAGCGCGAACATTGCCTACAGTCATTGCAAAAAAACGCACACACCTGATTGATGGCACGGTAGTTGATCTTGGTTTTGTTGGCGATGTCCAGAAAGTTAATTCAACCGAACTCCGTGATTTGCTAGATCAAGGGTTTGTCCCTGTTGTGGCACCGGTATCTTCTGATGAAGACATGACAACAGGTTTGAATGTGAACGCTGATTTTGCTGCAGCCGCCATAGCGGCATCTTTAGGTGCGTCTGCTCTCATTGTCATGACTGATGTTGCGGGGATTTATCGCAACTGGCCTGATAAAACCTCCCTCATTGAATCAATCTCTGCTGTCGAACTTGAATCAATCAAGTCAGGATTTGCAGAAGGAATGGCACCAAAGGTGCAGGCTGCTTTAGATGCACTTTCTTTTGGAGCAAAAGCTGTTCGTATTATTGATGGCACAGATCCCGATAGCTTTGTATCAGCACTTTCCGGTACAGGCGGAACGCTGGTGGTTGCATGAAACGTTGGCAGAAAGTAATTCAAGACAATTACGGAACACCGTCGATTGAGCTCGTCTCAGGCAGAGGCTCTGTCGTCAAAGATGCTCAAGGCAACTCCTATCTAGATTTTCTCGCAGGTATTGCAACGAATGTTCTAGGTCACGCGCACCCTGCAATAGTCACAGCGGTGAGCAAACAAGTTTCAACCCTTGGCCATGTCAGTAACTTCTATGCCCATCCAAATGTTTTGGAGCTAGCGGAGAAACTGCAGAAGATGACTGGAGAGAAGAGCGCACGTATCTTCTTCTGTAACTCAGGAGCTGAAGCAAATGAGGCAGCCCTTAAGCTCTCTCGTAAGACTGGAAAGTCTAAGGTCGTTGCAACGCAAGAGTCATTCCACGGCCGCACCATCGGAGCACTCTCGCTGACAGGGCAGCCATCAAAACGAAATCCGTTCAAGCCATTGATCAAGGGCATTAAACACGTTCCATTTGGAGATTCTGCAGCAATGAAACGTGCAATTACAAAGAAGACTGCAATGGTTATTATCGAACCCATTATGGGAGAAGCAGGCGTCATTGTTCCTCCTGCTGATTACTTGAAGAATCTTCGAAGTTACTGCGATGCAACTGGTGCCTTACTTGTCTTTGATTGCGTGCAGACTGGTATGGGTCGCACAGGGGATTGGTTCGGATATGAATACTCTGGAATCAAACCTGATGTCATCACCTTAGCGAAAGGTCTCGGGGGCGGACTGCCACTCGGTGCGATGATCGCGGTGGGTGCTGCGGCGAAACTCTTCACAGCAGGAGATCACGGCTCAACATTTGGAGGAAATCCGATTGCTACTGCGTCAGCCCTCGCCGTTATCAAAACCATTGAGAAAGAGAAGATTCTTAGCCATGTTGATGAAGTGGGCGAATTCCTTCTTGCCGAACTTGCGCTGATTCCAGGTGTCACAGAAGTGCGAGGCGCAGGGCTTTTGATCGGCCTGACTCTCGATAAGCCTGTTGCAAAGGCTGTTACAAAACGGTGCCAAGAACTAGGTGCACTCATCAATGCACCGAGTGAGTCATTTATCAGAATTGCGCCAGCTCTCAATGTCTCATTGAGGCAAGCCCAGAAATTTGTTGTGATATTTGCGCAAGCCTTAAAGGAGTCCATCAATGTCTAGTGTTACAGCACGAAGAGCAAAGGCGATTTCACTGATAAAGGCTGGCCTCATTCATTCACAATCTGATCTGGTGAAACAGTTGAAGAAAGCTGGCTTTGCAGTCACTCAAGCAACTGCCAGTCGTGATCTTGAAGAGATCGGAGCGGTCAGAGGACGTTCGAATTCGGGAGAATCAACCTACAAAATTTCCGATAGCGATGATGAATCAATATCGCGCACAATGCCGGTTCCATCAGATCTCATCATCTCGGTTGAAGCAAGCGGCAATTTGGCCGTTGTTCGGACGCCACCTGGGGGAGCGCAGTTATTGGCTAGTTCACTCGACCACTCTGGGATCACCGAGATTATCGGAACAATCGCAGGTGACGACACGGTGCTCGTAGTATCGAGAAAAGCCAGCGGTGGAGCCCAACTCGCGAAAGAATTGCTTGCTTTCGGTGGATCTAAGAAAAGGGGAAAGAAGTAATGGCGCTCTGGGGTGGACGATTCTCGCAATCACCAGCCGATGCTGTCTTCGCTCTTTCTCGAAGCGTTCATTTTGACTGGAGACTAGCTCCCTACGATTTGCGATCATCTCTTGCACATTTAGCGGTACTGCAATCGAGCGGACTTCTTGAAGATTCTGTGGCAACGTCAATTCGAAGCGCGCTCCACGAACTCATCACTGAAGTGGCCATAGGAAAATTTGTTGCAAATGATACGGATGAAGATGTTCATAGCGCGCTAGAGCGTGGGTTAACAGAGAAATTAGGTGATATCGGCGGTTCGCTTCGCGCCGGTCGTTCACGTAATGATCAGGTTGCAACTGATCTTCGCCTCTACGCCATCGATCACATGATTGAGGTAGCGCAACAAGTACTAGCTCTGCAAAGCGCTCTGATTGCTAAGGCCTCCGAATATGGCGATGCACCTGCACCAGGTTTCACACATCTTCAGCACGCGCAACCTGTTCTCTTCGGCCACGAAATTGCTAAACATGTTCAGGGATTTTCCCGCGACTTAGATCGTATTCACGATTGGCTAGATCGCGCCTTGGTAAGTCCATTGGGTTCTGGCGCACTTGCTGGTTCGTCTCTACCACTATCGCCGGAAGTAACTGCAAAGCACCTTGGTTTTACATCGAGCGCCGCCAATTCAATTGATGCAGTCTCTGATCGAGATTTTGTCGCAGAGGCTCTCTTTATTCTTTCAATGATTGGAATCCATCTCTCACGTATCGGAGAAGAATGGTGTATCTGGGCTACGACTGAATTTGGGTGGGCGAAAGTTGCCGATGCATACTCGACAGGATCATCGATTATGCCGCAGAAAAAGAATCCAGACATGGCAGAACTTGCACGAGGTAAGGCAGGACGTCTCGTAGGAAATTTAACAGGCGTTCTCACAATGCTTAAAGGTTTGCCCTTTGCGTATAACCGCGATCTTCAAGAAGATAAAGAACCGCTATTCGACTCTATCGATACTGTCTTGCTCGTCCTTCCAGCCGTAACAGGGATGATTGCAACAACGGATTTCGATCGCGACAAAATGGCATTGGCCGCTCCGCTTGGTTTCTCGCTAGCAACCGAGATTGCCGATTACTTGGTACGTGCAAAGGTTCCATTCGCGCATGCCCATGAAGCTGCTGGGAAATGTGTTGCACTCTGCGAATCATCTGGTCGCCAGTTACATCAACTTACAGATGCCGAATTCTCAAGCATCCACTCCGACCTTAACCCTGATGTACGCGATGTACTGACGGTTGGTGGAGCACTGGAATCACGTACAACACTTGGCGGAACTGCGCCATCGTCCTTTAAGCACCAGATAAAGGAAGCAACATCGCAGACATCTGCATATTCAAAAGAATTTACTGACAAGGCAAAAGCCTTTTCAGAGATGATGGGTGTGTGAACACCGAAATGACTGATCTACTAGATGACCTCAAATGGCGAGGGCTTATCTCACAGACCACTGATGAGAAAGAGCTCCGAGAGGCTCTCAAGAAGCCCATCACTCTCTACTTAGGTACTGACCCGACTGCACCAAGCATCCATGTGGGAAATCTTGTTGTACTCCTGGTTCTACGCCGCTTTCAATTAGCTGGCCATCACACTCTTCCTTTAGTTGGGGGAGCAACGGGTCTTGTGGGAGATCCCAGCGGTAGAAACGATGAGCGAACACTTAATACAACAGAGGTTGTTGAGCAGTGGGTTAATCGCATCAAGGGCCAACTTTCGAAGTTTATGGATTTCGAAAGTAAAGAGAACCCAGCGAAGATGGTCAACAATCTCGATTGGACTGCACCTATGTCCGCAATCGAATTCTTGCGCGATATCGGAAAGCACTTCAGCGTCAACCAAATGCTCAATAAGGATTCAGTTTCGACTCGTCTTGAGAAAGATGGAATCTCATATACAGAGTTTTCGTATCAAGTCTTGCAATCAATGGATTACCTCGAGCTTTATCGTCGCTATAACTGCACACTTCAAATCGGTGGATCGGATCAGTGGGGAAATATCACTGCTGGATTAGATCTCATTCGTCGCGCCGAAGGCGGTTCTGCATTTGCGCTTACAGTTCCACTGCTGACAAAAGCTGATGGAACAAAATTTGGAAAGACTGCAGGCGGTTCAGTGTGGCTGGATCCTGAGATGACATCCCCGTATGCATTCTTTCAATACTGGCTTAACTCTGATGATAAAGATGTTATTAAATTTATTAAAGTATTCTCATTTAAATCCCGCACAGAGATTGAAACACTTGAAAAATCACATAACGAAAACCCTGGTGCACGCGAAGCGCATCGCGAACTTGCACGTGAACTGACATCACTTGTGCACTCACCTGAGATTGCAGAACGTGTAGAAGCTGCCGCGCGTGCGTTATTTGGACAAGGCGATATCTCCGAACTCGATGAAAGCACATTGGCGTCAGCACTTGCAGAACTTCCGCGCACACAAGTAAAAAGTGGCGATGAAATACCAACATGGGTAGATCTCCTTGCAGCAACTGGAGTAGTTGACTCGAAATCAGCAGCACGACGCATCGTTAAAGAAGGTGGCGCATATCTCAATAATGAGAAGATTACGGGCGAAGATTTCCGCCTCGAAAAATCGCACTTTTTATGCGGTAAATATGCGGTTTTGCGTAAAGGCAAGAGAGACCTGGCAGCGGTCGAATTAATCTAATTCTCGCATGACCTCAAAAACCCTCACTTTTTACGCATAAAAGTGGGGATTTTTGCTATTTAGTCGATATCTGACCATCCAGAGAGAGATCCAGAACCCCGATTTGACCTCTAGGGGAGCCCCACCTATAGTTACGCTCCTTGCTGTGGAACGCACACGAAAGTGGTCGTACAGCATTACCTCCTAAATCAGGCCATTACCGCCGTTTTGACGTGCGCGTAGCCATGGACTAGATTTGGCGGTCTGCCCTTAAAAAGCCGGAGAAATCCAGGTCCCTTTTAAGTGCGCATCCGTACCTTGAGAACTCAACAGCGTGCCATAAGTCAATGCCAGAGAATGGCTTTAATAGTCATTCTCTAAATAAATACTTCAATGAAGTATGTACCAGACGCTATTTATAGCGCCTGGAAATACTCGTTGATTTCCTTTGGTAAAGACAAAATAAACGACAGTTTGTTTGTCTCGTAAGCCATGAAGAAAACTTTCTATGGAGAGTTTGATCCTGGCTCAGGACGAACGCTGGCGGCGTGCTTAACACATGCAAGTCGAGCGATGAAACACCTTCGGGTGTGAATTAGCGGCGAACGGGTGAGGAACACGTGAAGAATCTGCCTTCAACTCTGGGATAACTCCGGGAAACCGGGGCTAATACCGGATATGAGCCTCGATCGCATGATTGGGGCTGTAAAGTTTTTCGGTTGAAGATG
>CAIMXQ010000102.1 GCA_903845465.1 uncultured Actinomycetes bacterium
ATCGAGCTCGATGGTGGCCATGTTATTCGCGATCAAGTTCGCGGCGTCTACGGATACACGGGATGATTCTCAAGAAAGAAATGGAGTAGGGACATGCGCGCAGGATTTCTCTTCAGTGAAGTTCGTATAGGACTTCGCCGTAATCTGACAATGACATTTGCAGTCATGGTCACAGTTGCAATCTCACTCTCACTGCTTGGCATTGGATTGCTTTCTAATTCACAGGTAAGTGCGATGAAAGATTATTGGTATAACAAGATTGAAGTATCTGTATTTCTCTGCGGCACTTTGTCAGAATCACCATCATGCAGTGGTGGGGTAGTAACACCAGATCAACGTGCAGCAATTAAAGCTGATCTCGACAAACTTCCTGTTGTTGAAAGCGTCTTCTATGAGTCACAGACTGAAGCATTTGCGCGATTCCAAGAGCGCTTTAAGAACTCTGCAATTGCGCAGAATGTGACTGCAGATCAACTCCCAGAATCGTTTAGAGTAAAATTGAAAGACCCAACTCAATTTGATGTGGTTGTAAGCGCATTTAGCGGACGCCCTGGCGTTGATATCGTTCAAGACCAGCGCACAATTCTTGAGAAGTTCTTCCGCCTACTTGCAGTACTCCGCAATGGTGCGCTCATCATCGGTCTGCTCTCTGTACTTACAGCTGCCTTGCTTATAAGTAACACACTTCGCATTGCAGCCTTTAACCGCCGCCGTGAAACTGGCGTTATGAGATTAGTCGGTGCCTCAACATGGTCGATTCAACTTCCATTCTTGCTTGAAGGAGTATTCTCCGCATTTGTCGGATGGATACTTGCAACGGGACTCCTCTCCATCTTGAAGTATGTTGTTCAAGCAAAGGTTGCACCACTTCTAACCTTCACCAAGTTCTTTGGCTGGGGCGAGGTTGCTGCTGCATCTGCCTGGTTACTTCTTACGGGTCTCGTTGTTTCAACTGCAGCTTCCGTCATCACACTTCGCCGCTACCTCAAGGTCTAACACCATGGTGAAGGAACTGGGCAAGAAGCTCATCGCTCAGAATAAGAAGGCGCGTCACGATTTCTCCATTGAAGATGTCTATGAATGTGGCATTGTTTTAATGGGAACAGAAGTCAAATCACTTCGTGCAGGTCGAGCATCTCTAATCGATGGCTTTGCAATGATCGAAAATGGCGAACTCTGGTTGCACGGTGTTCATATTCCTGAATACACCGAAGGTACGTGGACCAATCACACTCCACGACGTAAGCGAAAATTATTGGTTAATAAGATAGAACTGCGCAAAATTGCTGCACGAACTAAAGATTCTGGCGTCACACTTGTCCCACTTCAGTTGTACTTTAAAGATGGCAAAGCAAAGATTGAAGTAGCGATTGCAAAGGGTAAGAAGGCGCACGATAAGCGCAGCACTTTGATGGAGCAGCAAGCTACCCGTGACATCAATCGCGAACTTTCACGTCGCCAATCTGGCAAGGATTAATGACTCTTCGCATTGAGACAGAACGACTCATCATTCGCCCAATGGCGTTAAGTGATGAAGATGATCTCCTGGAATACCAATCTCATCCGGAAATCGTTCGATATATACCTTGGCCAGAGCGCACGCGCGAGCAAGTTCGTAGCGGAATTGAAAAGGTTGTAGAGACAGGAAAGTACGAACTCTTAGAAGATAACGACTATCTAGTTCTTGTCTGGGAAGTTAAAAGTGGGCCGCATCAAGGAAAGATCATTGGCCAATCAAATATGAGACTTCGTTCGGCAACCGATCAGTGTTCCGATATCGGTTGGGTAACGCACCAGAGCTTTCAGCGACAGGGATATGCACTCGAAGCCACGCGCGCATTGCTGGCATATGCCTTCTCGCATTTCCCACTTCATCGGATCATCGCTGATATTGATACACGCGTTCCAGAGTCAGCTGCCCTTGCAGAGAAACTCGGCATGCGACTAGAAGGTACATTTAAAGATGGCGAATTCTTTAAAGGATCTTGGTGCGATATGTGGCTCTACGCGATTCTCAAGAGCGAGTTCCACGCTTAATTTCTC
>CAIMXQ010000103.1 GCA_903845465.1 uncultured Actinomycetes bacterium
GCAAGATGATCAATGACCATCTGACCCACATTGTGACGGGTGGCAGCGTATTCGTCCCCGGGATTACCAAGACCCACTACCAACCACGTCATATGTGAAATCGTAAGGGTTGTTAGTCCTTCTTCTCTGCATCTGCAGCAGGTGCCGCAGCAGCTGCATCTGCAGCAGGTGCCACAACTGCAACTTCTTCAACAGCTGTTGAGCGCTCAGACAAGTGAACGATGATGGTGTTCGCTGGGCTGACAAGAGTTGTGCCTGCAGGAAGAACAACATCTGATGCATGCTTTGAAGTTCCAGCAACCATTCCTTCGATATCAAGTGTAAGGAACTTAGGAATTGCTGTCGCCTCTGCCTCAACTTCAATTGAGTTGTGCTGAGTCTCGAGGATACCGTCTGGATCATGCTTACCTTCGAGGTGAACAGGAACTGAAACAACTACCTTCTCGCCGCGACGAACAAGTACGAGGTCGATATGCTCGAGGATCTGCTTAAGCGGATGGCGAACAACAGACTTTGGAAGTGTGAGCTCGGCCTTTCCATCGATATCAATGTTAAGAAGAACGTTTGACTCTTTGAGTGCAACGCCGAGTTCGCGTGCTGGAAGAGTTATGTGAAGTGGCTTCTCGCCGTGTCCGTAGATAACAGCAGGAACGAGACCAGCAACGCGTGCACGACGTGATGCACCCTTACCGAATTCGGTACGTGTGGTTCCCTTTATTGATACTTCTGCCATTGTAAAACTCCCCTAATAATTTAGTTGCTGTTATCGGATACTTCTTATTGTTGCGAAGTTCCAGCAGGAGTTGATACCTACGCCGTCGATCACGGATAAATTTCACCCTCGCCGGAACGAGGTGAAGGTTAGCGCGACTTAGCTATGTCCGTCAAAAAGGCTTGTAACTGAGCCATCTTCGAAGACTTCGCGGATGGCACGAGCCAAGAGAGGGGCGATTGAGAGGACGGTCAGCTTGTCGAATTTCTGATCCTCGGTCAATGGAAGCGAATCTGTAACTACTACCTCGACGGCGCGTGAATCCCTAAGGCGTTCGACTGCGGGGCCTGAGAAGACTGCGTGAGTTGCAGCGACGATGACGTCTTTTGCGCCACCTTCGAATAATGCATCTACCGCCTTTGTGATGGTGCCAGCAGTGTCGATCATGTCATCGATTACTACACATGTGCGGCCTTCAACATCTCCGACAACTTTTCCTACGACTGCCTCATTAGGAATGAGTGGGTCGCGAGTCTTATGGATAAATGCGATGGGGCAACCACCAAGAAGTTCAGACCAACGTTCTGCAACGCGAACGCGACCCGAGTCAGGCGAAACGATTGTGAGCATTGATCGATCAACTTTGCTGCCTACATAATTTGCAAGCATGGGAAGTGCGAACAAGTGATCGACAGGACCGTCAAAGAAACCTTGAATCTGAGAAGTGTGGAGATCGACAACCATCAAACGATCTGCGCCAGCTGTCTTAAATAGATCGGCCATGAGGCGCGCTGTTATTGGTTCGCGACCTCGGCTCTTCTTATCTTGACGAGCATATGCATAGAAAGGTGCAACGACTGTGATGCGCTTTGCAGATGCGCGCTTGAGGGCATCAATCATGATCAGTTGTTCCATGATTTGTTTATTGATGGGTGAGGTGTGAGACTGAATAACAAATGCATCGCATCCGCGAACAGACTCTTCGAAGCGAACAAATATTTCGCCATTAGCAAAGTCATAAGCTGAGGTTGGAGTAAGCGGAATACCTAGCTCGGTAGCAACTTGTTCTGATAACTCTGGAAATCCGCGGCCTGAAAAGAGGCGAAGTTTTTTCTCTGACGATAAACGGATCTCGCTCAAGGAAGTTAGCCCTTCTGCTCGTCGTTGCTGTGACGCGATGCCGCCTCAGCAGATTGTGTGCCTGGGCGCTTACGCAGAACCCAACCTAGTACATTTCGCTGCTTTGCCCTACCGACACCAATTGCACCGGCGGGAACATCTTCTGTAATCACAGATCCGGCGGCGGTATATGCGCCATCTCCGATTGTGACTGGGGCAACTAACATCGAATCACTTCCGATACGAACATGATCGCCGACGACTGTGTAATGCTTTTCTACACCGTCATAGTTCACAAAGATTGTTGCAGCGCCGATATTGCTGCCTTCGCCAATAATTGCATCTCCCACATATGAAAGATGTGGAACTTTCGAACCTTCGCCCAGCGTTGCATTCTTCATCTCAACGTATGCGCCGACTTTTGTATTGCTGAGCAACTTGGTGCCAGGGCGCAGATAGGTAAATGGTCCAACATTTGAACCGTCTCCAATGATTGCTTCGGTGCAACGAGATTCAACAACGTGAGCACCTGTTCCGACTGTGCAATCAACAAGGGTTGTGCGAGGACCGATAACCGCCCCAGTTGCTACCGTGGACTTTCCGTTAATAGCAGTGCCTGGCATCAGAACTACATCACTTGCAACGGTGGCAGTTGCATCAACCCAGGTGCTGAGTGGATCGACGATAGTGACGCCATCGCGCATGAGATCTTCATTGATGCGATCGCGCAGAAGAGCAGCAGATTCTGCAAGCTGCACACGGTCATTGACTCCAAGAATTTCGATAAAATCATCGATTAATACTGCGGCAATCTTTCCGCCTTCATTGCGCAGGATTTCGATAACATCGGTGAGATAGAGCTCGCCCTGTGAATTATTGTTCTTGAGCTTGCCAATAGCAGCAGTGAGCTTGGCGGCATCGAATGCATAGACGCCAGAATTAACTTCGAAGATATCGCGCTGGATTTCATCTGCATCGCGTTCTTCAACGATGCGCAGAAGTGAATCATCATCGCCACGAATAATGCGGCCATACCCAGTTGGATCTGGATGTTCTGCAGTAAGTACTGATGCTGTAAAACCGCCAGCATGGTGTTCTTCAAGAAGTTGCGTGAGTGAAGAACTCGTAAGCAAGGGTGTATCTCCAGCAAGTACCAAGATGGTGCCTGTTGCCTTTACGCCCTCGAGTGCGAGTTGCGTTGCATGTCCTGTGCCACCGCGCTTTTCTTGGAAGACTGTTGTGACATGTGGTGCGATTTCAGAAAGGTGCGCCTCAACTTGTTCGCGACCTGCACCGACGACAACGCGTACTTGCTGTGCAGCGAGCGCATCAACGGCGTGAAGAACGTGGCCAACGAGTGAGCGACCTGAGATTGAATGGAGAACCTTCGGGGTACTCGACTTCATACGAGTGCCTTCACCTGCAGCGAGAATCACTACGGTCTCTAGGCCCATGTGTGCAGTCTACTTGCTCCGCCAGTTTTATCGGCTGAGCAATACATTGCTCCGCCACCAGGTATCGATCCTGGACCCTGGGCTTCAAAGGCCCATGTGCTAGCCACTACACAATGGCGGAACCTATATTCTCCCTTATATTCGGTAGTGCTCGCGACCACTAAACTCGCTCCATCATGCAGAACAATCTAGATGAAGTAGACCGCCTCATAGCTGCCTGGAAGCGCGAGCGGCCAGATCTCGACCTCTCTCCCCTCTCTGTCCTCAGTCGCATTACCCGCATTGCGCGCCATCTCGATATTGCACGACGCGATGCATTCGGTGATCTTGAAAATTGGGGCTTCGATGTTCTTGCAGCGCTTCGTCGAGCAGGTGCGCCACATCAACTATCTCCTGGTCAATTGATGCAAGAGACGATGGTTACCAGCGGAACAATGACAAATCGTTTAGATCGTCTTGAAGAGTTACACCTCATTACTCGCGAACAAGATCCTGATGATGGACGCGGATCGCTAGTCACGCTGACAAAGGCAGGAGTGCGTGCCGTTGATTCTGCCCTTGAGGATTTACTAGAAAATGAGAGAAAGTTACTTAAAGCGCTAACGTTAAAAGATCGCGATACTTTGGCTGAACTACTGAGCACACTTGTTACAGAATTCGACGAAAATTAAATAACCCAAACTAAATAACCTTGGCTCCGTGCACTGGACCATATGCCCGTGCAACGCTTCCAACTACGCCGCTTGCTGTTAGCGCTACTGCCAAATCAAGGCCAGCATCTTCATCTGCAACTAAGAATGCAACTGTTGGGCCAGAACCCGAAACGATTGCACCCAAGGCTCCGTAATCGCGGCCCACTTCAAGTACAAGGCTAAGGGCCGGTCGCAATGAACACGCAGCGTTCTGCAAATCATTAGTAAGTGCACGCCCCACTGATTCGGCATCTGCTGCAAGAAGTGATTGCATCAAGGCATCAGAAACCTGCGGCGCTGCAATATCCATCTCAGCGCGCATGCGATCGCATTCTGTATAGACAGCAGGAGTTGATAACCCAACGCTAGAGAGTGCCAATACCCATTGATAAGTGCCGCGAGAAAGTGCAGCAGTGAGTTGATCACCGCGACCTTGTCCGATTGCAGTTCCACCAGAGATCATAAAAGGAACATCGCTACCGAGCTCTGAACCCATCGCATGCAACTCTTCGCGAGACATCTCGAGCTGGAAGAGTGAATCCATCGCAACTAAAGTGCCTGCAGCATCTGCACTTCCGCCAGCCATGCCACCTGCAACTGGTATTGACTTCTTAATTTCAATATGAACATCTGCAGCAAAGTCGAATTTCTCACCAATTAATTGCGCAGCTTTTACTGCAAGGTTTGAGTGATCTTCTGGAACACCATGAGTGTGCTCGCCTGTGACAGAGATAGTGACGCCACTTCCAGGATTCGATTTACTGACTGTAATGTCATCGAATATGGAGATAGCTTGAAAGACTGAGACAAGGTTGTGATATCCATCGGCTTCACGTGGTCCTACAGATAACTGCAGATTAACTTTCGCGGGTACGCGAACTGTTACTGAACTATGAGCCACGTTAAGACTCTACTCGTTGTGATGCAATGGCGCAGAAGGCTGAGATATCAAGTGCTTCTCCACGAAGTGTTGGATCGATTCCCGCTGCATTCAATACCGCCTCTGCCGCCCCTGATCCTCCATACATGGATGAAAGTGCCGAACGGAGCATCTTGCGACGTTGGGCAAAAGCCAAATCGATAATCGCAAATACTTTTTTGCGAAGTTCTTCATCACCTGGAGTCGCACGTCGAGTAAATCCAACGAGCTTGGAATCTACATTTGGTTGTGGCCAGAAGATATTGCGAGATACCGAACCGGCGCCCGTAACATCAGCCCACCATGCAGCTTTAACGCTTGGAATTCCATACTCTTTTGTATTTGGTTTTGCTGCAAGTCGTTCGGCAACTTCTGCTTGCACCATCACAACACCGCTTCGCAGCGAAGGAAGAATCTCCAGTAGGTGAAGAAATACAGGAACAGAGACGTTATATGGCAAGTTAGCAATCAGGACTGTGGGTGCCAAAGGAAGTTCCTTCAGTGTGAGCGCATCTTGATTGATCACCGTTAGTACTTCAGCGCGATCAGAGTGCTTTGCAACAGTGATGGGTAGTTGCGTGGCAAGGCGCGAATCAATTTCAACGGCAACAACTGCCTTAGCTTCTTCCAGCATTGCAAGAGTAAGAGATCCAAGACCCGGGCCAATTTCAAGTGCGATATCTGTAGATGTAAGACCTGCGGTGCGAACTATCTTTCGGCAGACGTTTCCATCATGAACAAAGTTTTGTCCTAGTGATTTAGAGGGTTTGAGATCAAGAGAGGCTGCAAGCTCGCGTATTTCTGCGGCGCCTAAAAGACTCATGCAAAAGACCCAAAGATACGTTCAGCATTTACAGATAAAGCGGTAGCAAGTTCTGCAACATCTTCATTGCGTTCGGCAGCCATTGCGCGCACGATATTGGCAATTTGTGCTGGTGTATTTAGTGCTCCGCGATGAGGCGCCGGCGCTAAAAATGGTGAATCTGTTTCGACCAATAATTGATCGTGAGGAACAAGTTTGACCGCATCGCGCAGCGCTGGTGCATTTTTAAATGTCATGGTTCCCGCAAAGGACAAGATATAACCGCGATCTATACAGGTCTTGGCCATTTCGACATCGCCTGAGAAACAATGAAAAACAGTCTTTTCTGGGGCGCCGACTTCAAGCAAGATAGAGAGAACATCATCGTGAGAATCACGATCATGAATAACCAGAGCCTTATTGGTGCGCTTTGCTAAATCAATATGCCACTTAAAAGATTCTTGCTGGCGCTTGCGTAGCGCAGGTTCCGTGCGAAAGTAATCAAGCCCTGTTTCACCGATGGCACGCACACGTGGATCTTGCGCAAGCTTCTCAATAATCTTCCAGTCAGCTTCAAGATCTGGGACTACTGGTGCCTCGTTGGGATGCAGTGCAACTGCTGCAAGTACGCGGCCAGGAAAAGCGTTTGCCATATCAACACTCCACTGAGATTGTTCTGCTGAATATCCAACCTGCACTATGCGATCGACATTGACTGACTTTGCATCATCGAGAACTTGGCGCACCGCATCTGAATCTGGAGCTTCATTAGTAACGATTTCAATATGTGCATGCGCATCAACTGTAGGAAAAGGAAGAGGTTCAGGCAGCGGAGCCGGTTGACGATCTATATCGCGATTGTGGCGATCGGCCATCAGAAAATTACTCTTTAACTTCTAACCGTGGGAATAAGACCGGAGTCTTTGTCACGGTTGCACCTTGTGGCAACTGACCCCAGGTCGCAACCTTTGAGATGTGCTGCTTGCCGATTTCACCCAATGTTGCCTTTGCGCCGAGTGATTCCCACAAGATCTCTGTGGTTGCAGGCATTACTGGGTGAAGCAATACAGCCAGTGCGCGCAGAGATTCGGCAGTGTTGTATAAAACATCTTCAAGGATTGCTTGGTTTGCTGGATCTTTTGCAAGAATCCATGGCTCTTTAATGGTGACAAAGCCATTGACCTGCTTGCAGTAATCCATCACTGCATTGATGCCACCTTGGAAATCGAGAGCAACCATTGCAGCATCTGCCTTTTCGACAGTTGCCTGAAGTGAAGCAGCTAAGTCAGCATCTTTAGCTACCGCTGGGATTTTTCCACCGCAATACTTTTCAATCATCGCAGCAAGGCGCGATGCAAGGTTACCGAAATCATTTGCTAGCTCTGATGTGTACCGAGCGCTCATATCTTCCCAAGAGAAGGATCCATCGCTACCGAATGGAATTGCGCGCAAGAAGTAGTAACGGAAGGCATCAACACCAAAATGGTCGGTGATATCAGATGGTGCAATACCGGTGAGCTTTGACTTGCTCATCTTCTCGCCGCCGACAAGCAACCAGCCGTGTGCAAAAACCTTCTTAGGAATATCAATACCTGCAGCCATCAACATTGCTGGCCAAATAACAGCATGAAATCGCAAGATATCTTTTCCAACCAGGTGAACATCTGCGGGCCATGTTGCGGCGAACTTCTTGCCACCTTCAGAATCTGGCGCATCAGTCAGCCCTACAGCTGTTGCGTAGTTGAGGAGAGCGTCAAACCAGACGTAGACAACTTGGTCGGTATCCCAAGGAACTGGAATTCCCCAGTCAAATGTCGAGCGAGAAATTGAGAGATCCGAAACTCCACCTTCGAGGAATGCGACAACCTCATTACGTGCACTTTCTGGTTGGCATGCTTCAGGGTTATTTTTATAGTGTTCTAGAAGAGGCTGTGTAAATTCAGATAACTTAAAGAACCAGTTATTTTCATTGACTAGTTCAACTGGTTTGCTATGAATCGGGCAGAGTTTCTCTCCATCTGCATCAATGAGATCGCCAGGAAGTTTAAATTCTTCACAACCAACACAGTATGGGCCTTCATATTTACCGGCATAGATATGGCCAGAATCTTTCAGCGACTGTAAGAATTTTTGAACACGTTCTGTATGACGTGGTTCGGTAGTGCGAATAAAATCATCATTTGCGATATTGAGCGCTTTCCAATTGGGTTTCCACGCATCTGCAACTAACTTATCGACCCACGCTTGTGGCGCCACATTATTCTGTTCTGCAGTACGCATGACCTTCTGACCATGTTCGTCTGTGCCCGTAAGGAACCAGACAGATTCTCCGCGCTGGCGATGCCAGCGAGTAAGAACATCGCCGGCAACCGTTGTATATGCATGGCCAATATGCGGCGCATCATTTACATAGTAAATCGGCGTAGTCAGGTAGAAAGACTTCATCTGCTCATCTTATTAGCATCGACTACCGCCGCATAAACGATCTTCTTGGGAAGGTCGAATTCATCGGCCACAGTGGCAATTGCGCCCTTGCGGTCCATTCCAGCTGCTTCATATTCACGAACGCGGGCCACTGCATCATCTGCAGTCTTGATTTCAGAACCTTCTGCAACTCCTGCAAATACAAGTGTTATTTCGCCAAGAATTTCGCGACTCTGTGCCCATGTAATTAATTCAGCAATGGTCCCGCGAATAGTCTCTTCATAGGTCTTAGTCATCTCGCGACATATGGCTGCTTTGCGATCGTCGCCGAATATTGCAGCAGAATCCTGCAGGGCTTCGAGTAAGCGATGAGGTGCTTCGAAGACAACCATTGTGCGTTCCTCAAAACGTAACTTTTCATAGAAAGCACGACGTGCACCTTGTGCGCGAGGAGCGAAACCTTCAAATGTAAATCGATCTGTAGGAAGGCCAGAAAGTGCAATCGCCATTGTCGGCGCACTAGGTCCTGGAATAACAAGAGTAGGTAATTTCTCGGCGATTGCATCACGCATCAATCGAAATCCTGGATCACTAATAGTTGGCATTCCCGCATCAGTGACAACTAGAACTTCTTTGCCTTCGCGCAGAAGCGACAAAATTTCTTGAGTGCGATCGGTCTCGTTACCTTCAAAGAAAGAAATAATGCGCGCCGTAAATGTGACCCCGAGGTCTGACGCTAATCTGTGAAATCTTCGTGAATCTTCAGCCGCAATAATGTCGGCAGATGCAATTGCGCTTTTAAGGCGCTGGCTCGCATCAAGCGGATTCCCCAGTGGAGTCGCTGCAAGAACTAGGGCCATATGCGAATCCTCCCATATTCTTTACTCATGTTTGCAGCGATTGCTCCTGTCGTTATCGCACTCATCTCATTCTTTCTTCGAGTAATTCATCTTGGACGCATCAATACATTTATCTTCGATGAGGTGTACTACGTCGACGGAGCTCGCGATCTTCTCAAATATGGAGTTGAGGTCTCAGGTTCAAAGCCAGAGTTCGTAGTTCATCCTCCACTTGGAAAGTGGCTAATTGGATTAGGAATCAAACTCTTCGGTGATAACGGATTCGGCTGGCGCATTACATCTGCTTTGGTTGGTTCGCTCATGATTCTTCTCATCGCTCGCATTGCTCATCGCCTCTTTAGAGATACCTTCCTTACGGCACTTGCCAGTGCACTCATGGCACTCGATGGCCTAGCGCTTGTGCATTCTCGTACGGCACTTCTAGATAACTTCTTAGCCTTCTTTATTCTCCTTGCAACGTATCTCTTTATTACTCGGAGATATTGGTGGACAGGTATTGCACTTGGTTGTGCCATGGCGACAAAGTGGAGTGCGTTGTATTTTGTGATTGCATTTGGAGCAATTGGTTTATATAGAGCATTTACTCACCACAGTGGTCGCGCACTTATCAAACCAACACTTCAACGAATCGCTCAATTTGGATTGATACCACTTGCTGTCTACATCTCTTCATGGTTCGGTTGGTTCACAAGTAACCGCGGTTGGGATCGCTTCTACTCATCAAATGTTTTCACTTCATTTATCTACTATCACCAACAAATGTTGACCTTTCACACGGGGCTCGTGCAGCGACATTCATACCAAGCAAATCCCTGGAGTTGGTTAATCATGGCTCGCCCAACTTCCTTCTTCTATGAGACGCCACAAGGTTGCGGTGCGAAAAGCTGCTCTCAAGAAATTCTTGCATTAGGAACACCAATGCTCTGGTGGCTCGCAACAATCGCAATTATCACTGTCATTGGTTTATGGATACGAAGCGTTGCCGTTAGACGAATGGATCCAGCGCTCTCTTTGATTGTTACAGGAATAGCTGCTGGATACCTGCCATGGTTCTTCTTCCAACGCAGAACAGTATTTTCCTTCTACGCAATTGCATTCGAGCCATTTCTCATTCTTGCGATGGTGTATTGCGCCCGCTCGATTATGAGTTCCTACGGCAAGACAGGTGAGATTGCTGTTATTTCGTTGCTTATATTGATTGCGGTGAATTTCATTTACTTCTTGCCACTTTATCTAGGCGACCTAATTACCTACGATGCTTGGCATGCCAGGATGTGGTTTAGTAACTGGATTTAAAGCTATTCGTTAACCGCTCTTATTTCACGCAATCTTTCAACTGCCTCATCTGCAAGTTGTTGATCAAATACTTCATCGCGTGAAGGCGCAGCTGCTGCAAGTGCTTCTCGCTCGATTCGTTGTTGTTCTTCAGACCATTTGCCTGGTTCAGTTAAATCAATAATGCGCTTTGAGGCCACTGCCTTTGGAGCATTGACATATGTTGGGACTGGAATCTCATTTGGTTGCCATTCGGCTCGAGATTGGGCAGTACCTTTAGGAAGAAGAGTGACTCCAGTGAGTTCACGTTCTGAAAGTGGAACCCAATGATCTTGATTGACGGCAATGTGAGAATGTGACTTGGTAGTGAGTACTTCGGATAAGTTGGTATGTGAAACACCTTCGGTTGTTCGGTGCAGTTGATCAACGCGACGTCGCTGAATGCGTTCTCCATTTACCTGTCGGCGTACATTCGCAATATAAATAATTCCTGCAGTCACAGGAATTGCGATAGCGATATATGAGAATGTTTGCATTGCCGCACCTACCGTTGTGAGTGTGAGAGAGGTAATAATTAAAGTAACCATGATTCTGCGTCGCAACAGTTGCTGCGCAACTCGTCCTGCGCGATCGACATCGGTGTAAATAGCTCCGCTTCCGATAAGCGCTCCTGGTGTTGAGCTTGCAACTACACGAAGTGCGCTCTTATAACGTTCGACGCTCTTTCCAGAGAATTCATTCTTATTGTGCACCCAGCGGGGCAGGAAGTAGGCAACCCACATCCCGATGATCGCTAGATAAATGATTCCTGAAGCCATGATGGGTAAAGGTTAGAGGGGCGCCACCACAACCCCGTGGATTTCAAGGGGGGTTTATTGGATTAATTCATTGTTCTTAACGAAGCAGATGTGATCTCTCCACGCTCCATCAATATGCAGAAATGCTTTGCGCTGGCCCTCCACGATAAATCCTGCTTTCTCAGCAACTCTGCAGGATGCAGCATTCTCTGGCCGCACATTGATTTCTATGCGATGCAGTCCAAGTTCTGAAAAGCCAAAGCCAGATACCAACTTCACTGCCTGGGTGGTCAAACCTTTATTGGCAAAGTTGCGGTCAATCCAATAGCCAATGTGTGCACCTCGTAGCGCGCCATACATGACTCCGCCCATGGTCACTTGGCCAACGAGGTTTGCACCACTCCATATAAGGAATGAATACGAACGTCCAGCTCTTGCTTCATGATTGAGAGAGCGAACCATCTGGTAAAAAGTCGGACGCTCTGATTGATTCTCATTGGCGGGTGAACCGAATGGAAGTTGAGGAAGTGTGGCCTCCCATGGAGTAAGCCACTCCTTATTTTCTGCCCTGACTTGGTTCCACTTATCGCGATCTCGAAAACGAGCAGGGCGCAGAGTTATCTCATCGCTTGCTAAGACGACGGGCCACGTATCCATGGTTATCTTTTAAAGGTATCGACGTTCGAGAACAACAACTGTTACTTGCGCACCTGCCGAAAGATTAGTCTCGCCTTCAGGTACTGCGATAAATGAGTTTGCATCGGAGAGCGTTGCCTGTTCATCTTGTGATGCAAGTGGGAGAACAGACTTTCCATCTTCACTCAAGATTGCGCGAACATAAGATCGATCACCACCTGATGATGTCAGGGCCTTCTCAAGCTTTGCCTTCACTGATGGCCGGTGAATATTTGCAGTCCCTAACATGGTGCGAATCATGGGGCGGACCAGAAGTTCAAAGGAGATGTAAGCGGCGATGGGATCGCCAGGAAGAGTCACAACAGGAGTCTTGTCTGGACCAATGACTCCATAGTTATGGCGGCCACTTGATTCAATGGCGATTTCAACTGTTGTTATCTCGCCAATCTTTTCGAGTGTACGAGTAATCAGATCAAAGGAATCATCATTGCGTTCGCCGCTGATAATGATGAGGTCTGCTCGAACAAGTTGATCTTCAATCACGCTCTGCAATTGTGATTCATCATCTGGAATCGAGTGAACGCGATAGGCAACTGCGCCAACTTCGCGAACAGCAGTTGTGAGTAGCCATGAATTGGTCTCGTACTCCTCATCTTCCTTGAGAGGTACTCCGGGTTCAACAAGATCCGGTCCTGCCGAGATAACTACAACGCGTGGGTGTGGACGCGTTGGAAGGTGATCGAGTCCGATAGATGCAGCTAGGCCAATCTGTGTTGAGCGAATTCTGCTGCCTGACTTCATGACGAGTCGTTCGCCAGCGAAAATATCTTCAGCTAGCGTCGCATCATGCGCATCAAGAAGTGGCATATCAAATGGTTCGAGCGGGCGGCACAAATCTAAGAGAGAGGTGAGTACTTCATCTACACGCACACGTTCTGACATAATCACTAACCTTACTTCCAGACGAGTTACTTCTAGGGGATTTACATGGGTATGCGCGAAGAAAAGAGTTCACTTCGCAATCGCTACCGCCGAGAACGTAACGAACGTTACATCGAACATAGTTTTGACTATCTCGCTATTTCACCGGAATTTCACAAGGCAAATATCATCGCAAGTTATATGTCCTACGGAGATGAGCCAGATACTCGTCAACTCAATCTTGCTCTGATCAAAGCTGGAAAAACTCTTCTGCTGCCGCGAATTAGTGGCGACGATCTCGAGTGGGTTCAGTGGAGCGGTGATGATTCCACACTTCAGCAAAAGAAGAAGATCAGTGAACCAAGTGGAGCTGCATTTACCAATCTTTCAGCGATTGAAGTCATCGTTGTTCCTGCACTTCGTATAGATAGAAGTGGCTATCGATTAGGACAAGGCGGCGGTTACTACGACCGTGCACTTCCACACCTTTCTGCATGGAGCATCGGACTTATTCATCCTGATGAAATTTCAGGCGAAGATCTGCCTCGCGAGGATTGGGATATTCCGTTACACGCAGCTGCAACACCAGATTTAGTACTTCGCTTTAGCTCTTAACTACGGAAGATTGCGCGCAATGACAATGCGTTGAATCTGATTTGTGCCCTCATAAATCTGAGTCAGCTTTGCATCACGCATCATGCGTTCAACTGGATAATCAGATACATAACCATAACCACCCAGGATTTGCACTGCATCAGTGGTTACCTTCATTGCAACATCTGTGGCATATGTCTTGCTTACGGCCGAGAAGAATTTGAGATCTTTATCGCCTCGTTCGCTCTTGGCTGCTGCTGCATACGTAATCTGTCGCGCCGTTTCAACAGCAATTGCCATATCTGCCAACATAAATTGCACGCCTTGGAAATCAAAGATCTCTTTGCCGAACTGCTTACGCTCGTGTGAATACTTCTTAGCGGTATCGAGCGCACCTTGCGCGATACCAAGTGCTTGTGCAGCAATGGTGATGCGAGTGTGATCGAGGGTATCCATCGCTAGTGAGAAACCTTTTCCGACTTCGCTTATACGGCGGTCATCTCCGATAGTGACGTTATCGAAATACACCTCGCGAGTAGGTGATCCACGAAAACCCATCTTCTTCTCTGGCGCACCGAATGAGACTCCGGGATCTGATTTTTCAACAATAAATGCAGTGATGCCTTTAGAGCCAAGTGCCGGGTCAGTCTGTGCGATGACTGTGTAGAACTCTGAAACTCCAGCATTGGAAATCCATTTCTTGCTTCCATTGATAATCCAACTGTCGCCTTTGCGCTCTGCCTTAGTTTTCAGTGCTGACGCATCTGAACCTGCCTCAGATTCAGATAAGCAATAAGAGAAACCTTTGCCTTGAGAAAGTGGTCTTAGCCAACGTTCTTTCTGCTCTGTGCTGCCACTTAAAATCAATGGAAGCGAACCTAATTTATTGACTGCAGGAATAAGTGATGAGGAAGCACAGACGCGTGCTACTTCTTCAATAATGATGCATGTTGCCAGTGCATCTGCTCCATCGCCACCAAATTCTGTTGGAACATGCGCTGCATAGAGTCCTGATTTAACGAGAGCATCATGAGCCTCTTGTGGATATCGATGATCTTCATCTACTGCATGTGCGTGTGGCGCTATCTCATTCTCTGAAAGGGAGCGAGCACTGTCGCGAAGGTCGTTATATTCAGATGGAAGAGTAAAGATATCTTCGAGACTCATTCTGAAGTATTCCTTTGATCGCGTTGGTGTAACTGGTTGAGATAATTATTGTATTGCGCCAAATCATCTGGCTCACCCATCGCTGCCATGCGGGCTTCATTGCGGTCGATGCGCTTTGCTTCACGACTGTCATCGCGCATCCACTGAATAAAGGTGGCAATCAGAGCAAGAATTATTGGCACCTCGCCCATCGCCCATGCGATGGATCCGGCTGCATGTTGGTCGGTGAGTAAATCTCCGAGCCAAGGAGTTTTCAGCGATCCGTAAAAGCCGCCATCAATCAACGTTGTTGTTGCAAGTAGCGCGATTGCAAAGAAGGCGTGGATGCTCATTGCTCCAAAGAGAATCACGATGCGGACAAGGTGTGGAACTTTACGTGGGTTGGGATCAATACCAATGATGACATGGAAGAAGAGAAAGCCTGTTAGAAGGAAGTGGATATCCATAAAGAAATGTCCAGCGTGCGATTGCATCAAATCACCAAAGAGATTGGTGAAATAAAGTACAAAGAGTGAACCATCAAAGAGTGCGAGTGCAGTAAGTGGGTTTGTCAGAATAATTGAATACCGTGAGTGCAGTAGCGCAATAAGAGTTCCACGAACACCTCGTTCATCAGGTGTCCGCCCCTGCGGCAAAGTACGGAGCGCAAGAGTTATGGGTGCGCCTAGTACCAATCCAATAGGTGCAATCATTCCTAAAACCATATGGGCAACCATGTGGTACTCAAAAGAGAAGAGCGCATAAACACCAAGGCCACCGCTTGTTGCGAAATCAATTGCAGCGATGCCACAGGCAAATGCAACGGTGCGACCAACTGGCCAAGAGTCCCCACGCTTTTTTAGAATCGATAATCCCTTTACATAGAGCGCTACGAAGGTGATGAGAATTCCGATCATGAGCGCATCTGGGTTATAGAGAAGTAATAACCTCGAAAGGTTTGGTGCAGCTGGCGTTGCAACTCCCACAACGCTCAGAGCTGCATTAAATGGTTGGCTCTTTCCAATAGGTGGTTGCGTTGTTGAAAGCCAACTTCCTAGAACAGTAACCAAGCCCATGATTAACGCTTCAAGGAAAATCACTCGTGAAAGCAGACTCCACCCGGTCTTGTCGCCGACCTGAAGTGCTTTGCGATTGCGATAACCAAGGAATATAAGTACCGAAGTAAGTATTACCTTTGCAATTACTATCTCCGCATACAAAGTTGTCCAAGCGGATGTGAAATCCATTCTTGCCCAGGCATTTGCGATGCCGCTAGAAACAACTGCAATGGCAGCCCATAGCGCTAATTGGCTAAAGCGAGGAAGGGCAATTCTGCGATCTGATTCATCAAGGGCAATAAGAGCAAAGATGCCGCCAACCCAGAGTGATAAAGCCACCACATGGACAACTAGTGAGCCAATTGCTAAGGCATGCGAACCGCCAGAAGCGCTATGGCTTTGAAAGACTGGAGCGATAAGTGCGGCCAGCGATAGTCCGAGCAAGATCACACTTGGCAATACTGCCCGCACAAAATTGAGCGATATCAAAACAATAGCAATCGCCAGTGTTTGAAAGAGCATGAACTTACCAAGGTCAACTTGTGTGACAAATGAGCGAAGAGTTGTGGGATCTAGGGCCACATTGATAGTGGTGCCCAAAATATTGGCAAGAGTCAGAACTATTTGGAATGCGCTAGTTACAAGCCATATACCTGCAAGAAGTTGTCCACCTCGACGCAATTTCAAAGAATTTGCTTGTAACTTTCCATCCTTTTCAACGAGCAAGAAGGAGATTGCTAAGAGAACGCCGATGAGGCTAAAGGCTGCAAAGAACGAAAGTGACTTGTTGAAAGTTCCGAGCGCGCTTAACACCGGGGCAACATCAGTCAGATAACCTGACAGAAAATTCATCGGTCCCTATATAGCTTTCTTGCATAGAGCGAAAGAGCAACAGTCACAACGATTGCCGCTGCAAGTAAGCCAAGGACAAAGATTGTTGTCCCAAGATTATTTCCTGAAGGTGCAGGAGAATTACTAGGTTGCGGAGCCGCGGTTGCAATGACAGTTGGTTCAGCGAAAGTGAAAGTGAATGAACCTGTGAACGGAGCATCATTTTCTGCAAGGAGAGAATAGTTAACTGTGTAAACACCAGTCTTCACCAGCTGCTTTAAACCTATAACAGCATTGACGCCATCAATAGTGAGTGCACCATCATCAACGCGAACGCCAGTGGGGTCTGTAACTGTTACATCGTTTCCAGTATCAATCAGAGGAAGTTGAGTCGTGATAGTGATTGCACTGGGAGCGCTTTGAATAGTCGACCCTACGACTGGAGTTGTTGCAACGAGAGTGTTTGCCATGGCAGGAGAAATCCCAATAAGTAGAAGCCCCAAAATCGCAATTGCGATCTGCCTAATTCTCATCATTTCCCCCGTGCTCAAATTCCTACCGATTCGCGCCTATCGTCTCACTTCTTTAGACTTAGGCAAAGAGAGAATCCGAGATACTTCACGAGAAAGGTCACACTGTGCCTACATATCAATATGCATGCATCGCATGCGACCATGCCTTCGAGGCTTTCCAGACTTTCTCAGAAAATCCACTGACTGAGTGCCCAGTATGCAAGGGCGAAGTACGTAAGGTGTATTCCAATATTGGCGTTGTATTTAAAGGATCTGGTTTCTATAAGACAGATTCTGCAACTAAACCTGCTCCGTCATCTGAATAAGAACTAGTCGTGATGAGGGGGTTTATCCCCTTTTATTTCTGCTTCACGCTTGCGGTCTTCACTCTGATCTTCACGAGGATCGCGTTCATCGTCAGTTGTTGCAGGAAACACATCGCTCATGCGGGAACACCTGTTCTATCGATTCGAGACCGACAAAGTAATCCTACATACTTCTACCTATGTTCGAGAAACTTGGCCATCTTATGTATCGCCGCCGCAAGGCTGCAGTCATCTTCTTTATCGTAGGAATCCTCGCTGCAGGTGGAGTTGGTTCCTTAGTCTTTAATCGACTTGATTCAGGTGGATATTCAAATCCTAAGAGCGACTCATACAAGGTCTACGACTACATTCATAAGACTCTTAAAGTTACAGATCCCACTGTTGCAATCGTTGTTGATGCAGGAGAGACCGATGTCTCTGATCCAACAGTTACGCAGAAGGCTCTTGCGCTTGAAGCAAAGATTGCTAAGGAGCCAGGTGTTACAAAGACTCTTTCTTATTGGAGTTCTGGCCAACCTGCTTCACTGAAATCAACTGACGGTAAAGCAGCCTTCATACTTGTTTACGGAAAGGGCGATGCATTTTCACCCGAGAGCTCAAAGCTAGGTGCATATTTCCAAGATCACTACGATGGAAAAGTTGATGGTCTCACTCTCTACTCAGGTGGAGTTGGTGTTGTAGGAAATGCCATCACGAAGAAGATTTCAAAGGATTTAAGTATCTCCGAAGCAATCTCGATTCCACTCACATTTATCCTTTTGGCATTTGTTTTTGGTGCTCTCGCTGCATCTGCGATGCCGCTTGTCGTGGGCGTTGCCGCAATTCTTGGCGCCTTCTTTATTCTCTATCTCATCTCACTCTTTACGACAGTCAGTATTTATGCGCTCAACCTGACTACAGGTATGGGACTTGGTCTTGGAATCGATTACGCACTTTTGATGGTCAATCGGTTCCGCGAAGAGCTCCATCATGGAAACAGCGTTGAGGATTCATTGATTACAACTCTTAAGACTGCTGGAAAAACTGTCTTCTATTCAGGTCTCACAGTCTTCGTCACTCTACTTTCACTCACTTTCTTTCCGCTTCCATTCCTTAAATCATTTGGGTATGCAGGAACATCCGTTGTTGCGCTAGCTGTCGCTGGTGCACTCTTTGGTCTTCCACCAATTCTTGCCTTGGTAGGTCCTAAGGTTGATAAAGGTGTTATTCGCAGATCTGCGATCACTCCAAAGGAAGATGGACGCTGGGCACAGACAGCGCGAATGGTTATGAAGCGTCCAGTAGCAGTGGTTCTCTTAGCCCTAATCGTCTTGGGAATCTTCGCTGCACCTCTTAAGAACATCGCATTCTCACAAGGTGATTCACGAATGCTTCCTGCATCAAACCCTGCAGCAATTGCCACCGCTATTCAAGCTTCGCGCTTTCCTGGACAAACCAGCAACCCAATTGAAATCATCGTCATGAACGGCGCTGGTAAGGATGCAGAGATTGCTGCTTACTCAGCTGAACTAGCAAAGGTTCCTGGAGTTGTTGCAGTGACTCCACCACAGACATACGGAAGTGATATCCGAATCGTTGCCTATGAATCAATGTTGCCACGAACACCTGAGGCTCAGAAGATGATTGATGATGTTCGTGCAGTTCAATCTCCAGAAGGAACTCTCGTTGGTGGAGTAGCAGCCGATTACACAGATTCGCAAGATGGCATTGCACATACACTTCCCTGGGCTCTTGGGTGGATCGCACTCAGCGTTCTTATCTTGATATTTATCTTCACTGGGTCAATCATCTTGCCGATCAAAGCAGTGCTCCTTAACTTCCTATCTCTTGCTGCAACTATGGGTGCACTGACATGGGTATTCATCGATGGGCATCTTCAGTGGCTAGTCGGTTCCTTCACGCTAACAGGAACTCTTGATACATCGATTGTTATCTTGATTTCTGTTGTTGTCTTCGGACTTTCTATGGACTACGAACTCTTCTTGTTATCTCGTATCCGTGAAGAACATATGGCAGGCAAATCTAATATTGAATCTGTCGCAACTGGCTTGCAACGATCTGCGCGAATCATCACTGCAGCTGCAGTATTGCTTGCAGTTGTCTTCGCAGCCTTCATCACAAGTGGAGTTACATCCATTAAATCGATGGGCTTTGGTGTTGCACTCGCAGTTATTCTCGATGCAACTATCGTGCGAGCCTTGTTAGTACCAGCTTTGATGCGCCTCTTCGGAGAACGTAACTGGTGGGCACCTGCATTCTTGAAGCGATTTACGATAACTCACTAAACACTTAAGAAATTAAGTGGTGTCCCCGGCGGGAGTTGAACCTGCGACCTACCGCTTAGGAGGCGGTTGCTCTATCCACTGAGCTACGGGGACGTGATACCTCCGACATTGAAGATACTTGGCAAAGGTTATCGGTACGGATAGCCTTCCCTAAACGCGCTTATTCGAAGCGTGTGTAATAAAGAATGAAAGGCCACCCATGAAAGCGCTCGTTATCGGCGCAGGCGGAGTTGGCAGTGCAATCGCAAATATCGCATCACGTAGACCATTTATTACATCGATGGTCGTTGCCGATCGCAGTCTGTCACGCGCACAAGCAGCCGTAGCAAAGGTTAATGATTCACGTTTCTCTGCGGAGGAGGTGGATGCCTCTGATGTGAACGATATTCGCGCTCTCATTCGTAAAGCAGCACCCGATATTGTGGTGAACGCGGTAGATCCGCGTTTTGTGATGCCAATCTTTTTAGCATGTGAAGAAGAAAAAGTTAATTATATGGATATGGCGATGTCACTATCTATTGCGCACCTTGATGATCCCTTTAATAAACCAGGAATCAAATTAGGCGATGAACAATTTAACCGTGCAGATATCTGGAATAAGAACGGTAACTACGCCGTTGTCGGCATGGGTATCGAACCAGGTATGAGCGATGTCTTTGCGCGATATGCCGAAGATGAGCTCTTCTCTCGTATCGATTACTTGGCTGTCATGGATGGTTCTAATCTCACCGTCGACGGATATGACTTCGCTCCATCATTTTCTATATGGACCACTATTGAAGAATGTCTCAATCCCCCATTGATCTTTGAAGAAGGTCGGGGTTGGTATACGACGCAACCATTTAGCGAGCTCGAGACATACGATTTCCCGGATGGTATTGGCCCAGTTGAATGTGTCAACGTTGAACATGAAGAAGCTGTGCTTATTCCCATGAAGGTAAAGGCGAAAGAAGTTCGCTTCAAGTATGGACTTGGTGCGCAATTCATCGAGACTCTCAAAACTATTCACACACTTGGGCTAGATAAGAAGGAGAAGGTGTCTGTACAAGGAGTTGAGGTTTCACCTCGTGACTTACTTGCATCTTTGCTTCCTGATCCTGCAACACTCGGTGATTGCATGCATGGAAAGACATGCGCTGGAACACTTGTGAAAGGTCTAGATAAGGCAGGCAAACCAAAGGCTGTCTATATCTATAACGTTGTTGATAACGAGTGGTCTATGAAGAACTATGGCAATCAGGCAGTTGTATGGCAGACAGCTATCAACCCATTGATTGCAATGGAGTTGATTAATAACGGTTCTTGGAAACCAGCAGGAATATCTGGCCCTGAATGGTTCCCAGCACAACCCTTCCTTGATTTAATTGCGGAGTACGGTTCTTCATGGCATATCCGCGAAGAAGAACCAAAGGGAATCGTGGCGTAAATGGCGCAATGGGCTTTGGTAACGGGTGCAACTGCAGGAATCGGTGAGAGTTTTACTCGGTTACTAGCCTCAAAGGGATACAACATCGCACTTGTTGCACGCGATGAAGCCCGTCTTCATCAACGCGCTGCTGGCCTTCGTGAAAAGTATGGTGTGCAGACTTTTGTAATGCCTGCAGATCTTTCGACAGATGCTGGTTGTCGTGCCGTCGAGGATTACATCAGCACCTATGAAATTGAAGTGCTTATAAACAATGCTGGCTTTGGAATCAATAAGGCTTTTAGTGCAAGCCAATTAGATGCAGAACAACAAATGTTTGATGTGTTGGTGCGCACTCCCATGCGTTTGATGCACACCATCATTCCCGGAATGAAAGAGCGTAAATCTGGAATCATTATCAATAACTCATCCGTTGCAAGCTTTATCGCAGGTGGCACCTACAGCGCATCGAAGGCATACCTAACTGTTCTCTCTGAATCACTGAATACCGAACTAGCAACAAGTGGAGTAAAGGTTTCAGCGCTCTGTCCTGGATTTACCCGTACAGAATTTCACGAGCGAGGACGGATGAAGATGGGCAGCTTGCCTAACTTTATGTGGCTGAACTCAGATGCTTTGGTTGCTCAATCATGGAAAGATGCTCTGGCAAATAAGCCTGTAAGCATTCCCGGCTGGCAATACAAATTACTTGTTGCAGTTATCTCAACTGTTCCAAGAAAATTTGTACGCCAGATTGGAATGAATGTACGTAAGAAGCAGCGCTAATTAATTAACGACCACGGCGGCTATTGCCACCACGGTATCCACCAGACTTACCTGAACCTGAACCACTGCGACGTGATCCACCACCTGAACGTGAACCGCCTGGGCTCTTTCGCTCCATTACTGGTGGAATATAAGGAACACCTGATGGCTCTTGAGCACCGGTGATAACCATCAACTTTTCGTCGAGTGGACGCACATCGTGGAACTTCGGTGTCACACCTGCGCGACCGAGAAGACCAGATACTGCGCGCTGATTCTTCGATGATGACAAGGTAACAACTGTTCCTGATTCGCCAGCGCGAGCTGTGCGGCCTGAACGGTGTAAGTAATCCTTGTGATCTTGTGGAAGATCAACGTGTACGACAAGTGAGATTCCATCAACGTGGATTCCGCGTGCTGCAACATCTGTTGCAACAAGTGCTGAATTCTCTTGCTCCTTGAACAGCGCAAGTGTGCGAGTACGAACTGCTTGTGACTTTCCGCCGTGAAGTGCGCCTACTGGAACACCTGCATTAGCGAGCTTGTCAGCAAGACGATCTGCACCGCGCTGAGTCTTTACGAAGAGAATTGTCTTTCCATTACGTGCTGCAATCTGCGAGGTGATGTCATCTTTATCGCCAGGGTGCATCTGAAGAACGTGGTGTTCCATTGTTGAAACTGAAGCACGGTCATTCTGCAATGAGTGAGTCTTCGGGTTCTTGAGGTACTGACGAACGAGTGAATCAACACCGCGATCGAGAGTTGCTGAGAACAAGAGACGCTGACCATCAAGATGTGCCTGATCAAGAATTTCCTTCACGACTGGAAGGAAGCCCATATCTGCCATCTGATCTGCTTCATCAAGAACAGTGATCTGAAGTTGATCGAGCTGAACTTCGTTCTTATTAAGAAGATCGATTAGGCGACCTGGAGTTGCAACCAAGATTGCTGTTGCCTTGCGCATTGCCGTGATCTGCTTTGCATATGGCATTCCGCCTGCGATAACTACCGACTCGTGCCCAACAGCGCGTGCAAGTGGACGAAGAACTTCGTCGATCTGCTGCGCGAGTTCGCGAGTAGGGGTCAAGATAAGTGCCAGTGGCTTGTGAGGGCGCGCTGTCTTATCTGAAATATTTGTGAGTAACGCAAGGCTGAATGCAAGAGTCTTTCCTGAACCAGTCTGTCCACGTCCCAAGATGTCATGACCTGCAAGAGCATCGGGAAGTGTTGCAATCTGGATTGGGAATGGATGTGTAATGCCTTGTGCGTTCAGTGCATTTGCGAGCGCTGGTGCAATACCAAGGTCGCGGAATGTTGTTGTTACTTCAGAAAGTGGTGTTGCTTCTACAAGGTTTGCATCGGCAAGGTTGACTGAAATGTAATTATCATCTGCACCGAAATCAACTGCAGCTTTGTTATGTGTCTTTGATGCACGGAAATCATCGCGTGCATACGCTGGTGATTCGTTGCGTGAATCATTGCGGCGATCACGCGCAGGCTTTGAGGGTGTGCGTGGTGAATCTCCGCGACGCTGCGCAGCAGATTGCGGTGCGCTTGGATTATATTTTTCGCGCTTCTGTGGGACAAAGTTTGGGCGACCATCATCTGTGTGAGCGACCTTTGCCTTTACCGCTTCGCGTCGAGTTGTTGGGCGCACATCATTTGTTGCTGGACGCTCTAAACGCTCTGGGCGAAATGGACGTGCAGCGCGCTCTGTACGATCTGCAATAAATTTTGCAGCACGTGATTGTGGCTTTGTAGCCGGACGCTCTCCCGCTGGTTTGAAAGTCTTTGCTGGCTTAAATGCCTTATTTGGCTTTTCAAATGTGCGCTCTTCACGAGTCTGCTTAGGGTTTCCCTTTGGAGCACCTTCGATGTTCTTAGACTTTGATGCTGTGCGCTCTTGGAAACGTTGCGCGCGAAGCTTGGAGCGATCTGCGAGACGGACTTCCTTCTTTGTCACGCTCTCGCGATCTGAATAACGCTTGCTTGATGAAGTCTGGCTTGGTTTTGTTGAAGCTTTTGCAGCAGCAGATGCGGCATCCTTTACGGGAGCGCTTCGCTTTGCAGTTCCGCGAGCAGCTGGCTTTGCGACGACTGTCTTGCGAGCAGCCTTCTGAGCAGTTGTATGGCGCGGCTTACCTTTGGCAGCGCGACGAGCTTTTCCGGGCGCAGCGGTACGTGTTTGTAGAGACATGAAAATAGACACCAATCGAGACGACAAGCGCGTCTCGGTTAGATGGTCATATCTGGTTAAAAACCGGAAGCCATCAGGGTCTTGATAAGACTCGCAAGTAAGTGGCCATGTGGCTCACTTTGGGGGAAGTACATCGATGCAGGATGCGTCGATGGGTTAATCATACAGGATGCAGAGCGGTGCTAATTCACATGAAATTCAATGCTGATACCGACGAGTTACGCTCAAATTGTGAGTTTGGCTAGATAGCATAGCGACATATCTAATGGAGGAATTATGTTTCGCAAAGTATCCCTTTCACTTGTAGCTGCGGTTCTTATCGCCGGCGGAATCTCTGCGGTGCCAGCATCAGCTGCTGCAAAGATCAGCAATGGCGTTGCATGCACCAAGGTCAATGCGACAACGACAGTTTCTGGCTATAAGTACAAGTGCGCCAAGAATGCACTCGTTAAGAATTCAAAGCTCACATGGCTATCAGCCGAGTGCCTGACTGCTGTAACTCAGTACCAGGCAGCAATTAAAGCTCAGGCAGATCTTGCAAATGTCGCGGATCAAACAGCGGCACTTGATACTGAATACGCAACCGCAACTGCGGCTCTTGCCAGTACATCTGCCGCCCTTGATAAAGCGCGTGCGCAGGTAACACAATTCCAAGCAACAATGAATGCTTCAACTGTTGCCGCCGACAAACAGAAGCTCGCGGGGGCTATCTCAAAGCTAGCCAATGCGGTTCTTGTCCTCAGTGGTGCCAAGACAAAACTTGCTACTCAAGTTAAAGATCTCGAGGCGAAGAAGGCTTTGCTAGTCAGCGCGCCAGGACAGCTCAAGACAAGTGCAGATGATGCTAAGGCTTCAGCTGGGCTCTTGTGTGCAAAGGGCTTCTAATTAATTAAATAAGCTTAGAAGTAAGGCTTCCCCTATTTATAGGTGGAGGCCTTACTTATTTAATCTCTATGTGTACAAGCTATTGCGCTGGCTTCCTCTTGGCTTTCTGACGATTCACCTTGCATCTAAATCCCTTATCCATTCACAATCTTTTGCACTCGACCTGATTCTTTATAACGCAATCTGGATTATCTCTATCGTCTCTATTACACAATCGCCGCTCAGCAACGATCCCATAGCGGTGGCAGCCATTTCATTAGCTATTAGCTTCTGGGGTATTGGCTCAGCTCTTAATAGTTACGGTGACTTCTATTCAATTCCGCCAAACGCCCAGTTGCTTGCGCAGTTCAGCTACATGCTCTTCTATCCCTTGGCGCTTGTCGCAATCCCGAGATTGCTCAATCGTGGGCGCAAACTAAACCCAATTGAACTGCTTGATTCTGCAATATTTGGGCTTGGCATCTCATCCATCGCGACAGCTCTCTTTCTATCACGAGTATTCCCAGAGAATGTGAACAATCTGCAGGATCAATTCTTCTCACTCCTATTTCCAATCTGCGATCTTTTACTACTGGTGATTGCATCAATCGCACTGATTACACATCGATTACACGCACGTGCAATAGCACTCTTTCTTGGAATAGTTCTATTTTCAACATCTGATCTTCTATACCTGTGGCTTGCAGTCAATGGTAGTTACAGATTTGGACAGCTCACCGATGATGGATGGCTCATTGGAATTGTTCTTATTGCACATTCAGTGTGGCTAGGTCAGAGTCCAACCGAACGAACAGTGGTGATTCATCCAGTATTTATCGCTCTTTCAATCTTCATGAGCCCCACTTTGCTTGCACTGATTTCACTGCGGCCAGGGATATTTCCGGTGTACATCGTCGCGCCAACTATCGCCACACTCTTTCTTGCATTTATCCGTATGTCCATCGTTATCCGGCAAGCTCGAAATCTCGGTGAGGAGAAAGTACTCGCCCGCACAGATGAGTTAACAGGACTTCCAAATCGCAGACGATTGATTGCAGAACTTGCCGCATTTTCAAAGACTGAAGGTGCTCTGTTACTTCTTGACCTCAATGAATTTAAACCTGTGAATGATAAATATGGTCATGAGATGGGAAATGAAGTTCTTCAACATGTTGCATCTCGCTTTAGCCGTTCACTTCCAACAGGTGCGGTGCTAGCGCGCCTCGGTGGTGATGAGTTTGGTGTCCTCATTAACGGAAATTATGAAAGAACACTTGAAGCCGCTTATGCGCTGCAAGCAACTCTGAGCTATCCAATACATATTCGAGGAACGTCGATTTCAATCGGTGTCAGCATCGGCCATGTTCACAATGATGGTCAGGGTAATTTATTAGAGCGTGCAGATGCTGCGATGTATGAAGCTAAGAAGAGCGGCGTGGGGGTTGTTCAGGCTTCTCAGCCTTGATCTCTTTCAACCGCTCTAAGGATTCAATCCGCTCTACTGCGTGATCGACAATGCGTTCTGGGTATCCATGTGAATATCCATCTAGAAATAGCCATGGTTCGTGAATCTCTGCAGCACTGAGGTGCGCAAGCTCTGGAATGTACTTACGGATGTAATCGCCATTCTCATCAAAGCGTCGACCTTGTTCGATGGGATTAAAGACTCGGTAATAGGGGGATGCATCAGTGCCGGTACCCGCAGTCCACTGCCATCCATGCGCATTCGATGCCACGTCGTAATCAACGAGGTGCTTGGCAAAGAATCGCTCACCGAGCTGCCATTCCAGGTGTAGATCTTTTACTAAGAAGGATGCAACCACCATACGTGTGCGGTTATGCATCCATCCCTCAACAACCAACTGGCGCATTGCGGCATCGACAAATGGGTAGCCAGTCTTGCCTTCACACCACGCTATAAATTGTGCACCGGGTTTGTCATAGCGCATATCGGCAAACCGCGGCGCGTAGTACTCGGTATCTGTGTTGGGATTGTTAAAGAGAACATCTGCATAAAATTCCCGCCAGGCAATCTCTTTACGGAAAGTATCGTGGGCTTTACTCTCGCCAAGACCTTGCAACAAAGTACGTGGATGTATCTCGCCAAACTTAAGATAGGTACTCATCTTTGAGGTGCCATCTATCGCTGCAAAGTTTCGATTCTCGTCGTAACTATCGAGACCTTTATTTGTAAATTCTTTAAAGCGCTTCAGCGCAGCGGCCTCTCCAGCTTCCGCGATTGTCGTACCTGCAGGCGTTGGAAAATCTGGAAAGGCTCTGTATTTTTCCGATGGTTGTGGAGCTTTAATCTCTTTCGGGGTCTTCGCAGGTGCACGCCAACCATGTGCACACCACCCTTTATAGAACGGTGTGTAGACCTTATATGGCGTTGCATCACTTGGTTTCAGTACACGACCAGGAGCAACTGCATATGGGCTTCCGGTGCGAACAAGCTTGATTCCTGCAGCTTCCACGCGTGCATCGCGCTGCGCGCCAAAGCGTTCATACTCGGCAGAGATATGTACTTCCTTCGCGTCATAGAGTGCAATCAACTCTTGTAATACTTCAACCGCATCACCATCGACTACGTGCAGTCGATTTCCGAGTGATTTATCCAGCGCGCGAAGTGATTGCCCCATATATGCAAGAAGTTTTTCACCTGCATTTGCAATCTGTTTTGTATTGAGAATAAAGACTGGAACTATCTCGTCCGCGCTCTCCATTGCAGCGCATAACGCTGGGTGATCACCGATTCGTAAATCTCGGCGGAACCAGACGATATTCCGAGACGGCGATTTCATGGCATGATTTAAGCAGGTTATTGCTCAACTTCCCAGATGGATTGAGTCGCCGTTTTTGATTTAATTGTAAATTTACTTCCTGAAACCTTTTCCCCATATAAAGTCTTGGAAATTCTGTATCCAAGACTTGCAATATTGATATCGGCTTTGACGCCATTTCTTGAGATAAATACAAGAATGGACTGCTTCTTAGATTCGCGTAGATACAGAACATAATCATCGCAAACTTCAACCCAGCGAAGCCCACCATTGATCAGCGCGTCTTCTGTGCGACGAAGTGCAATCAACTTCCTTACTTCTGCATGAAACTCGTGATCCCATCCAGAACGATCTTCCCAATTGATTGTCCTTCGTGAATCTTCACCCGTCGTGCCCTCAAGGCCAATCTCATCACCAGCAAAGATTGATGGCACACCTGGATAAGTGAGAAGGAGAGACATTGCACTTAGGTGTGCAGTTCTATCTCCTGACACAACAGTGCGCATACGTGCTGTGTCGTGTGAATCCAATAGGACCATGCTTGCAACCAAGCTGCGCCACGGAATTGATCCATTGAACTCTTTCATACTTGAAACAAGTTGCTGTCCTGAAATTTTTGGCATTGCAAAGGGCAGTCCTTGAAAACCTCCACCAATCTTTGAATTGCTATTTATCCAATTCCAAACCGGCCTCATAAACCCCTGGTAATTCATCGCACCATGCCAGCCAAGACCGTTGAGATCGCTTGCTACAAAGTCGCCATTCTCTGCCACAAGCCAGGCATCTGGCTTCACTTCATCCATTGCAGCGCGAATTCCATGCATTACTTCATCATGGAGATCATCAGCACCTAGCCGGCCAGTCATATTTCCAACATCAATGCGCCAGCCAGCCATTCCATATTTCGGTGATAACCATTTTTTAACAATGGAGTTCTTGCCCGAGTACATCTCATTACGAAGCGCTTGAGAGTTGAAATTAAGTTTCGGAAGCGAAGCCAAGCCCCACCAGCCCACATATCCGTGCTTGACTGATTTATCCCAGTAGAAATATCCGCGCTCTTTTGATTTCTTATCTTTTTTAGCTTTAGCAAGCCATGGGTGGCCCGCACCGCAGTGATTTGATGTTAAATCACCGAGAAGTCTGATCTTTCGTTTCTTTGCAGATGCCACCAACGAGAACATTGCTGGGTTGCCACCAAGGATTGGATCTACGCGATCGAAACTACTTGCATCGTAACGATGGTTAGAACGTGCCGGGAAAAATGGTGTGAAATAGATTCCATTGACTCCAAGATCTGCGACGTAATCTAAGTGCTGCTCAACGCCTTTTAAATCGCCGCCGTAGAGCTCGGTACCAGTCTGTTTACTATGCACAGAAGGAAGTTGATCCCAATCTCGAGGAATGGCCCACTCGGGAATCGGATGCGACTGACCAGATTTTGCAAAGCGATCCGGGAAGATTTGATAAAAGACAGATGACTTTATCCAGTCTGGATATTCAGGTACAGCAACAATCTGAAAATCTTGATTGGAGTGAACATCATGGTCAAAGCATCCAGCAGCATTGAGCCATTCATATTTACCTTCGGAGATAAAGACAAATCTGTAGAGAGTTGAGAGATTGAGAATTTCTATCTTTACTGAGTACCAAGTCTCTACTTTGCCCTGTGTTCCGGCAGTTAATTCAAAGGTGCGTGGTTCGCCATCGTGATAGAGACGAACGAATGCTTTAGCAAAGTGATACGTATTTGGAACTCGTACTCGTAGCGTTACAGAGCTACCGATCTTTGGCGCAGAATTACTTACGTAGAGGTCGCTTCCGTCATGGTGTGGGGAAAGTGAATTGTGTACTTGGGAGTTCAATGACATCTCCTTTCGAATTAGTTGCCACAGCCTTGAGCTCTACATTCTTGTCGAGATAATCTTTCGGATTAATAAAGACACTGTAAGGGGCGTTTGTATCGGTGCCAAGTGAATCCCACGCGGCACCTGATGTGGACTTTGCGAAGAACTCGACTGATAAAAGATCGTTTGAAGTAAGCGC
>CAIMXQ010000104.1 GCA_903845465.1 uncultured Actinomycetes bacterium
CGCTGCTGCAACATCGGCAACTGCTGTCGCCATCGGCACTTGAATTCCAAGAACTGTCTGCGTTGTATGTGCTGCTCCTCCACCGAAACCGACGAGAACGCCAGCTGCTCCGGCGCGCATCAAGTGAAGGGCACCGGTTGTAGTTGCAACCCCGCCAACAATGACAGGGACGTCGAGTTCATAGATAAATTTCTTGAGGTTGAGGGCTTCGTTCTCTGCTGCAACGTGTTCGGCAGAGACAGTTGTCCCGCGGATGACGAAGATATCTACACCTGCATCAATCACAGCTTTGTGAAGCTGTGCCGTGCGCTGTGGTGATAGAGATGCTGCAACTGTGACACCTGAATCGCGAATCTGTTTGATGCGCTCTTTAATCAATTCTGGGCGGATGGGTGCTGCATAAATTTCTTGCATACGACGAGTTGCATGCTTATCTGGCATCGATGCGATTTCACCCAGTGGAATACGTGGATCGTCATAACGAGTCCACAGACCTTCGAGGTTGAGAACTCCTAGGCCACCGAGCTTTCCGATAGCGATAGCTGTCTCAGGAGAGACAACAGAATCCATCGGTGCTGCAATCAGCGGAAGATCAAACTTGTAGGCATCAATCTGCCATGTAGTACTTACCTCTTCAGGGGTACGAGTACGACGGCTTGGAACGATGGCGATATCGTCAAAAGAATATGCCTGGCGGGCGCGCTTACCGGGTGCGATCTCGTAATCCATAGTTATTTCTTCTTGCTGTAGTTAGGGGCATCGGCCACATGCAGAACATCGTGTGGGTGGCTCTCCTGTAAGCCAGCTGCCGTAATCTGAATCAAGCGACCTTCGCGGCGAAGAGTTTCGATATCAGGGGCTCCTGCATATCCCATTCCGCTGCGAAGTCCGCCAACGAGTTGGTGAACAACATCTGCGACAGGTCCACGGTATGCGACCTTGCCTTCGATTCCTTCGGGAACAAGTTTGTCTTCTGAAAGTACATCATCTTGCATGTAACGATCTTTTGAATATGACTTCTTTTCTCCGCGAGATTGCATTGCACCGAGTGAACCCATTCCGCGATATGCCTTGTACATGCGGCCATCGATTTCAACGAGTTCGCCGGGTGATTCTTCGCAACCAGCAAGTAGTGAACCAAGCATTACTGAATGTGCGCCGGCAACAATTGCTTTGACGATGTCGCCTGAATATTGAAGTCCGCCATCTGCGATCAATGGGATACCAGCTTTATTACATGCCTTCGATGCTTCGATGATTGCAGTTACTTGTGGAACACCGACGCCTGCAACAACGCGAGTTGTGCAGATTGATCCTGGGCCGACGCCAACCTTGACCGCATCAGCGCCTGCATTGATAAGCGCCTGCGCACCTGCACGTGTTGCAACATTTCCACCAATGATTTCGATGGTAGAAGAAAAATTCTTGATACGAGAGATTGCATCGAGCACTGCACGATGATGGCCATGTGCCGTATCTACGACGATGACATCGACGCCTGCTTCAATCAACTTCTGTGCGCGAGCAAAACCATCGTCGCCCACACCTACTGCTGCTCCTGCTAGGCCAACGTTCTTTACTAACTTCACGTGAGTAACTTGTTCGTCGACAGGAAGGTTGCGGTGGATGATTCCGATGCCGCCAGCCTTTGCCATAGCGATAGCCATGGTGGATTCAGTGACGGTATCCATTGCAGATGAAATAACGGGAACTGCCAAAGTGATATTGCGCGTCAGGCGAGTTGAGGTATCTACCTCTGAAGGAACGACATCGGATGCGTCGGGGAGAAGAAGAACATCGTCATATGTCAGGCCAAGGAGCGCGACCTTTTCAGAATCGATCATCGCTAGGCTCCCTTAGATATCAACGAGAGCGCAGTCTACCTGCTGAATTACGCGCCTAAAGCCTGTGTAATCTCGTCGCAGGCGTGCTCTAAACCTTCTGCACGAATCACAGATGCACATTCGACAGCATCCCAGCCAGGACCACCGACGACGATGCGAGGTGCCGGCCGGATAGATGGAATTTCTTGCCAATATTTTGAATCTGCGTTCTGTGGCAACTGTGCCCAGAGGAAAATTGCTGGAGGGGCGCAGCGAGTGACCATCGTTGAAATCGCTTCGATAGGGGTACGAGCGCCTAAGACATAGCTATCGATATTGCGTTCGCAGAGCGCGGCGGCAAGTGCATAGACAGGAAGGGAGTGAAGTTCTTCCCCAACAGCTGCAAGTA
>CAIMXQ010000105.1 GCA_903845465.1 uncultured Actinomycetes bacterium
ACATCATGATTAGGCATTTTCTTCCTCTTCTGTCTCATTTACGATAGAAATTTCAGCGGCTGGCTCATCTTCCATGAGTGAGACCGGGATATCGAACTCATCGGAGGCAAGGACTTCGCCCTCATCGGATCCGACCCAGCTAATCTGGAGTTCGCCCAGGGCCATAACCTGCTCAAAGCGGAGCGCGCCCTGCTTATAGAGATCAAGTAAGGCCAAGAATCGAGCAACGATCACCAAGGTTGAATCTGCGCCCTGGATCAGGTTGCGAAATGAGAGCGTGCGACCCTTCCGAAGGGCTTCGACAACGAGTTTTGACTCTTCAGCCACGCTCACGAGGGCGCTATGCAGGTGCTGAACGGCGACCAGTGGCGGCGCCTTTGGCGTAAGAACTCGTTCGGCGATCGCAGCAAAGCGCATAGCGCCTACCCCGATAAGAACCTCGGGCAGCAGGGATGCAAGAGCCGGGTCAAGGGCGACCACGCGTGGGAATGACTTATCGGCGAGAGCTATCGCATCCTGGAAGGAGGCTGCGATCTCCTTAAATGCTCGATATTGCAGCAGTCGAGCAAAGAGAATGTCGCGGGCTTCAAGGAGAGCTAGGTCTTCCTCATCCTCAATCTCCCCACTTGGCAGTAGACGAGCCGCCTTCAGATCGAGCAGGGTAGCTGCGATTACGAGGAACTCGGTCGCTTGATCAAGTCGCCAGCCCTCACCGCTATCTTCAAGGGCGCGGATAAAGGAGATGAATTCGTCGGTGACCATGCTGAGGGAGACCTCAGTGATATCCATCTTGTGGCGAGAAATAAGCTGGAGCAGAAGGTCGAAGGGGCCATCGAAGTTGGCGAGGTGGACGCTAAAACCACTCTCGGGAGCTATATTTTCAGCGTCATCCGAGGTGATTTCAGTAGGTGTAGCAATACTTTCCACGAGGGAACAGTACTTGCTTACTTGCAGTTCATCGCGCTTTACGCGTAGAGTCGCGACAACTGAAAAGAGGTTTCTCGCTTGAACGCTAAATCGACATTTGACGATGAGGTGGCAACTACCGCCAACCTCCTCGGGCGAACACCTAAGAATTTTCCAATCCCTGCACCTATCACCGAGCACGGTGATGCAAAGGTTATCTCTATCTTTAATCAAAAAGGTGGCGTTGGTAAGACAACAACAACTATCAACTTAGGGGCTGCGATCGCAGAGCTCGGTCGTCGCGTGCTCCTCGTCGACTTCGACCCACAAGGTGGTTTATCACTTGGCCTCGGCGTCAATGCGCATGCTCTACCACTCGAGAACACTGTGTATTACGCACTCATGACACAAGATGCAAATATCGATGAGATTGTTTTGAAGTCTTCTGTTGCAGGTCTTGATTTCCTTCCAGCTAACCGCGATCTAGGTACAGCTGAAACAACTCTTGGCGCTGAAATCGGTGGCCAGCAATACTTAAAGCGTGCTCTTGCCAGACTTCGCTCTGAATACGATGTCATCTTGATCGACTGCCAGCCAACTATGGGACAGCTGACCATTAACGCGCTAGTTGCATCGGATGAAGTCATCGTTCCATTGCAGTGCGAATACTTCGCTCTCCATGGTTTTATCGAGCTGAAAGGCAACATCGATAAAGTCCGCAGCTTCCTCAATCCACAGCTTAAATTAGTGGGCATTCTTGCAACTATGTATGAGCGTAAGACTCTGCATAACCGCGAAGTTCTCACTGCAATTCTTGAGAAATATCCTGACGATGTATTTGAAACCATTATCGCTAAGACAATTCGATTCTCCGAAACAACAGTTGCAGGCGAACCAATCACTGCCTATGCATCATCTTCCGGTGGTGCGCAGTCATACCGTCGACTTGCACGCGAACTAATAGCCCGAGGAGGCGCACGATGACACGTAGAGCTAGCTTGCCCGGAGCAGATGAACTATTCCGCGCCAATACCCCAGCGCTCAGCGCAGTTCGTCAGGTTGCAGAACCTATTCAGACTTCCGCACCTGTTACATCGGTAACGCAGAGCGCAACACCAAAGACTAAAAAGGGTGTCCGCACAATTTCGCGTCGACGCGTTACCGCTGCTGAAAAATCCCCATCGGGTCGCGAACTTCATGAAGAGAAGATCACCGTCTACATATCAACAGATGAGCTCTTTGATCTAGACCAAGCACGACTCATGCTTCGCGGAGATTTAGGACTTGCAGTAGATCGCGGACGTATCGTTCGTGAATCAATTGCAGTGATCATCGCAGACCTTGAAGCCAAGGGTGATCAAAGCATCCTTGCTCGTCGTCTTCGCGGAATCTAGATCTACTTCGCGCGCGGATGCGCGGTGCTATAACTTTCACGCACTTTATCGATTGTAATCAATGTGTAGATCTGCGTTGTAGTCACTGACGAGTGGCCCAATAGTTCCTGCACAACACGGATATCGGCTCCCCCATCAAGCAAATGCGTTGCATAGGAATGTCTAAAAACGTGCGGCGAAACTTTTCCTTCTAGCCCCGTTGCCACAGCTGCATCCAAGACAATCTGCCATGCGCTCTGCCTGGAAAGGCGCCTTCCTCTGGAGTTGAGAAAGAGCGCCGGTTCATTTTTGGAATTCTTTGCCGCCAAACTCGGCCTGGTGCGCGTAAAGTAATCTTCAAGAGCTGCGACAGCGAACTTTCCAAGCGGAACAATGCGCTCCTTTGACCCTTTTCCACGCAGTTTAAGTACCGTCACATCTCCATCGCTAGTCTGCGAGATAGAGATATCAGTGGTGTTTACACCTACAATCTCGCTTACTCGAGCACCTGACGAATAGAGAAGTTCGAGTATCGCAAAATCTCGCAATGAGATTGGATCGCCTTCTCGCTTGGCAGACTCAATGAGTTTCGTGATCTCATCAACCGATAACGCTTTAGGAAGTTTGCGAGAAATCTTTCCGCTAACAATTTCTAGGGTCGGATTGGAAATTCCAAACTCCAGTTGGGCATACTTATA
>CAIMXQ010000106.1 GCA_903845465.1 uncultured Actinomycetes bacterium
CTCTTGATATGACATGGTCTGCAACTTTCAAAGCAGGCTTTACGCCATTTATTCTCGGTGAAGCACTCAAGATTGCAATCACTGCAACATCACTTCCCCTTGTATGGCGAAGAATTTCACGCAGCCTCAAAAACTAAATGGTTTCGCTCATCCCCGTCACCACAACTCGCATTGGTGAACATCTTCCACTTTTAGATTTACTCCCTTCCGCTTCCCCGCTTTCATGGGTGCGAAACGGTGAAGGTCTTGTGGGCTGGGGAGTCCATGCAACGACAACCGTCAGCGGAAAAGATCGTTTCGAGAAAGCACGTGACTGGTGGCATCACCAATTAGAAACTTTCGCAGTTGCTAACTCTGTTCACGGAAGTGGTACTGGTCCAGTTCTCTTCACATCCTTCTCCTTTGACCGCAATGAAAAATCCATTCTTGTTATCCCTAAAGTTGTAGTCGGTCAAAAGGGCTCACAATCGTGGATCACGTGGATTGGTGATTCACCGCAGCCAGTTCTCCCTGAATCCCCCGCTGAATTTCCTCAAGGCACCTTCACATTTGGCGATGGAAGCATCAGTGCTAATGCATGGAAAGAGCGCGTTGCTGAAGCGATTAAGCGCATTGAGAAGAACGGAGTCGACAAGGTAGTTCTTGCTCGTGACCTCGTTGCAACATCAACGCAAGAGATTCAAGCCATTCCCGTATTAAAGAAACTTGCCTCTGAATACCCATCAACATGGACATTTGCAGTCGACGGTCTCGTTGGTGCAACTCCTGAACTCTTGCTACGTCTTTCTCGAGGAATGGTTACATCGCGTGTACTGGCAGGAACAATTCCAAAGACAGGTGATGATGAGAAAGATTTAGCACTTGCAGCATCCCTTGCTCGTTCATCAAAAGATCTTGAAGAACATGAATACGCAGTGCGCTCTGTAGCTGAAGCTCTTGAGCCATTCTGTTCTTCAACAAACGTTCCTGAATCACCATTTGTTCTGCACTTAGCAAACGTCATGCACCTTGCAACAGATGTAACTGGCGCACTTACTGAAACGAAACAGCGCGTTGATGCATTCTCACTTCTCAAGAGTCTGCATCCATCGGCTGCAGTCTGTGGCACTCCTCGCAATATCGCATTCGACATAATCGATGAGATTGAAGGTATGAACCGCGGACGCTACGCCGGTCCTGTCGGCTGGATTGATGCAAGCGGCGATGGCGAGCTAGGTATTGCACTGCGCACTGGCAAGATCTCTGGAAAAGAAATTCGAATTTACGCAGGTTGTGGAATCGTTGCAGGCTCTAACCCAGAAAAAGAGTTAGAGGAGAGCAATGCAAAGATGATTCCTATGAGGTCTGCGCTTCAGAATTAAAGTTACATCGAAGAGACGCTGTTATAGATTCCTTTGAGGAATTCTGCATTTGCATCCCGATTAGGAACATTTACAACAACAACGCTTATTCCTTGAACCGGAGCTGAAAGCTCAGTGATAATTTCTTTCTGGGAACCAATTGTCTTTGCAGAAACTCCCATTGAAGTCGCAATGGCTGCAGGATCCAGGCCATGGGGAGTTCCAAATATCTCTTCAAAACCTGGGACGCCTCGTTGTGAAAGCGTTGAGAAGATTCCGCCACCATCGTTATTGATAACAAATATCTTCAAGTTAATTTTTTCTTTATGAATCAAGGCAGTGAGATCGTGCAGGAATCCAAGATCACCGAGTACAGCAATGGTCTCTTTACGTTGCGATGCAATTCCAAGGGCCGTTGAGATATTGCCATCGATGCCTGCAAGGCCACGGTTGGCAAATGTTTCTACGCCATCTCGTGCAACCGCGAAGCCTTCTAGGTCACGGCTAGGGCGAGACGATGAGATAAAGAGTGAAGTACCTGAAGGAATTCCAGAACCAATTTCGCGAGCTACGAGTTGTTCAGACCATGTCGAGATTTCAGAAACCATCTTCTGTGCCCGAAGTGAGTACTTCTTCCACTTCTCTGCATATTCGGCATCAGGTGCTTGTAATTCAACAGCCGGAAGCTGCGTGAACTTTTGATCTGCCATGCGGTCGGTATCAACCGTTGCCATGCGTGGGTCAATAACAATCTCTTTACGCGCCATCTTGATAAAGGCGTTGATTGAACGAGAAAGAGTTGTTCGGCCAATAACAACGACAGTATCTGGTACCAGATCATCTGCGATGGTCTTTGATGTCAGAAAGACGCTTGCATGTGAAATTGCATTCTTAAATGTCAGTGGATCTTCTGCAATAACAGGCCAGCCAAGGTCTTCTGCAAACTTTTGTACTGATTCAGCACTAAGCCCACCACGGTCATGGCCAATGACAAGTACCCCGCGGGTAGATTTGGTATAGAAAGTTCCAGGAGTCTTACGATCAAATACTTTAGGCTCAATGATTGTTAAATCATTGAGCCAGTTATCGCTCTTATCGCCAACGAGTGGTTCTTCAAATTGAATATTGAGATGTACGGGGCCACTGTGAAGTGAATTAAATGGAAGTTCCATTGGATAAACGCTTCCTGAAACATCTGCAAAGTAACGGACAGCTTTACCGAAGATGCGGGCTTGCTCTGTTGTCTGGTTGGCGCCTGTCTTGCGCAGAGATGCAGGTCGATCTGCTGTGAGAACTAGAAGCGGAATATTTGTGTGTGATGCCTCTAAAACTGCAGGGTGGTAGTTAGCAACTGCTGTTCCGCTAGTACACACGATTGGTACTGGTCGTCCAGATGCTTTCGCGATACCCAGTGCAAAGAATGCCGCTGTGCGCTCGTCGATACGAACATGAAGTTTGATAAGGTCCTTAACACTTGCCTGGTGGAAAGCCATTGAAAGTGGCGCATTGCGTGATCCCGGAGAAATGACTACATCTGTGACGCCAGCTTCGATGATCTGGCGAACAATGACGCGAGCAAGCAGTGTGGATGAGTTCATCACAAGAGCTCGGCAGTCTTCATAACGCGATTCTTCCACCATTCGAAGCGGTCGGGTGCCACTTCTAATCCGGCGAAGTCAGGCTCAACATCTCTAATTTCAATCTCACCATCAACAATTGGTAAGTCTGCAATATTGGAACTGAGCAGCGAACCTGTTCCAAGGCCACAATCAAAGTTCATATCTTCAAAAGATGCTGCAAGTTGCAATCCGTAGTTGATTCCGACGGCGCTCTCAAGTGCACTTGAAATAACTACAGGGAGCTTGTGGTGCTCGGCCAACTTATGAGCTCTCGCAATTCCACCGAGCGGTTGTACCTTGATCATCAACACATCGATTGCACCACTGAGATCTACGGCAAATGGATCTGCTGCTTTTCGCAAGACTTCATCCCCTGCAATTTTGAGATCAATACTCAACTTCTCTTTGAGTTCACGCAACTCTTCCACTGTTTCACAAGGCTGTTCGACATATTCAAGCGGGCCAATGTTTTCGAAGATTGCACGCAGGTTTGTAATTGCTTCTGCCACTGACCAATTACCGTTAACATCAATACGCAGCTTTGCCTTTGGGCGCAGAGACTTCACCTTGGCCAGCCGTGCAATATCTTCTGGCAAGTTATCGCCAACTTTTACTTTGAAGGTTTGTACTCCTGGAAATGAATCAACAATGCGCTCAATATCTACGGGGTTATTGAGTGCAGGGATCGTGCCGTTCACTCTTACAGAACTGCGATAGAGCTGCGGACGGGGCTTAGTTGCTGCCTCAATTGCACACACCAACCACGGTGCTGACTCTGCATAACCGTACTCAAGAAATGGTGAGAATTCACCCCATCCATGTTCGCCTTGAAATAGCGCTACTTCTCGAACGCTAATGCCACGAAAGTTTGTCTTTGTAGGCAGCGCAACTACGCGCATGGTGTCGAGCAGAGATTGATCCATAGGTTTACGGACGCTTAGGAAACTTTCCAAAGTCAGGTTTGCGCTTCTCTTTATACGCGTCTCGGCCTTCTTGACCTTCTTGAGATAAGTAGAAGAGAAGAGTGGCATCTCCGGCCAATTGCTGAACTCCAGCAAGACCATCATCTGCAGCGTTCATAGAAGCCTTAATGAGGCGAAGAGCAATCGGAGAGTTCTGCAACATCTCGCGACACCACGAAACAGTTTCTGCCTCAAGTTCTGTGAGTGGAACAACTGTGTTTACTAAGCCCATTGATAACGCTTCCTGTGCATCGTATTGGCGAGTTAAGAACCAGATTTCGCGAGCCTTCTTCTGGCCAACACTTGCGGCCAATAATCCTGAACCGTAACCACCATCGAATGAACCAACCATCGGACCGGTCTGACCAAACTTTGCATTGTCAGCGGCAATTGAAAGATCGC
>CAIMXQ010000107.1 GCA_903845465.1 uncultured Actinomycetes bacterium
CACATCTCCCGGATATGGAATCACGATTCGTGTTGAGGGTTCTCCTGAACTTCAACCAGTTGCGCTCATAACAACAACTATTACCAATGCTGGTGCAACTATCACCGCCCTCGACGTCGTTGAATCTCTACTTGAAAAGGTCGTTGTCGACGTCACCTGCGACACCATCGATGCAGATCATGCACAAGAAATTCACGATGCACTCTCGAGCCATAAGGGGCTTACTGTTCGCAAGGTAAGTGACCGTACCTTCTTACTCCACCTCGGAGGAAAGATTGAGGTCAATTCCAAGGTGCCCCTTAAAACTCGCGATGATCTATCTCGCGCCTATACACCTGGCGTTGCCCGCATCTCGCAAGCAATCGTTGATGATCCATCTGATGTCCGTCGTCTTACGATGAAGCGCAACACCGTTGCAGTAGTCACCGATGGTTCTGCAGTACTGGGCCTTGGAAATATCGGTCCTTATGCAGCGCTGCCTGTCATGGAAGGTAAGGCTGCTCTCTTTAAACGCTTTGCCAATGTGGATGCGTGGCCTGTCTGCCTTGATACACAAGATGTCGATGAGATTGTTCGCACCGTGCAATTGATTGCACCCGTCTATGGCGGGATCAACCTTGAAGATATCTCTGCACCGCGTTGCTTTGAAGTAGAACGTCGTTTGCGCGAATTACTTGATATTCCAGTTTTCCACGATGATCAACATGGAACAGCAATCGTTGTGCTTGCCGCTCTGCGCAATGCGCTAAAGCTGGTAAAGAAAGATATGTCGAAGGTCAAGATTATTCTCAGCGGTGCAGGAGCGGCTGGAACAGCAATCGCTCGGCTCCTTGTCCTTAGTGGCGCCACAGACATCATTGCATTCGATAAAGATGGAGTAATCAGTAGAGATTCCACATCTGATGGCGCCATGCGCGATTGGTTTATTCAAAATTCAAATAAAACTAACTTTAAGGGTTCAGTCCATGAAGCACTGGTGGGTGCAGATATCTTTATCGGTGTCAGCGCACCCAATGTTCTCGTTGAAGCAGATATCAAAGCAATGGCACCTGGATCTATTGTCTTTGCGTTAGCTAACCCAGATCCCGAGATCGACCCTGTTATTGCGCGCAAATATGCAGCTGTGGTTGCAACTGGCCGAAGCGATCACCCAAATCAAATCAATAACGTATTGGCATTTCCTGGAATCTTCCGCGGATTACTTGATGCGCAGGCCCATAAAATTACTGACAAGCTACTTGTTGCTGCGGCCGAAGCAATCGCCGACTGCGTGAGCCCATCTCAACTCAACACATCATTTATCGTCCCGAGCGTCTTTGATCCCAATGTAGTTATTCAAGTTGCTGCAGCTGTGAAGAAGTCGGTGTAATGAATTTACTCGCATCCTTTGATGCACAATTTGCAGCTCTTGCCCCATTTATTTTCTATCTCATAGTTGGCGTTATCGTATTTGTCGAAACTGGTCTTCTCTTTGGATTCTTTCTACCTGGCGATTCAATTCTCTTCAGCGCTGGGCTAGTAGCGGCCTCAAAGAGCAATATCAATATCGTTTTTCTCATTATCGTCATCTTGGTCGCAGCATTCTTTGG
>CAIMXQ010000108.1 GCA_903845465.1 uncultured Actinomycetes bacterium
AGCTGTAACAATCTTTGCAGAGGGTGCTGAATACCCTTGATCCATTACCAATTGAATCTTCGGGCCATCAAACTGTCCGACCCAACCTTCTGAGATTCCGGTGTTGTGTGAAATAACAACTTCCAAAACATTCTTCTCTTTCACGCGCCAGAAACCAGCCTCTGATGCTGCTGGGCGAATAATCTCGCCCTCTTTATCGATGATCCACGAACGTGAGTAGTAATTCATAAATGGTCGTCCGTCATGATTAAAGACAACTTCGTGCGCATATTCAAAAGTTTCAATCGTTGGATATTCACCACGGCCCTTACCGCGCCAAGTACCGATCATCCACGCAAGCGGATTGAGATCAGGATGTAGTCCTTCGGGAATTGTGAAGGCCATTAGAGCCTGCCTCTCTTATATGTACGACCATCGCGTGCTTGAGATTCGCGTCGTCCTTTGACGCCATAAATCACGAGCCCCACACCCACAACAAGTGCGACAAGCGCCAGCACCACAGTTGTGAAGAGCTCCATGGGGTAAGAGTAACTGTTAAATCTTGCGAACGGCCCACATGATTGCAAGGCCAGCGATGCAGACAATAAATACTTGCCCTAAGAACTTCACTTATGCCTCCACGATGATCTGCTGCGATGCAGCCACACCCTCAACCATTAACTGTGCATCTACCGGCGTATTGCGCTTCACGATTGCAAGTGCAATCGGACCTAATTCATGGTGGCGAGCAACTGTGCCAAGAAATCCAACCTGCACTTCGCCATTCATCACAGGTGTTCCAGATGGTGGCATCACAACTGCATGGCCATCGAGGTGCAACATCACCAAGCGTCGAGGTGGTTTTCCTAAGTTATAAATCTTTGCAACCGTCTCTTGTCCCCGATAACACCCCTTATTCATATGCACTGCGTTATTGAGTAGACCTAACTCATTAGGAATCGCCTTGTTATCGGTATCAATTCCATGACGTGGACGCCCTGCAGCAACGCGTTCAGCATCGAGAACCCAAGTGCCAACTTGTGTTGCTGTTGAATCAAATGCTGCCTTCATCTCATCTAGTTCTGCTCGTGGCACCAAAGCAAATGGACCACCAATATCTGTTGCCGCCCCTGGTGCTCGCATCACTGCGTATTCGGACGTTGCATCGCGAACTTCAATACGCAACATAAAGCGCATCTTGGTCAGGTAAGTGATCAAATTTTCTGCAAATGCTGGATCAAGCACCAGCCAGGTAGTTGCACCATCATCAACTAAATTAAATTGATATTCGACATGTCCTTGCGGATCCAGAATCAAAGCTGATGTCCAGATACCTGCACCAAAATCTGTGAGGTACTGAGTTGTTAAATCGTGTAACCACTTAAGGCGATCTTCACCGGATACAGCAACGACAGAGAGGTGAGATAAATCTGCCCATCCTTTGCCTTCATCAAGAGCGCGTTGTTCTCTCGCTGGTTCGCCGAAATGCCAGATAGCGCCCTTATCGGGGCCATCTTCTACAAATACGGCTGTCATGCCTATAAGTCTAGGGCTTGGTAAAGCAACTTTCGCAGCGACCAGCAATTGCGATATGAGTTACGTCTGTATGGAAACCATATCCATCAATCAGCGCCTGTGTGAGCGCTGCTGTTACATCGATCGGTACTTCGATGATTGTTCCGCAATGCTCGCAGTTGAGGTGAGCATGAATATCTTCATTAGCTGCGTGATAGCGAACTCCACCATGGCCAAGGTGTGCATGTTGCACAAGGCCAACGTTTTCAAGTGTTTCAAGGTTGCGATAGACGGTAGATAAGTTGATACCAGGATGTGTCTGGCGAACTTTTTCAGCTACCTCTTCAGGAGTTGCATGCCCTAGTTCACGAACAGCAGAGAGAACGAGTTCGCGCTGCGGTGTAAGGCGTAAGCCCTTTTCATGTAGTTCGTGTTTTTCAGCCATGTAGGAAGTCTACTTTCAGTTCTATTAATTACAGAAATTAGATATGAATGACGAGATCTGTAGGCGTACCTTGTGCAGCAATGAGCTTCTGCTCTACGCGAGCACCCGGTGCCTGAACTACAAGAGTCCAAGTGCCAGGAGCTGCGAAGAAACGGAACTGACCATCATTATTGGTCGGAACCTCTGCGGTGAATTCACCAGATGCATCGAGCAGACGAACATGACCGTTGGTAACTGGTGCACCGTTTGGAACAGAGTCATCTGCACCATCTTTAAGGATTACTCCTTGAATAACGGTCTGATTTGATAGATCTATGCCATCAAGGGACGGGCCACCTGGTGTTGCACCACAAGTACGCATTTATGTATTACGCCCCAACTGCAACAGGAACGCCGACGAGGGAGCCGTATTCAGTCCACGATCCGTCGTAGTTCTTTACATTGTTAACGCCAAGTAGTTCGTGAAGAACAAACCA
>CAIMXQ010000109.1 GCA_903845465.1 uncultured Actinomycetes bacterium
AACTCAAGCTCGGCATGTATTCAGGTGGGCAATATTGTGACGCATTCAGAGTCATTTGCTGGATACGCAGATGACCATACCGAGGATTGGGTATGGGTCTATGAATTTAAGGGAAATACAATCCTAAAAATGTCAGGATTTCAGAACACACTCTGAAGTTGAGAAAGTGAGTTAGTTGTTCTTCACGTATTCAGATGCGTGAGGAAAACCGTTTGCCTCGAGCTTCTCGGCGAGATCTGCCTTTACAGCCTTAACGACCTTATGTGTGCCGTCGCAGTTCTTCTCTTCATCTCTGGTGTAACCGCATGTGCAAGCGCCCATGGTCTGCCTCTTTCTTCGATTGTTGTTGGGGAAGCCTATCGGAGGCGGCTCCGAAATGTGGAGGTTTCTCTCTTCGGCACTTAGGCTTTGCGGATGTTAAGAGAGAACTTGGTGCTCGCTGATGGGCGCAACTTTGAATTTATGCGCAATGGAATTACATCTGATGCGGCAATTATTTTGCATGCGGGAACAACTCAAGACCTCAGTGGTTGGAAGGTCTGGCTCGACGGATTTGCGGCTCGCGGATATTCAGCGATAGCAATTGGGCGCAGTGGGTACGCCGGCAGTTCAGCAAAGCCAGGGCGAATCACTATTGATATTGCGCGCGATGTTGCAGGGCTCGCAGATTTCTTAGGGATTACCTCGATGGTCAATGTCGGGCTATCAGGTGGCGGACAACATGCGATTGCAACTGGGTTAGATCCGCGTTCTGTTGGGGTTGTAACACTTGGCTCTCTTGCACCATTCGCTGAGATGGGCGATGACTTTTATAAAGGTATGCAGCAGGCAGATCTCAATGAATATGCCGATGCGCTTCGCGATATCAATGATTTAGTAAAGAGATTTCAAGGCTGGGTCGGTAGCGAGATGGGTGAGAATTTTGTCGAAGCTGAACCATCGCCTAACGATAAGAAGGCACAAGAGTCTCCTTCGTGGAACATTCTCTTTGATTCCCTTGAATACACGATGAACGCAGGGTGGGATTGGGTTGCCGATGATTACAGCTCGTACTTAAAGCCCTGGGGATTTGATCCGCGTAATGTAAAAGTGCCTGTTGTTATTTGGCAAGGTGGGCAGGATAAGAATGTTCCGCCACAGCATGGCAAGTGGCTGTCAGAACACATTGCGGGTTCCACATTGAATTTAATTGAGGGCGAGAGCCATATCGGGCTCTTTGTGAATTACGAGCAGCAGGCGATGCAGAGTGCAATTGATTTGTTGAACTCAACTCCGCAGAAATAGTTGGTTACTGCTCCCCCAGATAAACCGGAATCACAATCTCGTTGTATTGCAGAAGGCCTGGTTTAAAAGGTGGGTCGAAGCGACAGATGCGGGTTTCAGAAGAGAGTGACATATTCTCTTTTGCAGCGGCTGCTCGAAGTTGCTGAGCCATCTGCTCCGACTTCTCTTCTGTGGCACGGCCGCGAAATGACATTGCAATACAAGTTTCAGTATCGAGATCACGCAATACAACGTTTGGATCATTGGGGTCTGGAAGGTGACCAAAGGTGCTGCCAGAGGGCATGACGAATGAGACAAACCATTCATCTTCGGAAGTGTCGGTCTTCTGCGCTGCAATCACGGGTGCGGTCATTGCAATCTTCTGTGAGGTCTTATTGCCTTTGGAGATGTAATTAAAGAGTGAGCCAAAGGCAGAGCTTGAAGCAGATGAATACCGGGCAGAGACTTTTACTTCTGCAATTACACATGGTTGATATTCGCGGAGTTCGAAATCTGCATAGGTCCTGATAACTCGAAACTCTTGTCGCTTCGTCATTCCTTCATCGTACTTGAAAGCTTTTAGAAACGCGAGATGAAAGATTTACCAGAGTGGTAGCACCATTAACTACATGGCTTAGAGCGATACGGTGCAATAGAGTGCAATTACAGAGCGGCAAATCAAGATCAGCCGATTTTGATTTATGTTCAATGAGAAGAGAATAACGTGATAATTGAATCAACTGTGAAAGAAACAAATTTTAATTGCATTCTATGCAAACAAAATCCATGTACTTGTGTAAAAGAATTAGCTTAAATGAGCGATATCTCCGCGAAGTTTGTTGTTGTCACGATTACGCAACAGGAGGCAAGAGTCTGGGCGACGGGTGTGGCGAAAGGTTCAAAGCCAGAGAGGATTTTTGCACCTGCGGGGCTGAATCACCATCACTTCCGTGATGATCCGAAAATGCACGGTCGCGGTGATGGGCCGGGAGTGCCTGCCTACTTTGAAGAAGTTGTTGCCGCAATTGGTAAGGCATCTGAAATTCTGTTGATCGGTCACGGCAATGGCAAGGCGCGAGGAATGGTGCACTTTGAAATGTATTTGCAACGCAAGCATCCCGATTTGGCAAAGAGGGTCGTTGATACCTTAGATACCAACCTCATGGGAATGACTGAGCCAGAGATTTTAAAGATGGCACGTGATTGGTTTGATGGGCATTCACCTGTTAAGCACGCGGAGTAAAGATTATTGTGCGGTAGCTCTCGCAATGAGTAGATCGGCAAGTGCTGGTGTGCGGGCAAGGATGGGGCCATGCATATATGTACCGATGACATTGCCTTGGACGGCGCCATCGGTCTTGCCATCACCATTTCCGTAGCCTGATGAGACTGTGGCAAATGGTTCTGTCGAAGTTCCAAGAACTGTTCTGCCGGCATGGTTTTCAAATCCGATGAGATCTAAATTAAAGACGGATGAGTGGGCAACGACATCACCCACGCAACGTTCGGTCTGTCCTGCATTGGTTTCAATATCGAGAAGGCGAAGGCCATCTACCTTTTTATCATTTGCCCAGAAGGTATTGCCAATAATTTGAAATCCAGCACAGACTGCAAGCAGAACTGCGCCATCTGAAATTGCATCTTTCAATGTGTTATCGCGCTTCATCGCTTCGAGAGAAAGTAGCTGTGCTGCATTCTCTGCGCCACCTAGTAAATAGATATCGCCATCGCGAGGAATTAATTGATCGTAGGAAATATCAATGATGGTGGAATCTACGCCGAGGTGCTTTGCTCTAAAAGCTAATACTTCGGCGTTGCCTTGATCACCGTATGTACCAAGTAGTTCGTTGTGAATGCGGATGATACGTAGTTGGCTCACGGTGTTACCAACTGCGTGAAGGCTGTGTAGGCAGCGAGTACTTCGACATGATCGGTGGGCGCAAAGTGCGCGAAGGCCGATGCCACGCTTCTCTCTTGGGTGTTCTCGATACCTGCAACATGTAAGCGATAGTGGATGTCATGAGCGCGTTCGCCGCAGACAATGATTTTTTTGCCGCGCAATGCGTCGAATGAGACATCCCAGAGCCACGAGGTGTCGATGCCATCGACTTCGCGGGCATTGAGAATGAGAATTATGTTCTGCCCCTTAACAGTTGCAAGTGCTTCACTCCATGATGCGGGGTTCTTCACCAGGCGAATTGACGATGGAATTCCTGAAATAGTTTTTTCAACGGCGCGCTCGAAGCTCTTGATATCAAATGTCATGGGCTTTGCGCCCAATGCAGCGCCTGTAATATTGGCGAGCTCTGCATTGCGATATGCAGCGGGTCCTGGTGCGCGGTTTTCATCCGCTTTGCCATTTGTTAATCCGCACGCACATGCAAAGTTTGTATTGGTCCAACGCAGATAAATTCCGCAGGATGGACATACTGCGCCATCACTGTGGGTGCGTCCTCCGAATGAAACTCGGATGCTCATCTTTGCAGCCGAAAGTGCGTATGCGACGAAGGGATCATCGGTATCGCCGATAAATGTTGTGTCAGGAGCTGCAGCGACTGCAGTGCGCCAGCGGTCTGCAACTTTCTGTACTTCATGCATGCGGTGTAGTTGATCGCGCGAGAGATTGAGCAGTAGGACAGCTCGTGGATGTGTCTGCGCAATCAAGCGCGGAAGATAGAGCTCATCAACTTCAAGGACTGCATACTGCGATGGTTGCATCAACATTGTGGCGCTACCGCGATCGAGATTCGATCCGGTCTTATTGGTAACTGTTGTGCCAAGTTGGGAAATAAGTTGAGCAAGTCCACGTGTTGTCGAGGTCTTGCCGTTGGTGCCTGAGACTAAGACGATGCTGCGATTCTTTGACAGTGTGGCAAGTGCGTTGGGATAGAGAGTCAGCAGAACTTTGCCCTGAATGGTTTCACCTGATCTGCGCAATATTTTCTGAGAGAGAAAGCCTGCCAATCGGCTGATTAACAGGCTTATTCGCAATCTCACGGAGAGATTGTATTACTCGAGGTTAAGGAAGATCGATCTTCCCGCCTAGAGACCGCGCTTGAGGTCTCGATAGAAGTTTTCATGGGGGCCGGCCACAAGGAGTTTGATCTCCTTCTTGGTGATGATGCGATAGGCAACGAGCCATTCGAGATTATTGATTTTGAATTTGTATATAGCGATGCCTGCCAGGTCGCCGACCTTTTCATCACCTATCGCTGGATTCTTTGCAATAGTTTTTACGGCTCGATCCAGTGATTTCTTCTGGTTTGAGTGAAGTCTCTTAATGGAACGAGAAAAGCTTGGGGATTGAGTTATCTTCATTAACCGAAGGTGTATTCCTCGACCGCTTCTTCTGCATCGGCCTTCATGATTTCGCGAATAAGTGAGAATGAGAGATCTGGATTCTCTTCAGCGATGAGGGCCATGCGGAAATAGAACTCAATTTGGCGCGGTACAGAGCGATGTTCGACCGCAGCGATGCGTTTGGCATCCTCGACGAGTTCATCTGAGAGTTTTACGGTCTGTGACATGTGGGCTCCATTCCTTTGCCGAAAGGATATCAGAAAAGGTGTCAAAAGGTTACTTTAGGCAACCTCGGTGGATTTGTCAGTGTTGAACTTGGGACAAACGCTGATGCAGATTCGATTGTTGAACTTGTGGTGCGAATTCCATAAAAAATGGGCCGGAGTTATTAGCCCAGGCACATTCTCATTTACTTATCAAGAAATGCATTCTTGAAGAGTAAGTATCTGGGCTTACTTGCTCTTGAGCGCTTTCCAAGCAACTGGGATGAGCAGCGCTTGAACGACGATTGATCCTGTTGTGAATGAATCCGGCTTACCATCTGCTACGTAGCTGATGATCTGTCCGATATCCCATCCAGTTAGTGAAATGATAAGCATTGTCAGCGCAATATCTTGTAGATGCTTACGTGAAAGCGAATACAGCGCAAAGAGCGCCATCACAAGACCTGCGCCTGCATATGCGCGCAAGTTGGAAAGGGCGGTAACGCCCAGGTTGTCCTCTTTCACTGCAGTTGAGGGTGATAACAAAGACATTGCAGCTGTTACCAATCCAAGTAGGCCCATAAAGCCAATGAATCCTGTGCGAAATTTCATTTTTACCCAATCTCTTCGAAGTGGGAAGTAGAAAAATTATGACAGGAGCGGAAAGTGAAATAAAGCGACACGCCGATTCTGTCGACTTTCCAGAGCTTCACGTCTATCTTTTTGTCTAGAAATATGAGCTGCCTGGAGAGAGGCGCACAATGGATACTCAGATTAAGCGATCGATTTCTGCCCTGCGCCTGAATTTCTTTTTTATGGGGGTTCTAATGGGCGGTTGGTCCACACGTATTCCTGAATTGAAGACTGCATTGCACATGAGCGATGCAGTATTAGGTAGAACTCTCATTGGCGCATCACTTGCCGTTTTTCTCGCTTCACGCATTATCGGTAAATTAATCCGCGAGCTTGGAACTAAGAAGGTTTTCTATCTTGGTACTTTCATCTTCCCTGTCGGCTA
>CAIMXQ010000110.1 GCA_903845465.1 uncultured Actinomycetes bacterium
CGACAATCGGTTCATCATCTGATCTCCTTGAATCAATGGGAATCAAATCTGATGCACCGCTCTGTATGACATGTGGCGTAAAGATGCGTATGTCAGGTGCTTGCTTTGTATGCGAAGGTTGTGGAAACACATCTGGTTGCAGCTAAAAAGTAAGTATTAAAAAAGCCCGCCGATAAACTCGGCGGGCTTTTTTATATAAGAAACTACCTGACTGCTTCTCTCTTTGAGATACGAAGCCATGAGAAGAATCCCCAGATAACAAATGGGAGATAGATCGCATATAAAGTACCTGTTGGGTAGTAACCATTCTTAAACGCAAATGGAACGCCGACTGCATCGACTGCAACCCAGACAAGCCAGAACTCAACGTAACCCCGGCTCATGCCATATGTGGCAAGTGCGGTTCCCGTAAAGATCCATGTATCAACTAAGAGCCACTGGCCACTTTCACCAAGACCCTTGAAGATTTGAGACGCAATCGCAAAGAATATTGCGATAGCAGGAATCAGAAATAACTTCTCCTTTGATGTTGTCCATCGTGGAGTTACTGGCGGAGCGCCTGCAATTCCAGTGCGCTTGTGATGTGCCCAACGGACCCATCCGTATGCACTTACGATGATTAAGAGAAGGTTGCGGCTTGCTTGGCCATAGAAGTTTGCGTGTTGTGTTTTGTCACCGAATGAGAAGACGGCGCCGAGAAAAACTGTAAAGAGAAGGGCATCGCCGATGATGCCTACTGGCCAAGCGCTTACACGTCGACGTGCACCAAGGATTGCGCTAGATAGGCCAAGAACGCCGCCGATAATTTCGCGGACAGCTATGGACTTGGAACCGAAATGAATGGTGGCTTCAAAGAGCCATTGAAGGATTGACATAGTGGTGGAGTCTAACTTTTACTGGCCAAGCCCGCATTTCGGAGCAAGAGGGGCTAAGCCACCAGAAGAGAGCGTTTAGAAAGATAGAGTGCCACTCGTGAGCGAACTTTCCCAGAAAGTCAGAGATGCACTCGATGCTGCAGTCTCTGCCATTGGTGGTTCTACTCGAGAAGGCCAGATTGAGATGGCTGAAGCTGTTGCTAATGCGCTCACTGATCGCCATCACCTCATGGTGCAGGCAGGTACTGGTACCGGAAAATCTCTGGCTTATTTAGTTCCAGCACTTGTTCATGGCCGAAAAGTATTGGTAGCAACAGCAACTCTTGCTCTGCAGCGTCAATTGGTAGAACGCGATTTACCTGCAGTTGTTCCAGCACTTGAAAAAGCTCTGGGGCGCGAGATTACCTTTGCAATCTATAAAGGTGTTGGTAACTACGTATGTCTTCAGAAGATGAATGCAGATGAGGCTGACCCTGATGGCGAGTTGTTGCTCGAGTCTTCTTATCTTGAAAAAGATGCAAAGAAATTAATTGCATGGGCTAAGACTCCCGGTGTATCAGGGGACCGCGATGATGCACCAGAAGTAGACCGCCGAGTATGGGCTGCTAACTCTCTATCGGGACGTGAATGTGTCGGTGCAGATGCATGTGCATGGGGGTCGCAGTGTTTTGCAGCAAAGGCAAAGGCCAAGGCGCAGGAAGCAGATGTTGTCGTCACCAACCACACCTTGCTCGCCATTGAAATCGTTGATTCGCATCCCATCTTGCCTGAACGCGATGCGGTGATTCTCGATGAAGCGCATGAATTTATGGATCGCACAACGCAGGCAGTAACAGAAGAGCTCACATCAGGACGCGTGCAACGAGCTGCTGCCATGGCGCGTAAATATATGCCGGGTAAACCATCTGAAGGATTGACCAATGCTGCAGATAGCTTCCACGATGCGATGGCCGATTACGGCGAGATGATTAAGGGAGATTTCTCTGCGCAAGGTCGACTTGAAGAGATTCCCAGTTCACTGGAAGCACCGATTCGCAAAGTGAAAGAGACAGCAACTGCATTAGTGCAGTTGATCAATGCTGATGATGAAATCATCGATCCCGATGCAAATGCAGAGCGCGCACGGGTAAAGGGTGCGGTGCAGGAGATTGCAACTACTGCAGGAAAATTGCTGAAAATGGGTAATGAACATGTGCTCTGGTATGAACCAACATTTTCAACGTTGCATTTAGCGCCTCTATCGGTCTCGCATATCTTGCGCAGTAATTTGCTGACCCAAAACCCTGTCATAGCAACCTCTGCAACGTTGACTGTGGGAAATAACTTCGATGCGATGGCGCGCAGTATTGGTTTTGTCGTTGGCACCGATTCTGATCAAGAGATCGAAGCTGGTGAGATTGACCCCGCCAATGTGCAGATGCTCGATGTGGGTTCTCCCTTTGATTTCGCAAACCAGGGTGTGCTCTATATGCCGAAACATTTACCAGAACCAGGACGCGATGGTCAAAGCCAAGAGGTATTAGATGAACTCGGCGAACTCATTGATGCAGCTGGCG